>JALUXG010000022.1 GCA_027019085.1 Rhodanobacteraceae bacterium | reverse complement strand
AGCGCAAAATGCAGGCCATCGTCGCCATCATGCGCAAGCTCCTGACGGCCATCTGGGCGATCATCAGACACCCCAACCCATACGATGCGAAATTGCTCTACACAACACTGAAAACCGCTTGACAACGAACAGAGTGTCTACAAGGGGGAGGCTGCTCTGGTTTTTGTGGGAACGGCGGCAGCCGTGACCTGTTCGGTCGTTCCGACGGGTCCCACTGGCAGAGGTCCGGCGGGAGTCACTACACCCCCTTGTCGATTGCGAGTGCAGCGTGCCAGGCCTCATCGACGGGCTTGCTGATGCTGCACAGGATCACCTCGAACGGCTCGCTACCGCCCTCCCCATGCAGCGTTCGCACCGCAAGCGCCGTGGCTTCGTGCAAGGGATAGCCGTAGACGCCGCAACTGATCGCGGGAAAAGCCAGGCGATGAAGATCGTGTTCGCGCGCCAGGCGCAGACTGTTGCGCCAGCACGATGCCAGCCGTTCCGGTTCGCCCTGTCTGCCGCCGCGCCAGACCGGCCCCACGGTGTGGATGACATGGCGGGCGGGCAGGTCGAACCCGGGCGTGATCCGTGCCTCGCCCGTGGGGCAACGCACACCGGGCCGCAATTCGGGCATAGCGCGGCAGGCCGCGAGCAGGCGCGGCCCGGCCGCGCGATGAATGGCACCATCGACACCCCCGCCGCCCAGCAGGGTTTCGTTGGCAGCATTGACGATGGCATCAACGGCCAGCGAGGTGATGTCGACGCGCATGGGAACGAGCTTCATGTGCAGAACCCGGAGATGTCCGGATCCAGTCTACGGAGGCGTCACCGTTTTGTCTGTGCAGGATGCGCGGTGCGTCGTTGAAGGCAGGACGGTTTTCAGCCTGCTTATCTACAGCATGTTCCGATACAGCACGCCCACGTGTCCGATGTCGTAGACTTGGCCAATACCCATGGGAACGGCATCCAACATGACCTCAGCACGGGACATGCCCTTCGGCTATCTGCTCCAGGATGTGACCTTGCTGTTGCGCAAGCATTTTGACCGGCGCGCAGCGCGTTTCGGCCTGACCCGTGCGCAGTGGCGGGCACTCAAGTGCCTGCATCTTCGCCCGGGAATCCGGCAGAGTGAACTGGCCGAATTCCTGGAGATGGAGGCCATCGCCGTGGGGCGGGTGATCGACCGCCTGCAGGCGGCGGGTTTTGTCGAGCGCCGCGCCGATCCGAGCGATCGCCGCTGCTGGCGCCTGCATGCGACCGAGCTGGCAAGCACGGTCACGGACGGCATGGAAGAGATCGCGCGTGGCCTGCGCGCCGATGCCGCACTGGGCATCGAGCTGGCCGACATGCAGCACATGGTCGATGTGCTCGAGCGCATCAAGGGGAACCTGCAGGCGCTGGAAGGCGGTGAAGACGAACCAGGCGCTTCCAGGTGCGCACCGAGGACAGCGCCTTCGCCCTAGGCGTCAGCCATGCGCCTCGTGGCCAGGAATTTTCTCAGCAGGTCGCGAATGTACGTCAGCAGTAGCACATCCGCCAATGGCGGAGCCGGCGCGGCGTGCGTTTCTTCCTGCATGCGCTTCATGCGGTTCATGCCACGGATCACCAGCAAGATACGGAACGCCACGATCGGGAAGCTGCGCATGGAATGGATGCACAGGTCATACCGGATGGCGACTCCCGCCTGCCCGACTCTGGCGCATGGGCATGGCGCGATCAGTCGACAATGCGCGTGCGCAGATGCGCGATCTCGCCCAGTTCGGCTTCCAGAGTGTCACCGCGTTGCAGAGCGGCGACGCCGGCGGGCGTGCCGGTGAAGACAAGGTCGCCGCACTTGAGTTCGAAAAGGCGCGACAGTTCGGCGAGGATCTCCGGCACGCGCCACAGCATGGCGGCCAGTTCGGCCTGCTGGCGGACCTCCCCGTTCACGCGCAGGCGCAGCACCGTGTCGTCCCCGGGGCGGGCCTTGTCGACCGGGCACAGGGCCGACACCGGCGCGCTGTAGTCGAAGGCCTTGGCGGTATCCCAGGGCAGGCCCTTGGCCTTGGAAGCCGCCTGCAGGTCGCGCCGCGTGAGGTCCAGGCCCACCGCATGGCCGAAGACCAGCGACGCGGCACGGGAAACCGGAACGTCACGTCCGCCCCCGGCCAGTGCCACCACCATCTCCACTTCGTGGTGCAGATCGGTCGTGGCGGGAGGATAGGGGGTGTCCGCGCCGTCGGTGACCAGTGCATCGGCGGGCTTGGTGAAGAACACCGGCGTGCTGCGGTCCACCTCCATGCCCATCTCGCGTGCATGCTCGGCATAATTGCGGCCGATGCAGAAAATGCGCCGCACCGGAAAGCGTTTCCCGCTGTCCAGAATGGGCACGCTGACCGGTGCGGGAGGGTCGAAGAGGTATGTCATCGGGTGGGTTCCATGCTGGACGTTCCAAGGGGCTGGCCGTGGGTCCAGATCGTGTTGTGCTTTCCGGCCAGGTTGCACCGCATGCACCGACCGAACATTTTAGCCCTGCATCGGACCCAGGACAGAGCATGCAGATCGAAGGATACCGCTGCATCCCAAGCTTACCAATGGGCGTGATAATGACATCGAAGCGAAGGCCGGATGTGCGTGAGCCTGCAGGACAGCAATCAGCCATGCGCATCGAACACATGACACCTGTCATCTGCACTCCGTGATGGCCGGTGCTGTTGTCGGGAGCAGGACAACGGGATACTTGTGGCAAGCTGGCGCGAAAGCGCGGAGAAAGCATCGGTGAACGATTCCACTTCCAGCGGCGATCTGCTGCACCAGTTGCGTCTGGACCGTAGTCAGCGCGATGACGACGAGCCGGGACCGCGGCGTGGGTGGTTGGTGGCGATCGTCGTGGTGGTGGTGATCGCATTGCTGGCCGTTGGCGGCTGGTACGTGTTGCGCGATCGTCCGGTGACGGTGAGCACCGCCACGGCGGTGGCGGCCGCCTCGGGTGCTGGCGCGGCGCCGGTGCTGCAGGCGTCCGGTTACGTGGTGGCGCGGCGCGAGGCCACTGTGTCGGCGCAGATCATCGGCACCCTGGTGGCGGTGAACGTCGAGGAGGGCGAGCATGTGCGCAAGGGGCAGGTGCTGGCGCGGCTGGAGGACACCCAGTACCGGGCCCAGCTCGATGCGGCCAAGGCGCAGTACGCGGCGGCGCGGGCACGGGTGGCGCAGGCGCGCGCGGTGCTGAAGCAGGCGCGCGACAATGCGCGCCGTCTGCATGTGATGGTCAGGAAGGCCTACGTGTCCGAGCAGGCCGCCGAGCAGGCCGACACCCAGGTGGTCACCGACCGTGCCGCACTGGAAACCACGATCCGCCAGGCCCAGGCGGCGCATGAGCAGGTGAAGGCGGCGCAGATCAATTTCGACTACACCATCGTGCGTGCCCCCTTCAATGGCGTGATTACGGACAAGGCCGCCCAGGTAGGGGAGATCGTTTCCCCGTATTCGGGCGGCGGTTTCACCCGCACCGGGGTGGCCACGGTGGTCGACATGAATTCACTGGAAGTGGACGTGGACGTCAACGAGTCCTACATCAGTCGCGTGCTGCCGGGCATGCCGGTGGAAGCGGTGCTCGACGCCTATCCCGACTGGAAGATTCCCGCGCACGTGATCGCGATCATTCCCAGCGCGGACAAGAGCAAGGGCACGGTCAAGGTGCGCATCGGGCTCGACCAGAAGGATCCGCGCATCATCCCGCAGATGGGGGTGCGTGTCTCGTTCCTGGAAAAGAGCGCGCCGCACAGCAAGCCGCTGGAAGGTGTGCTGGTACCGGCATCCGCCGTGGTCCGTAGAGACGGCCAATCCGTGGTGTACACGGTCGAGAAAGACCATGCGCGACGGGTCGGGGTCACCTCCGGCAAGAAGCTGTCCGACATGGTGCAGATTCCGCGCGGCCTGGCGGCCGGCACGGTAGTGATCACCGATCCGCCTGCCAGTCTGCGCGATGGCGAAAAAGTAAAACCGCGAAAGGGTGCAGGCGCATGATGCGTATCACCTCCGCGGACAAAACCCCGCACACGCCGCAACGGCGCGACGGGGTGTATTTATCGCCGTGCGATCCGAAGCCGGCACCCACGCATTCCATCCCGACGAGGGTACGCGCATGAACGCAACGCTTTCCGAACTGAAACCTTCCGCCGCACCGCTGATCGAGATCCGCGAACTTTCCAAGGCCTATGTCCGCGGCAAACAGAAGGTCGAAGTGTTGCATCACATCGACCTGGACGTGGCCGAGGGCGATTTCCTTGCCCTGATGGGTCCGTCCGGCTCGGGCAAGACCACGCTGCTCAATCTCATCGGCGGGCTGGACACGCCGAGCGGGGGCAGCATCACGGTCGGCGGCAAGCGCATCGATCGCATGAAGGCCGGCGAACTGGCACGCTGGCGCGCCGCCAACGTGGGCTTCATCTTCCAGTTCTACAACCTGATGCCGATGCTCAGCGCGCAGCGCAACGTGGAACTCCCCTTGCTGCTGACCAAACTGTCGCGCTCCGAGCGCCGGCAGCGCGCCGCCATCGCCCTGAAGCTGGTCGGTCTGGAGGACCGGGCCTCGCACAAGCCGGCCGAGCTTTCGGGCGGGCAGCAGCAGCGCGTGGCCATTGCGCGCGCCATCGTGTCCGATCCGGCGCTGCTGGTCTGCGACGAGCCGACGGGTGACCTGGACCGCGAATCGGCCGAGGAGGTGCTGGGACTTCTGCGTCTGCTCAACCGCGAGCACGGCAAGACCATCATCATGGTCACGCATGACCCCAAGGCCGCCGAATTCGCCCATCACGTGCTGCACCTGGACAAGGGCACGCTGGTCGAGCAGGCCACGGCCTGAGGAGGCAGTCATGAAATACCTGCATCTGATCTGGGCGGCGCTGTTCCGGCGCAAGGCCCGCACGCTGCTCACCCTGGTTTCGATTATCGCCGCCTTCCTGCTGTTCGGCATGCTCGATTCGGTGAATGCCGCCTTCCATGCCGGCAGCCAGAGCGCGCTGGGTGCGCAGCGACTGGTGACTTCCTCGCGGTATTCGATCATCCAGCCGCTGCCGCTGGCGCTTGCGAGCCGCATCGCGGCGGTTCCGGGAGTGGAAAAAGTCGGCCACGCCAACTGGTTCGGCGGCTATTACCAGGAACCGAAAAACGTGGTGTTCAGTTATGCGATCAGCCCGGAATACCTGGACCTGTACCCGGAGATCCGTCTGCCGGCAGCGCAGCGCAAGGTATTCGACGCCACCCAGACCGGAGCGGTAGTGGGACGCGTGCTGGCGCGTCGCTACGGATGGAAGATCGGTGACCAGATTCCCCTCAATTCCTCGATCTTCCCGATGAAGAACGGCAGCAAGGCCTGGCCGATGGACATCGTCGGCATCTTCGACGTAAGCAAGGATGCCGCCAACGGACTGGACCAGGCGCTGTTCTTCCACTGGAAGTACTTCAACGAGGCCAATGCTTTCGGCAGCGGGAGCGTGGGCTGGTACATCGAGAAACTTGCCAACCCTGCGCAGGCCGACCGGGTCGCCCAGCGTATCGATGCCCTGTCCGCCAATTCACCCAACGAGACCAAGACCCAGACCGAGCAGGCATTCCAGGCCTCGTTCGTGAAGCAGATCGGCAACATCGGCCTGATCGTCGGCGCCATCATGGGCGCGGTGTTCTTTACCCTGATCCTGCTCACCGGCAACACCATGGCGCAGGGTGTACGCGAACGCACTTCGGAACTGGCGGTTCTGAAGACCCTGGGTTTTTCCAGCCGCAGTGTGCTGGCCATGGTGCTGGCTGAGTCGGTACTGCTGCTCCTGATCGGCGGTCTGATCGGGCTGGGCATAGCCGCCGTGCTGGGGCCGGCAGTTACGCGCGGCAGCGGCGGCCTGGTCAACCTGCCTGCGTTGCCGCCATCCACCTGGGTGGACGGCATCGCGGTGATGGTCGTGATCGGTGTACTGGTCGGTACTTTGCCTGCCTGGCGCGCCATGCGACTGAACATTGTCGATGCCCTTACCGGGCGCTGAGGGGGATCGCCATGAAACGTCTGTTACGGATTCTTTCCAATTGCGCCCTGGTACTGGGGCTTGCCGCCGGAGTGGCGGTGTGGTCCATGCTCGGCTGGCGCGAAGCGCTGGGACTGGGGGTGATCGGCGTGCTGTGGCTGGTGCTGACGCGCAGCGGGTGGCGCACACTCTCGGTGACCCGCGTGGGGCTGAGCACCCTGCCGCAACGCCTGGGGTCGGCCTCGGTAATCGTGGTCGGTATTGCCGGAGTGGTCGGTGTACTGGTGGCACTGCTGGCCATGGCGGACGGCTTCCAGCAGACGCTGCGCAGCACCGGTTCGGACGATACCGCGATCGTGCTGCGCGGCGGTTCGCAGGCTGAACTCAATTCGGTGCTCACGCGCAGCGATGTCAACGTCATCGCCGCCGCACCCGGTATCGCGCGCGATACCGCGGGCAAGCCGATCGTGTCTCCGGAACTTTCCGTGGTCGCCAACCTGCCCAAGAAGAGCGATCCCGCGGTCGAAGCCAACGTGCAGATCCGCGGCGTGGGTCAGAAGGCGTGGAAGGTCTGGCCGAACGTGCGCATCGTCGAGGGGCGGAAGTTCAAGCCGGGGTTGCGCGAACTGATCGCCGGTGTCGGCGCCGAGGCGCAGTTTGCCGGGCTCAAGATCGGCAAGAGCTTGCGTCTCGGCGGACAGGAGTGGACGGTGGTCGGCACCTTCCAGGCCCACGACGCCCATGATTCGGAACTGTGGGGCGATCTGGACACCGTGGCTTCGGCCTACCGGCGCGGCAGCAGCGTGCAGTCGGTGATCGTGAAGCTGACCTCGCCGGGCGCCTTCGATGCCTTCAAGGCCGCCGTGACTTCCGACCCGCGGCTCAAGGTCGAAGTCAGCACCACTCGTGCCTACTACGCCAAGCAATCGGAAGGCCTGACCAAGGTGCTGCGCATCGTCGGTCTGGTGGTGGGCATCATCATGGCGATCGGCGCCGTGTTCGGCGCGCTCAACACCATGTATGCCGCGGTGGCGGCGCGGGCGCGGGAGATCGCCACCTTGCGCGCCGTGGGATTTCGCAACGGGCCGGTGGTGCTGTCGGTGATGCTGGAGACCCTGTTGCTGGCAGCCTTGGGTGGCATTCTCGGCGGGCTGGTGACCTGGCTGCTGTTCAATGGTTACACGGCCTCCACCCTGGGCGCGAACTTCAGCCAGGTGGTGTTCCAGTTCCGGGTCACGCCGCATCTGCTGTGGAACGGCCTGAAATGGGCTTTGGCGATCGGCCTGGTCGGCGGACTTTTCCCGGCGGTGCGCGCCGCTCGCCTGCCGGTCACCACGGCCTTGCGGGAATCATGAAGCTCAGCGTTGCGCCGCGCGCATTCTGCGCGCGGTCTTCCCTCGCGCAAGGATCACCAGGATCACGCCAAGCAGGATCACGCCCATGCCGGCCAGGTCGACCGGCCCGACATGCTCGCCACCGAGCAGGACCCCGAACAGCACGGCGACCGGCGGGTTGACGTAGGCGTAGCTGGTCGAGAGCGCCGGGCGCACGCTGCGCAGCAGGAAGATGTATGCGCTGAAGCCGATGATCGACCCGAACACCACCAGGTAACCGATGGCCAGCGTGGCAGTCGGGGTCGGGTGCGCAGGGAGGCGTTCGCCGCTCAGCGTGGCAGTGAGCGCCAGCGCCACACTGGCGCAGAGCATCTGCGCGGCGGTGCTCATCGGACCCTGCGGCATGTCCTGGCGGCGGCTCCAGGACGAGCCCAGCGCCCACAGTGCCGCGGCCATGACCAGGGCCACGGCGCCGATACGCGAGCCGGACAGCGTGCTGCCCAGGTTCAGCAGCACCACGCCACCGAAGCCGATCACCAGTCCCAGCCACTCGTAACGTTGCGGCCATTCCCCGTACAGGCCATTGAATACCGTGGCAAAAAGCGGCATGGAGGCTACGGCCACGGCGGCGATGCCCGAACTGACACTCTGTTCGGCATAGCACACCAGTCCGTTGCCACCGAGCAACAGCAAGGTGCCTACAATCGCCGCGTTGCGCCATTGCCGGCGTGTCGGCGGCGCGACCCCACGCCATCGCAGCCAGGCGTACATCAGACCGCCCGCGATGGCAAAGCGGATCGCCGCCATCAGGAACGGCGGCCAGCTCTCCAGGGCGATGCGGATGGCCAGATAGGTCGAGCCCCAGACCAGGTACAGGGAAAGCAGGGCCAGCGGGATCAGCCAGTTGCGCTGCGGTGGCGGCAGGGCGGGTGCGGCCGCATCCGTCGAGGCGGCGGTAGCGATGGAGGCGGGGGCGTTCATGCGCGATGACTGGAAGACGGGCGCGCAGTGTAGCGCCGGGCGCGGCAATCAGGAACGCTTGTGTTCGCGGTATTCCTCGATCACCACGTATTCACCCTCGATGATGTCCGGGTCATCGTTGCGTGCCGTCGCTTGCGGGCGGCCATGACGACCGCGCCAGGCTCGAACAAGCAGCAGCACGCTGCCCACGGCCATCAGGGCCAGGAAGGCGAAGAAGCCGAACACCAGCAGGGCGCCGAACACGACCAGGCCCAGCACCGCCAGCGCAAAACGCGCCAGCGGGTGGCGGGGCGGTTGCAGGATGAACCATCGGGTGGGCATGTCCGGACTCGCGAACGGTTACAATCACCTCCTACCATGAGGACGAATGGCCCGTGACACAAGTGCCGGAAGACGCGCAGTCCGCACATCCGGCGTATCTGTGCCGGGATGCCGACCTCGCCGAGGGCGATGTGGTCGGTGTCGACAAGCTGCAAGCGGGCGCCCTGCATGGCTACATCGTCACCCGAGTCGACGACCAGGTGCATGCCTACCGCAACTGCTGTCCGCATGCCGGGCGGCGCCTGGACTGGGCGCCCGGCCGTTTCCTGCTGGACGGCAGGGTGATGGTGTGCCCGGCGCATGGCGCCTGTTTCCGCATTGAAACCGGCCTGTGCATCAGCGGCCCCTGCCAGGGGGAGGCGCTCGAGCGGGTCGGCGTGCGCATCGAGGGCGAAGCCGTATGGCTCGATGAGCAGGACGCCGATTTGCCCTGAGGGCATCAGGGATAGAGCAGGTTGATGCCGATCAACGTGGCGACCAGCATCAGGACCGTCAGCGGCAAGCCGGCACGCAGGAAGTCGCGGGAACGGTAGCCACCGGGACCGGCCACCATCATCAGTGCCGGATGACCGGAGCTGATCAGGAAGGTGTTGGATGAGGAAATGGCCACCAGCAGCGCATACGCAGCCGGGTTGCCGCCGGTGGCGACGGCCACGCTGATGGCGATGGGCACCATCATCACCGTCGCGCCGACGTTGGACATCACCTGCGAGAACATCAGGGTGAGCACGGCGATGGCCAGTTGCAGCGTCCAGTGCGGCACGCCGCTCGAGTAATACAGCACTTCCTGCGCCAGCCAGGCTGCGGCGCCGGTCGAATCCATCGACCAGCCCAGGGGAATCAGGCAGGCGGTGACGAAGATCGTGCGCCAGTTCACCGCGCGGTAGGCTTCGTCCATGCTCAGCACGCCCGTGAGCAGCATGCCGATGGCGCCGGCCATCATGGCCACCGGCAGGGTCAGGTCGGTGAACAGCGCCAGGCCCATGGCCATGAGGAAGAAACCCAGCGCCTGCCACAGCTTGCCGGGGCGTTGCTCGACCTTGGGCACATCGGTGATGACCACCAGGTCCCGGTCGGCCTGCATCATGGCCAGATCGCTCCAGTGGCTGTGCAGGACCAGGGTATCGCCGGCACGCAGGCTGATGCCGCGGATCTCCTCGCGGAACACCTGCTCGCCACGGTTGACCGCCAGCACCGCGATACCAAAGCGCTTTCTGAGGTGCAGATCGCCGATGCGCTGCTTGATGTAACTGGAACTGGGCGGCACCACGGCCTCGGAAATGCCCGCCCGGGCGGGGTTGAACAGATCGGCCAGTTGCCGCATGCGCGGCGCGACGCGGCACAGTTGCTTGTTGGCAAACTCCTCCACGTCCTCGCGTTCGCCCAGTACGCCGAGCACTGTGCCGACCCAGATCATTTCATCGGCTGGCGGCGCCATGCGGGCATCGTTGCCGTTCTTCATCGCCAGGATCAGTGGCGCGCCGTGCAGTTGTTCGACCTCGCCCACGCTCATGCCGACCAGCGCGCTTTCGGCGGTCACCGTCAGCTCGATGGGGCTGCCGACGATGCCGTAGGTTTCCGCAAAGTAGCTCTCGGTGCGACCGGGCGTCACTTTCTGCCGGTCGTCTTCGCGTGCAGGCAGGAGATAGCGGGAAAGAAAGGCGAAATAACCGATGCCGATCAGTGCCAGGACCACGCCGATCGGCGTGACGCTGAACAGCCCGAACTGGGCAATCGTGTGTGCGCCCGGCGGCAGGTTGCGGTTGGCGCTGGCAATCAGGTCATTGAGCACGATCAACGGCGAATTGGCGATCAGGGTGGTGTTGGTGGCGGTGAGGATGCAGAACGCCATCGGCAGCAGCATCCGTGTCAACGGGACACCGGTGCGCGCCGAAAGCCGGCTGGACACCGGGATCATCAAGCCCGCCAGGGCCTGGCTGGGAATGATCGAGCTGAAGACACTGGTTACGCTGTTGACCACCACGCCGAGCCGCGACTCGCGTCCCTTGGCCATGCGCATCACGAAGGCGGCGGCCTTGGTCAGCACGCCGGCGCGGTCCAGACCCTCGCCCATGATCATGATCGCCAGGATGGCAATCACGGCATTGCCGGCGAACCCCTGGAACACCTGCGTGGCCGGCATCAGCCCGGTCAGGCCGATCACGACCACCACCAGCAGGGACACCATGTCGGCGCGAATCCATTCCAGTACCAGCATGATCATGGTGAACGCGACCAGCCCGAGCACCAGGATCATGTCGGGGGTCAGGCTGAGGCCGGCTGCGCTGCTGTCCATGGAGATTGTCGTAGCGGGTTGTTCTGGCTAGGCCGCGACGCAAGGTGCGGCACGGGTGTGTGCTGCGGTATCGCGATCATGCGTGCATCGCGATGTGCAGCCGCGGGTCATTTCTTGAGAAAAAGCAGGTCGTGGACCGCATGTCCGAGCCGCTTTCCCCTGCGTTCAAAATGGGTTTCCACCCGCCAGGCAGGGCGATCGGCATAGCGTCCCGGTCCGATCTCGTTGCGCCATCCTCTCGCATTTTCCACCACGTCCAGCATGTGTTGTGCATACTCGTCCCAGTCGGTGGCCAGGTGCAAGCGACCGCCCGGCCGCAAGCGTCGTGCAAGCAGGTCGACGAAGCCGGGCTGCACCAGCCGCCGCTTGTGATGGCGCTTTTTGGGCCACGGGTCGGGGAACCACACCCGCACCTCGTCCAGGCTGTTTTCCGCCAATGCGTGCTGCAGCACTTCGACGGCATCGTGGCGGAAGATCCTGACGTTGCGGGCGTCGAGCCGCGACAGCGCGTTCATCAGGCGGCCGACACCGGGGCGATGCACCTCGACGCCGATGTAATCGCGTTTCTGATCATGTTTGGCTGCCCAGGCAAGGACTTCTCCGTTGCCGAAGCCGATCTCCATGACACGCGGTGCATGGCGACCAAAAACGGCATCGAGGTCGAGCACCTGGGCGTTGTAATCGATGCCGAAGCGCGACCAGTGCTCGTCGAAGGCTCGTTGCTGCGCCGGCGTGATGCGTCCTTCACGCAGGACGAAACTGCGCACCGGGCGCATGCGGGGCGATTCCCGGGATTCGCGGGCAGGGCCGGACACGCTCACGACCCGCCCCGCTGTGCAGTCAACGCCGCCTGGATGTGCATCGATCATTCCCGCTGTTCGCAGTAGTCAGTCGGATCCCGGGCCATGGTGTCATGGACGGGAAGGTGCAGTTGCCGCCGCCATTGTAGCGGAGGCATTGTCTTTCCTGCGTTCAGCCGCATGGCGGATCCGGCAGGACGGATCCGGTCGCACTTGCGCGCAACGGGCAAACCCGATGTAATCGCCGTGCCCGGCGGGTGTAGTTCAATGGTAGAACCTCAGCTTCCCAAGCTGATGACGTGGGTTCGATTCCCATCACCCGCTCCACTTCCTCCCTGCACCGTCGTTGGCAACTGTTCGCCAGGGCGGGCGCACTCCCGCTGCGAAGTTCCACGGCTGAAACTCCCACATTTCTTGCGCCTTGCAGTTCGATTTCTCGGCATGGCTTTGCGGTTCACGAGGGGCGTCATGGTGTGCCGCTCCGGCCGTGTCTGAATTTCCGTAAACGGTTGGTGCAGGATGGATCTGCGGCAATAGCCGAATCTGTGCATTCAAACATCCAAATGAAGAGGATATGCTGCGCCATGTATGGTCGATATATCTTTATATGGATGGAATATCGATGAATCGTAGTAGCAGCATATCCATGCTCACGGCGGCGGTTTTCCTGGCAGTATCGGCGGGTGTGACATTCGCTGCCCCTGCGCCTTCGGGCGGGTCGAACACGCCCGCTGCTGATCAACAAGGCGTTGTCAACCCATACAAGATCGATCTTGCCCTGGCGCCAATAAAATCCGAGTCGGATCTGGTCAACTACATGGGCAACATGCCGAAGAATTCGCCGCTTCGCATGCTGTCCGACGCAGGGCGTGCGAGTTTCATCCAGAGCCTGGTCTTCGGAAACAAGGGGCTCGGCAGTTTCAACTATGCGGTGCTCCAGAATGAGCTCACGCCGACGCAGATCTATCGCGTGCTCAGCCTTTTCGGCATGCAGCGCACCACCTCGTTGATCACGGGTGCTGCCGTTACCAATGCCGCCGACAAGACCATCATGGCCACGCCCGATCGGTATGCGGTGCCGAAAGGCGGTGCCGGGGTGTCCGCGCCACGCCACGATCCGGTGCAGAAGGCATTTGCCCTGTTCCAGGGAGACAACACGGCATCCTTCACGCGACCGGATACGGCCTATGACTCCGAGGCGCGTGCCAGATTCGTCAACGACGCCTACCAAGCGCGGCTTGGCCGTTTCCAGAATCCGGGTGCCTTGGGCAAGCTGTCCACCCGGGACGTGAATCTTCTGTGGCATGCCGCGCTGGAAGCATTTTCAGCCGGGACGCGAAAGACGGTGCTGCACGACGCGGAATTGGACGTTAAGGAGCTGCGCAAACGGGGCAAGGTGACTCCGCTTATCCGTAACTACATGGTCAAGTCCTATATCAAGGCACGTGATTTTCAACGTGCGAACAAGATACTGGCCGAATCAGGTTATACCGGCAGTCCGCTTCCGGTCATCAGGCGCGCGGATGGATACGACGATCACCGTCCTTCGATCATGCGCACGGACAGCTCGAAAAATGAAGTACGGGTCGAGAATGTCGATCTGAGAAAATACGACGTCATTGTCGTGGCCACGCCGCAATGCCACTTCGTCTCCCGCGCCATGTCCGACATCGGAAAGCGGCCGGATCTGCAATCGGTGTTCGCGCACAGTCTCTGGGTGATGCCCCAGGACGGCAGTTATGATCCCGGTTTCATGCAGCGATGGAACCGGACCCACACGATCATGAAAATGGTGTACGTATATGATGAACGCAGCTGGCCCATGATCACCTACTGGGGTACGCCGACGTTCTATGTCCTGCGTGACGGCAAGGTGGTCAGGCGCATCGTGGGTTGGCCGGCTGGAGGCAACGGCAAGGCCTTGGTCGCCGCGATGCACGACGCTGGACACCTGTAGCGACTCAGGTGTCTTGACCCGCAGTGCCGGGCAGGAAACCGGTCCGAAGTGTCGTCGGCAGTGGAAAATCGTGCCGCGGTGCGATGATGCGTCGACAGTGGCCCCTGAAGATGCATTCCGGGTTCAGCCCGGTCGCCATGGGCGTGCGGACCGCGAGCATCCGGCCCCGCTTAACGCTTACCTCCCCGTCCGTTAACCGTGGTTTAAACACGGTGCGCCTAGCCTGCTTTATTCATGACGTTTACCGCCGAGTGGCAATTCGCGCACATTTGGCGCCATGGTGATGCCGTTTTACGTGTAGCGCGGCGTGCTGATGCCGTGTTCGGGCGTTGCCTTGCCGTGGC
>JALUXG010000021.1 GCA_027019085.1 Rhodanobacteraceae bacterium | reverse complement strand
ACATGCCCGATTGAAATTGGATCGCATTCATAGCCATGGGAGTTGTCCTCGCTGGATCGTGGGGCCATGGTGCGCTAGAGACGTCGCAAATCATGCGATTCCGGGCTGAGGAAGAGGGCTAATCAGGAGCTTGATTGCACCGTGCAAGGGCTTGTGATGGAACTTCATAAATCTATCTCCCCTGTCCGTAAACCGGACTGTGTGTACTACGTTGAGATTATCTGGTCGATAAAACCGTTGCAGAACGGAACATACCCTTGGGCTGATACCTGCCAAGAGCAGAATTGATGCAAGACAGTCCTGGATGTGTCAGGGCACGAATCGACCTCAGCGGGGCGTCGTTGCCGGCCCCCGACCCGGAAAATTCCATGACTGGCACCCAAGGTACGCATCAGACGTTCGCAACCCCCTCCAGAGGCCGACAGTGCATGGCACCTGCCAGAACAACATAGTCGGCTGGAAGGCCACTCAAAATTAACGATTCTGTAACGGATGTGTCAAGAAATATTTGCTTTTTTCTCGACTGTCATTATCCGGCTGGAGTGATATCGCACGCCACACTCAGGCGTGTGGCGTTCTCCCCGAATGGCACGGTTCCATGCCACATGTAGGAGGGGAACAGCGCCAGGTATCCGGGTTGGGGACGCAGCACGCGACGGGCCGCAAGCTTGAGTCCCAGGTCCTCGGGAGGCTGTCCGAAGCGGATGCAGCCAGCGTCGTCCCAGGCGCCCTGCATGCAAGCAGGCAGGGACACGTAAAACGCCGTACTCATCCAGCCTTCCTGGTGGATATGGTTGACGTGATGTCCGCTGCTTGTGAGTTTCACCGACCACGACCCGCGAACCCGGATATCACGGCTCCTGCGGCGCAGGAACGGGTGCCCGGGATCATCCGGCAGAGTGTCGATCCAGCGCAATGCGGCCTTGCAGATCGCCCGTTCCAGCGCAGCAATGGCGGGATCGTCACGGCCGAACAGGCTTCCCGCTGTCTGCGTGCCCTTGCGCAGACTCTGCTGGACCGGCTGACGAACGGCCCGATGAAGCGCATGCAGTGAGCCCTCGAGCACGCGCAAAAATGCGGCGTTGTCGGCAAACCCGGGCGGTGGCTCGATCTCCACCATGGTCACCAGGCGTTCGTAGTCGCATAGCCAGTATTCGCGTTCGTCGCCCAGTTGTCGCCAGGCGATGGCACGGTAAGCCCATGCCTCCTGATTGTCCGGATCGATGGATATTGCCTCGGCGGATAGTGACTGCGCGCGCCGCCATTGGCCGGTCTTCAGGCAATGTCGCGTAAATGCATTGAGCAGCCCCGGCTCGCGATGGGCCTGGTCACGATACAACTCGTGATACAGGGGTGCGGCCTGCCCGGAACGACCGAGCTCTTCAAGAGTGTCGGCCTGGGCGCGCTTCAACACGGGGCTGTCTCCCCGTGCACGCAACAACCCGATATGCTCGAGTGCATGTTCGGAGTGGCCGATCTGACGAAGCAACTGGATGTATCCCAGTCGCAAGTTGACATCGTCAGGGCAGGCCTGCACGGCAGCGGCGAAACCGGACAGGGCCAAATGCCCATGGGAGCCATCCTCGGCATATTCCCAGATCATCTGGGCCAGGGTGCGCTGCCCGGGCGCATATTGCGGAAAGCCCTGCGTCATCCGTCGAGCTGTAGCCATGGCTTCTTCGACCCGACCCATGTCGAGCAGGGCACCTGCCTGCGCATCGAGCAATTGCGGCGTTTCACCACCAAGTTCGTGCGCTCTCGCAAAGCACTCCAGCGCCTCGCTGACTCGCGCCTGCCGTCGAAGCAGTTGCCCCAGGTTGATCCACAGATGTGGATGGTGGGCGTTGCATTCCAGCGCACTGCGGAATGCTTGCTCGGCTTCACGCGTTCGCCCTTGCAAGGCAAGCGAGTTGCCCAGGCCGTGCCACGCCGTCGCCGATTCAAGCATCAGCCTGACCGCATGCTGCAGGGCATCGCGCGCAGCTTCGGCATGCTCCAGGTCCATCTCGGTCAGCCCCAGGTCCAGCCATGCCTGTGCGAATGTCGGCGCAAGGCCCACGGCGCGCTGCCACAACGGCACCGCCTCACGGACCTGCCCCACCCGACGCAGCGCCGTGGCGAAATTGGCCAGCAGGGCCGGGTTGTCAGGTGCAAGTTCCAACGCCTTGCGGAAAGGCCCAAGGGCTTCCATGGCATCGTCGCTCTGGGCCAGCGCCACGGCCAGGATGTGCCAGGCATCGACGGCATGCGGTGCCTGAAGGGCAAGGGTCCGAGCCTGCCCGGCGGCCCGGGACAGGTGCCCTGACCGCAAGGCTGCCTCGGCTTCGGCCAGCTGTTGCAGTTGGTGCGAATCGAGTGTCTTGTCGTTTGTGGGGTTGCCGGCCATGGTGTGCTCGCTGCAAACATTCGCGTCGTATGATCACCCACGCCTGCGGGTTGTACGCTGTGCCATCCTCATGCGAAGGCAGCCCTTGCTCCGGTGCCGGCACGGCATGGCGCATGGGTCCTGCCAAGGCACCTCGGCTACCATGCCATGAAGACGGGGTTTGGCACCCATCGGAGCCATTGGGCCTTTCTTCCAGAAACAGTAAAAGCACCAGCACACATGAATCAATGCTCCGGATCCGCACAAACCCTCGCGTGGCGAAACGAGGCTGATGCCTTCCTGGATCGGGGACGATTCAAGGATGCCATCCGGAGCTATCGGCGCGTACTGTCCATCGAGCCCGAACTGGCCGATGTCTGGTACAACCTGGGTTATGCACTCAAGTCCGACGGGCAATTCGAAGCAGCGCTTGAAGCCTACCAGCGCGCACTCGATGCAAGCGTGTCCGATCCCCAGGAAGTACACCTGAACCGGGCTGTGATCTGTTCCACTCACCTTAACCGCCATGCAGCGGCAGAAGTCGAATTGCGTGCTGCTCTGGATCTTCAGCCGGATTATCAGCCTGCGCTGCTCAACCTCGGCAACCTGCACGAAGAACGTGGTCAGCGCACCGCAGCAGCCGACTGCTACCGGAAGATCCTCGACTCGAACCACGGCCACGACACACGCCATCGCGACGAAGCCCTGGCCAGGCTTTGCCGCCTGCAGCCACCGGCAAGCCTGGACGACCCCCTTCTCGGGCAACTGTCGCACGCCGCACGTCACTGCGACGACCCACCCACCCGCGCCAATCTCTGGTTCGCGCTGGGACATGCCTGTGAACGATTGCAATGCACGGATCAGGCATTCGATGCCTTCACGCAAGCCAATGCGAGCAGCCGCCGTGGTGCTCCAGCCTATGACCGCAAGATGCAGGAACGTCTGGTCAAGGCGATCATGGAGTCGTTTGCACATCGCGTACCGGATCGGGACCCACAGCCGGCGTCACCGGAACCCCTGTTCATTTGCGGCATGTTCCGTTCGGGTTCGACGCTATTGGAACAGGCACTGGCCGGGCACCCAGCCATTCATGCGGGTGGTGAACTGGAGTGGATGCCGCGACTGGTCAGAAATGAACTTGCCCCGTTTCCATACGCCATGACGGACACCACGCCCAGACGCATGGCGGGCCTTGCCCGTGCGTACCTCAATCACCTGCAGAAGTTGTTTCCCGATGCTTCCGGTGCCCGGTTCATCACAGACAAGCGGCCGGATAATTTTCTGCTGATCGGTCTGATCAAGTGGCTTTTCCCACGTGCGCGCATCATGCATACCGTTCGCCATCCGCTGGATACCGGGCTTTCGATATTCATGCAGCACCTCGAGCCGAGGGTGACGCCTTACGCCACGGCACTGGACGACATCGGCCACTACTACGTGCAGTACCGGCGATTGATGGCGCACTGGAAGAAGCTGTACCCCGATGACATCCATGATGTCGACTACGACGCACTGGTGCGTGCACCGCAAGAGGTACTGGAGGCGGCCCTTGGTTTCGCCGGCCTGGACTGGAACCGGGCATGCCTGGATTTCCACCGCCTTGGCAACACCATCAAGACCGCCAGTTACTGGCAGGTAAGGCAACCTCTCTATCGCGACGCCTCGGGACGCTGGAAGCGATACGCAGGGCACCTGGGGCCGCTCAAGCTGGAACTCGAACGTGCAGGCATGGACCCGCAATGAACCGCAGGCATGCTGACTGTCAGCGATCGATCTGCCGCTGCAAATGTTCCGGGTAACGTTCGCCCTGCACACTCACCCGAGCCAGGGCCTGATCGATATCCCCCAGGTCGGTTGGCGATAGCTCAATGTCGACTGCTGAAAGGTTTTCCTCCAGGCGTTGGAGCCTGGTGGTGCCGGGAATCGGGACAATCCAGGATTTTTTTGCAAGCAGCCAGGCCAACGCGATCTGGGCGCTACTCACGCCTCTGTCACGTGCCATCGCGGCAACGATCTCGACGAGGCTGAGGTTTGCCTTGCGCGAAGCCTCGCTGAAACGGGGAAGACCGGCCCGGAAGTCGTTTTCGGAAAACCTGGTACCGGCATCGATGCCGCCGGCAAGAAATCCGCGTCCCAGCGGGCTGAAGGGCACGAAGCCAATGCCCAGTTCTTCAAGGACGGGAAGGATCTCAGCCTCGGGTTCCCGCCACCACAATGAATACTCGCTCTGCAGGACGCTCACTGTCTGGACGGCATGCGCGCGACGAATGGTATCCACACTGGCCTCGGATAGTCCGAAGTGCCTCACCTTGCCTTCGCTGATCAAATCACGCACGGCACCTGCCACGTCCTCGATCGGCACTGACGGATCCACACGGTGCTGATAGAACAGGTCGATGTAGTCGGTCTTCAGCCGTCGCAACGAAGCTTCGGCGACTTCGCGAATATGTTCGGGGCGGCTGTCCATGCCACCCGCACCGCCAATGACGAATCCGAACTTGGTGGCGATGACCACGCGCTCGCGAAGGCCTGCCAGCGCCTCTCCCAGCAGCTCCTCGTTGCTGAAGGGACCATAGACTTCGGCGGTATCGAACATCGTCACCCCCCGCTCCACTGCGGCGCGAATCAGTTCGATGCCGGCACGACGATCCACCGGTGTTCCGTAGGCGTGGCTCAACCCCATGCAACCCAGTCCAAGCGCGGAAACCCGGAGTCCATCGGTACCAAGCATGCGTGTTTTCATGAGCGACCTCCCGGGATACCTGGATCCGTTGGCGCGGGCACGGCGACAGGGCAACCCGCTTCGAAAGCATCATGCGCCGAGCAGCCCTCACGTTGCGGGTCGGTGCCTTCCTGGCGCCCTCAACTGTGCATACGTGAAATATCGGCGATATCCAGGAACTGTGCCTGCAACTGTCGCAACAACGCCAACCGGTTTCTGCGTATCGATTCGGCCTCGGCCATCACCATGACCTGGTCGAAGAACCGGTCCACCGGTTCCTGCAGGCGGGACAGGCGCAAAAGCGCGGCTTCATAGTCCCCCGAATCGACAAGGCGTGAACTGTCCTCCCTGGCATCCAGCAAGGCAGCATGCAGGTCCCGTTCGGCAGTGAGCTCGAACAGCGATGTGTCCACGGCAGGCAGGGCCGATGGGCTGTCCATGCCTGCATCTTTGCGCAGAATGTTGTCGACCCGCTTGTTGGCCGCCACCAGGCTTTGCGATTCCGGGCAAACAGCAAATGAAGCCACCGCTCGCAGACGGCGGTCGAAATCGAACAGGCTGCCGGGAGCGACTGCGGCTACCGCTTCGAAAAGGTCATTGCCCACATCTTTGTCGGCATAGTACCCGCGCAGGCGGTCGAGCACGAAGGCATACAGCTCCGCCTGCAGTTGCATCCGGTGCTTGCCCGCATCCAGGTGCGGCGCCTTGGCGCCCTTGGCCGGCGTCAGGCCAGCGGCCAGTGCGGCGTCCGGGAGCAGTTGCAGCGCTTCGGCAAAGGCTGCCTTGAGGTCGATGTCCAGCGCACCCTCGATCAGGGTGCGGGCCAGGCCCAGGGCGGCACGGCGCAGGGCGAAGGGGTCCTTGTTGCCGGTCGGCTTGAGGCCCACTGCGAAGATTCCCGCCAGCGTATCGAGGCGTTCGGCCACCGCCAGTACGCGCGCAAGCGGCCGCGAGGCGACGGCATCGCCAGCACTGCGTGGCTGGTAAAACGCATCGAGCGCATCGGCAACGTCCTCGTTTTCGCCATGGGCCTTCGCGTAGTAGCGCCCCATCACGCCCTGCAGCTCGGGAAATTCGCCGACCATGCGGGTCATCAGGTCGCATTTGGCCAGCGCGGCAGCCCGCGTGGCCAGTGCGGCGTCGACGCCGACCCGGTTGGCGGTGACACGCGCCAGTTCGGCCACGCGCACGCACTTGTCCCACATGCTGCCCAGGTCCTGCTGGTAGGTCACCCGCTCGAGGGCCTGCTGATAGTGCTCAAGCGGTGTCTTCAGGTCCTCGTCCCAGAAGAATCTGGCGTCAGCAAACCGCGGGCGGATGACTCGCTCGTAGCCCTTGCGCACCTGCTGCGGATCGCTGGACTGGATATTGGCCACGCCGATGAAATGCCGCGCCAGCTTGCCGTCCGTGGCGAATACCGGCACGAACTTCTGGTTGGACTCCATGGTGGTGACCAGCGCCTCGGGCGGCACGGCGAGAAAGGCCTCATCGAACGTGCAGGCGATGGCGACTGGCCATTCGGTGAGGTTGGCGATCTCGTCCAGCAGCTCATCGGAAAGACGCGGCTGGCCACCAAGATCTGCGGCCACGCGTGACACTTCCTCACGCACGCGCTGCCGTCGTTCGAGCGGATCGGCCAGCACCCGGGCCTCGCGCAGGGCCCCGAGCCAGGCATCGGCATCGGCCACATGCACCGGGGCGGGATGGTGGAACCGGTGGCCTCGACTTTGCCGTCCGCTTTGCAGACCCATGATCCGCGCATCGACGACCTCGCTGCCGTGCAGCATCAGCAGCCAGTGCACCGGACGCACGAAGGCGTAGTCGTGGTCGGCCCAGCGCATCGGGCGCGGGATTGGCAGTTGCCTGAGCGCCTGTTCGACAATGGACGGCAGGATCTCGGCCAGCCGTTTTCCGGGCTGCACGGCGCGATAGATGTACCACGCCCCCTTGTCCGTTTCCACGATGTCCAGGGCATCGACCTCGACGCCGCAGGAACCGGCAAAACCCAGCAGGGCACGGGTCGGCTTGCCCTCGGCATCGCGTCCGGCCTTGACGGCAGGACCGCGGCGTTCAATGGACTGCTCGGGCTGCACTGCGGCAACAGCAGGCACATGCACGGCCAGCCGTCGGGGTGTGCAGAAGCGGCGCGTGGCCGCTTCGTCATGGGCGATGCCATGTTGTTTCAGGCCCGCGCTCACGCCCCGGGCAAACGCTTCGGACAGGGCATCGAGTGCCTTCGGCGGCAGTTCCTCGGTACCCAGCTCGACCAGCAGCGAACGCGACTCAGACATGCGCGGCCTCCTTGTGCGTGCGCAGGCCGGGGAAACCGAGTTTCTCGCGCTGCGCCACGTAGGCCTCGGCCACGGCACGCGAGAGCGTGCGCACGCGCAGGATGTAGCGCTGGCGTTCGGTGACGCTGATCGCGCGGCGCGCATCGAGCAGGTTGAAAGTGTGGCTGGCTTTCATCACCTGCTCATAGGCCGGCAGCGGCAGACCCAGTTCGACGAGTTTCTTCGCTTCGCCTTCGCAGGTGTCGAACCAGCCCAGCAGCGCATCGACGTTGGCATGCTCGAAATTGTAGGTCGACTGCTCGACCTCGTTCTGGTGGAACACGTCGCCGTAGGTGACGATGCCGTGCGGCGCCTCGGTCCAGATCAGGTCGTATACGTTGTCCACGTTCTGCAGGTACATCGCCAGGCGCTCCAGGCCATAGGTGATCTCGCCGGTCACCGGACGACACTCCAGGCCTCCGGCCTGCTGGAAATAGGTGAACTGGGTGACTTCCATGCCGTTCAGCCATACTTCCCAGCCCTGCCCCCAGGCGCCCAGGGTGGGCGACTCCCAGTTGTCTTCCACCAGCCGGAGATCGTGCATCAGTGGGTCGATGCCCAGGGCCTTCAGCGAGTCGAAGTAAAGCTCGACGATGTTCTCCGGATTGGGCTTCATCACCACCTGGTACTGGTAGTAGTGCTGCAGGCGGTTGGGGTTGTCGCCGTAGCGTCCGTCGGTGGGTCGACGCGAGGGCTGCACATAGGCCGCGGCCCAGGGCTCGGGGCCGAGGGCACGCAGGAACGTGGCCGGATGAAAGGTCCCGGCACCAACCTCGGTATCGAGCGGCTGCAGCAACACGCAGCCGTGCTCACCCCAATACCGGTTCAGCGTCTGGATGACTTGCTGGAAGCTTGGCGCGGACATGATTCGGCCTGACGGCTGGCAAAGCGCGTTAGTATACCTTCGGCAACGACGGAGGCACGCGCATGGTGGCCAGCGCGCATACGCAATCGACCCTGGGCAGGCGCGGCCGCCTCGGGCTTGACGAAGTACTGGCCGAACTGGTGCGGGACGGCTTGCTGGCTGCTGGCGATGCCGGGCAGGTCCGCATGGGCGTCCGGCGTGGACGCAGCCCCCTGGAGATGCACCCGCTGGCGATCATCGCCGAAGCCAAGCTGGCCAATCGACGCGACCCGGAACAACGCCGTCTCGGCATCGAAAGCCTGACCGAATGGCTGGCCGGCAAGAGTCCCTACGCGTATTGCAAGATCGACCCGATGAAGATCGACGCCCCCACGGTGACGCGGGTGGTGAGCCATACCTACGCCTTGCGGCATCGCATCCTGCCGCTGGCATCGGGCCCGGAGTCGGTGCTTTTTGCAACCTGCGAGCCATTCGAATGCGGCTGGGCTGCGGATCTGGCGCAGATGCTGCGGCGTGAACTGCGCCTGGTGGTCGCCAATCCGCTCGACATCCAGCGCTATCTGACCGAGCTTTACGGCGTCCAACGCTCCATTCAGCTCGCGCATGATGCCAAAGGCAGCGCGGGTCCGGTTTCGGCCATACTCAATTTCGAACAACTGGTGGAACTGGGCAAGGGCGGCGAGCTGGGCGCCGATGATCGCCACGTGGTGCACATCGTCGACTGGCTGCTGCAATATGCCTTCGAGCAACGCGCTTCGGATATCCATCTGGAACCACGTCGCGATGAAGGGCAGATGCGCTTTCGCATCGATGGTGTGATGCAGCCGGTCATGGCCATCCCCGCTCCGGTCATGTCCGCGGTGACGGCACGCATCAAGATCCTCGGGCGACTGGATGTTGCCGAAAAGCGTCGCCCGCAGGACGGTCGCATCAAGACCCGCTCGGCCAGCGGCCGCGAGGTGGAGCTGCGCATCTCCACCATGCCCACGGCCTTTGGCGAAAAAGTCGTGGCGCGCATCTTCGACCCGGAAATCGCCGCCCAGGATTTTTCCCGCCTGGGCTTTTCCGAGAGCGAACAGGCTGCCTGGCGACACATGTTCCAGCGGCCCAACGGGATTGTCCTGGTCACCGGTCCGACCGGATCGGGCAAGACCACCACGTTGTACTCCACCCTCAAGCACCTTGCCCGCCCCGAGCTCAACGTGTGCACGGTGGAGGACCCGATCGAGATGATTGCACCCGAGTTCAACCAGATGCAGGTGCAACCGTCCATTGACCTGGATTTCGCAACTGGTGTGCGCACGTTGATGCGCCAGGATCCGGACATCATCATGGTGGGCGAGATCCGTGATCTGGAAACCGCGCACATGGCGATCCAGGCATCCCTGACCGGCCATCTGGTGCTGTCTTCGCTGCACACCAACGATGCGCCCAGCGCCATCACCCGGTTGCTGGATCTGGGCGTGCCGCACTATCTGATCCAATCGACCCTGGCTGGGGTCACGGCGCAACGCCTGGTCCGCACGCTGTGTCCGCATTGCAAGACCCCCTCCACACAGGATCCGGTGACCTGGCATGCGCTCACCCACGGTTTCGAGTTGCCGATGCCTGACCGCGTATTTGCCCCGGCCGGCTGCCTGGAATGTCGCAAGACCGGATTCCTCGGCCGTACCGGCATCTACGAGATGCTGCGCATGAGCCCCGCCTTGAGGAGCCTGCTCGGCCCGCAGACCAACATGGAACACTTCACGCGCCTGGCCCGCGAGGAAGGCATGCAGCCCCTGCGCCTGTCTGCCGCCGCCCAGGTGGTGCGCGGGATCACCACGGTTGAGGAAGCTCTCTCTGTGCTGCCACCGGACGACGCACTCTCGGCATGATCATCATCCTCCTGGCCGGGCACCGGGCTTTGCGATGCACGATCCACATGCAAGAATCCTCGCATTCCGCAACGGGTAGCAAGGCATGAACAAGGTCGGCATCAATCACAGTCGTCGCTGGATCGGTGAGGCATTCGGCATGCTTCGCCGGCATCCCGTGCCGTTCCTATTGATGGGACTGGTCTATACCCTGCTCGCCCAGCTTCCGTGGCTTATCGGATTCTTCATTGCCCTGTTCCTGGGCCCTGCGCTGATGGGCGGCATGATCCATGCTGCCCGTGAAGCCGCCGCCGGACGTACTCCGCGTGTCGGACAGTTGTTTCATGCCTTTCAGGAAGGTGACCGCATTGGCTCCTACATCGCCTTGAGCCTGCCCGTGATTGGACTCGTGTTTGTCATGGTCGCCATGCTCATCCCCGTGATCGGGCCCCTGGTTGCCAGCCTGCAGGCACAGGCTGGCGGCAGTGGCGCCGATGCGATCACCTACGAACAGCTGCGAAGCATCCTAGCGCAGCAGATCTCGGCCACCCCGGGAACATTTTTCCTCCTGGTGCTGTTTTATCTGCTCGGCGCGTTCGTGGTCAGCATGCTCACATTCCTGGCGCCGGCACGCATCATGCTGGCCAGGGAAACGGCATTCACGGCCATGCGCAGCAGCTTTGCGGCCTGCCGCACCAACCTGGGGCCTTACTTCCTGCTGGGCATACTGATGTTTCTGATCGCGCTGGGCATGATGACCCTCGCCCGCGTTCTGGGTACCGTCCTGCCCCCCGCGCTGGCTTCCTTGCTGGCCATGGGTCCTTTCAATGCCTTCGTCGCCCTGGTCGTGTTCGCCACCCATCGCTCGATGTTCGGGGACCAGACACCCTCGCAGGAACAGGCGTCTGCAAATCCCGCGGAAAAGGCCCCCGATGCCCACACGTTCGAAGCCTGAGATTCACCTGCGCATGCGCCGACGGACCGTCGCACGCGATGCAAGCGCGAATGCGATTCCGTACAAGAACCCTGCGATGTGACTCCACCACACGATCTGCCCGTATTGCGGCCCTACCAGGGTGAAGGCCAGTTGCATCACGACCCACATGGCAATCAGTAATGCTGCAGGCACGCGCACGAACTCCATGTACAAGCCAAGCGGAAGCACCACACCCAGACGCGCCCGGGGGAAAAGCACCAGATAGGCACCCACCACGGCCGAAACCGCACCGCTGCAGCCGATGATTGGCGCCTGGGCAGCCGACAAGGACAGCGCTCCGGCCAGATTCGCGACCATGCCACCACTGAGAAACAGGGCCAGAAAGCGCCAGGAACCCAGACGCTGCTCGCTTTCCCTGCCAAAAATCCACAGAAAAAGCAGGTTTCCTGCCAGATGCAACCACGAAACATGGATGAACAATGCGGTCAGCAAGCGCAGGATGTCCGGATCGAGGATACGCTGCCAGGTTGAACCGGAACCGTCGAACAGGACCGATGGCACCGTACCCCAACGAACGATCCATGTGGCCTCGTGAGTCGCACTCGCAAGTTTGAGCAGCGTGAAGCCGGCCAGGCACAGCATGACAAGCAGGACGGTCGCCCATCGGTGATCGGTACGTTGTGGCATCTGCACATCGACGAACACAGGCATCTCCACCCGCATCACGGAACATCACGAGCCAGGTGCGGACCGCTGTCATCCAGGGACGTCAAGGCAAACAGGGTTTCCGGACCAATGACACCGTCTGCCGGAATGCCGTAGGCCTTTTGCAGGGTTTGCACCCGTCGCTGCATGCGCGCGTCGTAGATCAACGGACGAAAATCTGCGCTCTGGTCCCCATCCAGCCGACGCAGTTGTTTGCGAATCCAGGCCACGGGACGTCCCACCTGCCCACGTCGTACATGCAGCGGCATCCAGGAGGGAACCCGAAATGCCGCCTGGAAATGACCCGTCCAGAGTTCATCGAACGCCTTGCGCGACACTTCAACGGCACCTGAAACCATCCACAGTCGTACCCGGGTATCACCCACCCCCAGCAACAGCACCTGCCGCGTACCCCGGGTGGCCTTCAGCTCCAGAATCAGCGGACGATCGAAGCGCCTGAGCTGATCGAGCGTACCGGTACCGGCCACGCAATCGAAGCCAGGAAATATCACGCTGTTGCACGCCCAGGCGCTGCGCACATTCGTATCGTCTGAACGAATCTGCCAGCGGGCAAGCAATTCGCTCCACGCCGCTGTACGCGCCAGGCCAGCATCCGGCAAAGCAGCCATGAATCGGGCGGCTTGTTGCTGCACCTTGCGTTCAAGCTCGACCGGCGTTGCGGATTTCGTCGGCTTCGGCGCCACGGAATCAACACGCCACCAGCCCCAAACAAACAGTGCGACCAGCATCATCAGGGCCAATGCCAGCCTGCCGCGGTACCGCCGCAACCAGTATTGCGCATGCCCTGGCAGCACTTCTCGTGCAGCCTGCTGGACCAGCCGCTCGCCAATCTGTTTTTCTTCCATGGCAGCCCCGAGACGCAAGGCACGGTCCGCAATCGTATTGACCAGACGCGGAATGCCTCCGGTATAGCGGTACAGGCTTTTCAAGCCCAGCCGGGTGAAGGGCTGCGAGACGGCGCCGGCCGTCGCCATCCGGTGGCGGACATAGGGTTCCATCTCCTGGCTTTCGAGCCGCGTCAGTTCTTCGCGCATGCCTATGCGTTGCCCGAGAGCACGCAAGGCGCCCGATTGCAGCCGGGGCTCCAGGCTCGGGGCGGCCAGCAGAAGGACATGAATCAACTTGTGCCCAGGCGTCTGCAGATTGGTCAATTGGCGCAATTGCTCAAGCGCGGCATCGGACAACTCCTGTGCCTCGTCGATGACCAGCAGTACGCGTTGTCCCTGTGCGTAGGTATCCATCAGCGTGGCACTCAGGGCATCAATCATCAGCTGCCCCTTGCCAACCTGCTCGGGTTCGAGCGGAACGCGCAGGGCATGACACACGCTTTCCAGCAACTGGTCTGCACTCAGGCCCGTATAGCGAATGCGGGCGATGCGGATATCGGCCTGCTCCAGGCGCGCCAACAGCAGGCGTGCAAGCAGTGTCTTGCCGCTGCCAAACTCACCGGTCAGCAGAAGTATGCCGCCGCTCCCGCGGCGAATTTCCTGTTCGAGACGTTCAAGCACGCCGCCCAGCCGCTCCGACATCCAGACGTAGCGCTCGTCCGGCGCGGTCGCAAACGGGGGTTCGAGCAATCCGTAGTGTTCCAGATACATGGCGCTACTGTAGCGAATCTGGCTGTGCAAGGAGGGTATCGGTAGCTGGCACCTGCTGTCCTGGCGCAAATATTTGTGATCGCCAGGGTGGGCCGAACACAACCCGGCCAGCAAAAAGGCCCCCGACACGGATGTCGGGGGCCTTGGGAAGGGATCCCTGGCGGTGACCTACTCTCACATGGCCAAAGCCACACTACCATTGGCGCGGGTGCGTTTCACTGCCGAGTTCGGGATGGGATCGGGTGGGACCACACCGCTATGGCCGCCAGGGAAGGGGTGCGGGCAGCGCGCTTGCGCGCCAGCCCGGCAAAGGGGCGAATCGAGTGACAAGCGTTCCGGAACCGTCTTCCAGATGTGTCGCTAAGGATATCTCTTGCCGTACGCACGGTCTGTTGCCAGGTCCGCCGTAGCTCACAAAAGACCGCTCTTTTCGAGCAGTGCGGCCACGGATGGCCGCTCTTCTTACGCAGAGGGATCTGCGTATGACCAGCGAAGCGTCTTGGGGTTATATGGTCAAGCCGCACGGATCATTAGTACGCGTTAGCTCAATGCATTGCTGCACGTCCACACCGCGCCTATCCACCAGGTGGTCTACCTGGGTCCTTGAGGAGTCTTGAAGACTCGGGAGATCTCATCTTGGGGCGTGCTTCCCGCTTAGATGCTTTCAGCGGTTATCACTTCCGTTCGTAGCTACCGGGCAATGCCTCTGGCGAGACAACCCGAACACCAGCGGAACGTCCACTCCGGTCCTCTCGTACTAGGAGCAGCCCCCCTCAAATCTCCAACGCCCACAACAGATAGGGACCGAACTGTCTCACGACGTTCTGAACCCAGCTCGCGTACCACTTTAAATGGCGAACAGCCATACCCTTGGGACCGGCTACAGCCCCAGGATGTGATGAGCCGACATCGAGGTGCCAAACACCGCCGTCGATATGAACTCTTGGGCGGTATCAGCCTGTTATCCCCGGAGTACCTTTTATCCGTTGAGCGATGGCCCTTCCATACA
>JALUXG010000020.1 GCA_027019085.1 Rhodanobacteraceae bacterium | reverse complement strand
AGCAGGTGGATGCGCAGCATGGTCTTGAGCGCGTACGGGCGGCGTCCGTTGCCGGCCTTGGGATACACCGGCTCAATCAGGGCCAGCAAGGCTTGCCAGGGCACCACGCGGTCCATCTCTTCCAGGAAAACTTCTTTGCGCGTCTGCTTGCGCTTGCCGGCATACTCGGCATCGGAGAAGCTCATCTGGGTCATTGGGCGGGCCTTGGCGTTTGGATGGCTAAATTGTACGAAATTTGGGAGACTTGTTCAGAGTTTCCCTAAATTGTACGAAATTTGGGAGACTTGTTCAGAGTTTCCCAAGGTGGAGATGCCCTGCGACAATATCTGCGAGCACGCGCATGAATTTGAGGTCCCGTCGCGTGAGCGAGGTATCTGCGTGCTGACTAATGCTGCACAGCGTTCCGTATACACGCCCGTCAGGAAGCGTTATCGGCACGCCGACATAGGCGCCGATTTTCAGTTCATCGGTAATCGGAAGGCCCTTGACCCGGGTGTCATTGCGCGCATCGGCGATTATGTTCGGTAGCGTTCCTTTGGCGACACGGTAGCAGTACGTGTCCCGCAGCGCGAAGCTGCGGCCTTCTACAAGACCGACCGATTTGCCGTCTCCCCCTGTGCGGCGGATTACCTTCTGATCGCCGTCGAACTCGGAAATGAAAGCAACGTCTGCGTCCAGCTGATCATTGACGGCATTGACAATCATGCCCATGAAGTCCGCCGCCTTGGGACTTACTGATTTTAATAATTGCGCTACTCCTTTCTCGCCATCGTAAGAAGTCATTTGTATATTCTCCTCAATTTCGCTCGCCTGCTACACCGCATATTCAGGAAACATCCACTATACGTCAATGAACAACCCACACCAGATCAAGTGCATGGCCGCTTTTCGCAGAGAACGGTTTGCTGAACCGGGCTGTCTTACCACGACGGATGTGGGGGGAGGGGGTAATGAATTACAGGCATGGAAGTGATGACGAAACAACCAAAGTCGCCGAAACAACCAAAGTCGCCGGATGCATCTGAGCCATCCACGACACACACCAGCTAGCGCACCCCTGCCTGACCCACCCCTTGGGCATATCGTGATTCATCACCCGCAGCGTACGCGGTCAGCCTCATCCACGCGCTGCAGACTACCGAGGGAATGACCCTGCTCGGCAAGATATTCCAGCCAGCGGTTGAGGAAGCTGTTCATGCGCATGCGGTGCTGCATGACGGTTTTTGCTTCCGGGAACGGGCCCAGTACCTGCCACAGGTGGCGACCCGGTTCGCAGTGCCAGGCTTCGGCCTGGCGCGCATCGGTGTACACGCGCACCTGGGCCGAAGGCGTGGGATGGCCGCTGCGCGGATCGACGAAACCGTAGCTCAGATCCAGCTCCAACGTGTAGGGGTGGCGTTCGAGCACTTTCAGGTGCACCTCGAAACCGTCCCGCCCCGGATCGGACAGGTAATGCCCGGCCTGCAGCCGATGCGGTGCGAACATGCGCGCCAGCCGGGTGTAGTTTTCCGTGTACAGGGCCATCAGGTACCCGAAACGATGGGGCAGGACGCTGGTGGGTCGGTCGAGAATCGCACTCATGCCCCGATGCTAGCATCGACATCGGGCCGGGAGCGAAGAACGGCCGTTGTGCTAGAACGTGTCACGCTCCAGCCCCAGACGGCTCATGATGCGCGAGGCGATTTCCTCGATCGACAGCTGGGTGGTGTTGATGAACGGCACCGATGCACCACGAAACAGCTTCTGCGCCCGCGACAACTCCCATTGCACCTGGTCGAGGCTGGCGTAGCGGCTGCCTGGCCTCCGTTCGGAGCGAATCTGCATCAGTCGCTCGGCATCGATATCCAGCCCGAACAGGTGCTCCCTGCTCGACTGCAGGAAGGCCGGCAGGTGTTCGCGCTCCAGGTCCTCTTCGGTCAGCGGATAGTTGGCTGCCTTGACCCCGTATTGCAGCGCCATGTACAGGCACGTGGGCGTTTTGCCCGAACGCGACACCCCGACCAGGATGACATCGGCATCGTCGAGCTTGAGGCTGACCCCGTCATCGTGCGTCAGGGCGTAATTGGTGGCATCGATGCGGCGGTCGTAGCGGGTGGTATCGACCATGCCGTGCGAACGGTTCACGGCACCGGATCGCTTGGCGCCCAGTTCCTGTTCGAGCTGGCTCATGAACGGCGCGAACAGGTCGATCATCAGCGCGCCACTGTCGGCGACCAGGTCGCACAGGCCCTGGTCGGCCATGGTGTTGACCACGATCGGCCGCGATCCGCTGCGCGCGTAGGCGGTCTTGATCCGCAACGCCGCCTCGGCCGCCTTGTCCGGGCTGTCGACGAACGGCAGTCGGTGGGCATCGAAATCGATGCCCTCGAACTGCGCGAGGATCGAATGGCCGATGGTTTCGGCGGTGATCCCGGTGGAATCGGAAATGAAGAATACCGTGCGACGCATGACTGCAAACTCCGGGTCCGGACCTTACGACCGGGAACATTTCGATTAAGCCTGCGCAGGTGGCATGCTGTCCAGCCGGCTTGTTGTCCCGCTGCACGCAAGCGACAATAACGATCTTTTCACGCAACCGTGCACATCCACGGCAAGGGAGTCCGTTTTGACTGACCTGGTGCTTTGGCTCGACAACCTGCGTATGACCGATCTGGCACGAGTGGGCGGCAAGAACGCCTCACTGGGAGAAATGATCGGTAACCTGGCACAACTCGGCGTGTCCGTGCCCGGTGGTTTCGCCACCACAGCCGACGCGTACAAGACCTACCTGGAAAAGAGTGGCCTGGCCGAGCGCATCCGCCAGCGGCTGGCTTCGCTGGACGTGGAAGACGTCGATGCCCTGGTCGCCGCCGGCACCGAGATCCGAAGCTGGATCGTCGACACCGCGCTGCCCGACGACCTGGCGCAGGCGATCCGCGACGCCTACGCACGGCTTTGCAAAGATGCCGGCACCGATGACATTGCCGTCGCCGTGCGCTCCTCGGCCACCGCCGAGGACCTTCCCGATGCCAGCTTTGCCGGCCAGCAGGAGACCTTCCTCAACGTGGTCGGCATCGACGATGTGCTGCACAAGGTCAAGGAAGTCTTCGCTTCGCTGTACAACGACCGCGCCATTGCCTACCGCGTACACCATGGCTTCGCCCACGAGGACGTTTTCCTCTCCGCCGGCGTGCAATTGATGGTGCGTTCGGACATCGGAGCATCCGGCGTGCTGTTCACGCTCGACACCGAATCGGGCTTCCCCGACGTGGTCTTCGTCACCGGCAGCTACGGGCTGGGCGAGATGGTGGTCCAGGGCGCCGTGAACCCGGACGAGTTCTACGTCTTCAAACCCACCCTGCGGGCCGGCAAGCCGGCCGTGCTGCGCCGCCAGTTGGGCGCCAAGCAGCAGCGCATGGTGTATTCGGACACTCCCGGCGAGCGTGTGAAGGTCGAGCCGACGCCCGAATCCCTGCGCCAGCGTTTCTGCATCACCGACGCCGACGTCGAGGCACTGGCGCGCCAGGCCCTGACCATCGAGCAGCACTACCAGCGTCCGATGGACATCGAGTGGGCCATGGATGGGAAGACCGGCAAGCTGTATATCGTGCAGGCACGACCGGAAACCGTGAAGTCACGCGCCAGCGCCACCCAGCGCGAACGCTTCGAGCTCAAGCAACGTGGCAAGGTACTGGTCGAGGGCCGCTCCATCGGCCAGAAGATCGGTGCGGGCAAGGCACGCATCATCAAGTCGCTGGACCGTATGGGCAGCTTCCAGGCCGGCGACGTGCTGGTGGCCGACATGACCGACCCGGACTGGGAACCGATCATGAAGCGTGCCTCGGCCATCGTCACCAACCGCGGCGGTCGCACCTGCCACGCGGCCATCATCGCCCGCGAACTGGGCGTACCGGCCGTGGTCGGGACCGGCAATGCCCTGGACACCATTCCCGAGGGCGCCGATGTCACCGTGTCCTGCGCGGAGGGCGACACCGGCTTCATCTACGAAGGCCAGCTCGCCTTCGAGCGCATCACCACGGACCTGGTCGACATGCCCGATGCGCCGCTGAAGATCATGATGAACGTCGCCAACCCCGAGCGCGCGTTCGACTTCGGCATGCTGCCCAATGCCGGCATCGGTCTGGCGCGCCTGGAGATGATCATCGCCAGCCACATCGGCGTGCATCCGAAGGCCCTGCTGGAATACGACCACCAGGACCAGGACACGCGGCGCAAGATCGATGCGCGCATTGCCGGCTACAATGGCCCGGTGGCCTTCTATGTCGACCGCCTGGCCGAAGGCATCGCCACCATCGCTGCCTCGGTGTTCCCCAGGCCGGTGATCGTGCGCCTGTCCGACTTCAAGTCCAACGAATACGCCAACCTCATTGGCGGCGAGCGCTACGAGCCGCACGAGGAAAACCCGATGATCGGCTTCCGCGGCGCCAGCCGCTACGTCGACCCGTCTTTCAGCGACTGCTTCGCCCTGGAGTGCCGGGCGGTAAAGAAGGTGCGCGAGCTCATGGGCCTGGACAACGTCTGGGTGATGATTCCCTTCGTGCGCACCCTGGACGAAGGCCGCAAGGTGGTCCAGGTGCTCGAATCGAACGGCCTCAGGCAGGGCGCGCATGGCGCGGGTGAGAAGCCGCTGAAGATCATCATGATGTGCGAGGTGCCGTCGAACGCGCTGCTGGCCGACCAATTCCTGGACATCTTCGACGGCTTCTCGATCGGTTCCAACGACCTGACCCAGCTCACCCTGGGCCTGGACCGCGATTCCAGCCTGGTGGCCGGCCTGTTTGATGAACGCGATCCGGCAGTCAAGAAACTGCTGGCCATGGCCATCGGCACCGCACGCAGCAAGGGAAAATACGTCGGCATCTGCGGCCAGGGGCCATCCGACCACCCGGACCTTGCCGAGTGGCTGATGGACCAGGGCATCGAATCGGTCTCGCTCAATCCCGACACAGTGGTCGACACCTGGCTGCGGCTGGCCAGGCACCGGAAGGCATGAACTCCGCGTTGTCAATGCATTCGAAGACTCTCCCGGGAACCTGACGCACTCACTGCACGCCCTGCCCGCACGCACGCAGTCCTGTGCTTTCATGTCCCGCATTTGCACCCAGGGAGCAACCCATGGATACAGCGACCAGGTCTCGCGCCAGACTCGCCAAGGCCTACGACCAGAGCAACTGGACACTGGTCCTGCACCGCACCCGTTTGCTGTTGGCCGAGCATCCGGATGATGCCGAACTGCATTTCATGTCTGGCGTCGCCTGCATGCAAACCGGTCAACTGGAGCAGGCGATGCTTGCACTTGGGCAAGCTACGGCATTGGCTCCCGGGCAAGTGACATACCAGGCGCAGTACGCAGCCGCACTCGCACAGGCCCGGAAATTGCGCCAGGCCCGTGAAATCGCACAACAGATAGCGACCGAATCACTTCAGGATGCACGGATAGCGAGCCAGATCGGGCAGGTCTTCCTGCAGGCAAACGCCGTGAAACTGGCCGAAGCTGCGTTCGAACGTGCCGTGACTCTCGCACCTGCACACGCGCCCTACCGGTTCTGGCTCGGCTACACGCTCAACGCCCTGGGCGATGTGTCTGGTGCCGAACATCACCTGGAATCCTGCGTCGATCTGGACGCCGGTCAATGGGCAGCCCATCTGAGTCTGGCCAAACTGAAGCGACACACTGCCAATACCCAGCACATCGACCGTTTGCAGGCGCTGCTCGATAAACACGCCCGGAACACCGGGGCCAGGATCTTCCTGAACATGGCGCTGGCCAAGGAACATGAGGATCTGGGCAACTACGATCGGGCATTCGATCACTACCTGGCCGGCAAGTCTGCAGCACGTAGCACCCGCCCGCCATCCTCGGAACGTGACCGGAACATGTTCGAGGCATTGATGCGGGCATTTCCAGCCAGCATTGCGAATGCGCACGATACGGGCGCTCCCGCCCCGCCCATCTTCATCGTGGGCATGCCGCGCAGCGGCACCACGCTGCTCAATCGCATGCTCGCCAATCACCCCGATGTCAGCGCTGCCGGCGAGCTGCAGAATTTCGCCACGCTGCTGCAGCGTGCATCCGGGACATCAACGGCATTGCTGGCCCATGCGGATATCATCGCACCGACCCGGCACATCGACTGGCAAAGACTTGCGGCGGACTATTTGGAAAGCTCACGCCCCGCCACGGACCCCACGCCCCGGTTCACGGACGACCTCCCGCACAATTTCCTGTACGCCGGCTTCATTGCACGCGCTTTCCCCAATGTGCGGATCCTGTGCCTCCGCCGCGACCCGCTCGACACCTGTCTCAGCAATTTCCGGCATCTTTTCCAGATGGAATCGGGGTACTACGACTATTCACTTGACCTCCTGGACACGGGACGATACCTGCTCGAGTTCAATCGCCTCATGACGCACTGGCACAGGGTGCTTCCGGGAAGGATCCTCGATATTTCATACGAGTCTCTCGTCGAGGACACCGAAACGACAATACGCCAGGCACTGGATTTTTGCGGCTTGTCGTGGAATGAGGCATGCCTGCATGCCGAAACAAATACGGCTCCGGTCAATACGCCCAACGCATGGCAAGTGCGCTCCCCCATTTACACGACCTCGATCGGACACTGGCGGAACTACTCCCGGCATATAGGTGATTTGCGTAAACTTCTTGCAGACGGGGGTTTGACCAGGAACGATTGAAGATACGAATCTTCGACATCATCACCCTGTTTTTCACAGGACGTTTTCCAGAGGGTTCGCACACGGAACATGCTTTGCGTGCACCCAGCACGGCTTACAGGTATCGAAAAACGCCATCGGAGGATCCATGGCCTTCACGCTGATCTGGCCGGAACTCTCGCTCGACGTGTTCCTGTCGCTGCTGCTGTTTACTGCCCATGTCGTGGTGCTGATACGCGCCATCACGCGTCCGCACCGCGACCCCACATCGCGCATTGCCTGGGTGGCGATCATCACGCTGGTGCCCCTGCTCGGCATCATCGCCTACTTCTGGCTTGGCGAAGTGACCATCGGCCAGGCACGGATGAACCGGATCCGGGCCGCGGAAGCCCGCTTCTCCGACGCCACATCGAACTCGCCTGCACCTCGTGCCATCGACCCGAATGCCGCGGCCCTGTTCGATCTGGCGCACTCGATCAACGGCCTGCAACCGGTGGCCGGGAGTCGTTTCGAGCTGCTTCCCGACTCCAATTCAGCCATTGATGCGCTGGTCCGGGACATCGCCGCAGCCCGGGATCACGTGCACATCTGTTTTTATATCTGGCTCGAAGACCGCAACGGCATGCGCGTCGCCGAAGCGGTGGCCCAGGCGGCGCGGCGCGGCGTCGCCTGCCGGGTCATCGCCGATGCGGTCGGCTCGCGCGCCTTCATCGGTTCCCGGCACTGGCAGCTGATGAAGCAGGCCGGTGCCCAACTGACCGCAGCCCTGGACGACATCCCCCGGCTGGGGCATTACGCGATGGGCAGGATCGACCTTCGCAATCACCGCAAGATCGTGGTCATCGACCACCGCATCACCTACTGCGGAAGCCAGAACTGTGCCGATCCCGAGTTTCGCATCAAGGCACGCTATGCGCCCTGGGTGGATATCCTCCTGCGTTGCACGGGACCCATAGCTCACCAGCAGCAATACCTTTTTCTTGCTACCTGGGTGGCCGAAACGGGAATGATGCCCGACCTGGCTCCCTGCCCCGTGGATGATGAACCGGGAGCGGATGGCCTGGCCCAGATCATCGGTACCGGACCGACCACCCGGTCCCACGCCATGTCCGACATGTTCGTGGCGTGCATCTATGCCGCGCGTGCCGAATTGTTCATCACCACGCCCTATTTCGTACCCGACCAGGCCATCCTCAATGCCCTGTGTGCCGCGCCCCGGCGCGGCGTGAAAACCACCCTGATCCTTCCCCGCAACAACGACTCCAGGCTGGTGGCACTGGCCAGCCGGAGCAGTTATGCCGATCTCCTTGCGTCGGGTATCACGCTGCTCGAATACATCCCGGGCCTGCTGCATGCCAAGACACTGACCATCGACGGGAGCATCAGCCTGATCGGCTCGGCCAACATGGACCGGCGCAGCCTGGACCTCAATTTCGAAAACAACCTGCTGATCGCCGACCGCCAGACCACGCAGGCGATCCGGGCACGCCAGCAGACCTATGCCGACCAGAGCAGGCAGGTCACTGACGAGGAAATCCGTACGCAACGGTTGCGTACGCGGCTGCTGCAGAACACCGTGGGCATGATGGCGCCCGTGCTTTAGGTGCGCATGCAAAGCACGAACCTGACCCCGTGCAAACCCGAAGCCGGAAGCACCAGGGCCATGAATTCGTGCATGCCTCATCCAGCCCCCGAAACTGCTACGCTTCGGGCGTCTTGTGCCCGTGCGGGGCATCATTCCAGTCGAGGACCTGCATCATGCGTCGATGGCTGACGGCGTGCTCGATCGCCGCTTTGTTCCTGCTGCCCGCCCTTGCCATCGCCAGACCTGCCTGGCATCGGGAAAACCCCAACGTGTTGTGGCATTTCGTCCATGACCTGTGCCAGCCGAAAGGCGAGCGCAACATCTACCCGCCGACCCCATGCATCGAGGTGGACCACGCAGACAACCCTGCGCGCGGTCATGTGGTGTTCAAGGACCGCGACGGTCGACATCAGTATCTGGTGCTGCCGCTGGCACGCATCACCGGCATCGAGGATCCGCTGCTGCTGAAGGCCGCCACGCCAAATTACCTTGCCGCTGCCTGGACGGCACGACTTTACGTGGAAGCTGCGCTGCACCGTCGGGTACCGCGGGACGTCATCAGCCTGGTGGTCAATTCCGCCTATGGGCGCACCCAGGATCAGCTGCATGTCCACGTCGACTGCATCCGCGCCGACGTGCATGCGCAATTGCAGCGCATGATGCCCGATATCAAGCCGCACTGGCACATGCTTCCCGAACCTCTTCCACGGCAGGGCGGACAGCCCTACATGGCACGCTGGCTCAGTGGCGCCACGTTCACGACCAGCCCCTTTCGCTTGCTGGCTCGCGCCCTGCCGCCGAATGACCGCATGGCACGTCACAGCCTGGTCGTCGTCGGCGCCTGGGATGCCCGGGGCCGACCCGGCTTCATCCTCCTCAGTGCACGAGCCGACACGGCCCTGGGACGGGTCGGGAACAGCGACAATCTGCAGGACCGCCGATGCACACTGGCCACTGGCAGAAAGGCCGAAGACTTGTCGCCATGATCGACGCTGTTCATACTCATACCGTCATCGCTTGCGCACATTGCACACCTGCGCGAGCAGACTTGGGGCGCTGAACGGAGGACACGTCGATGAGACACCTGACGATGCTCTGCATCCTTCTTCTGGGGCTGGCCTTTTCCCTTCCCTCCCCGGCAGCGGAACGTATATTCGGCCTGTCATGGCAAGCCACGCCCGCCCAGTTGCGTGCCCGCGGCATGCACCTGACACTGCGCAAGACCGACGGACGCCTGAGCATGTACGAGACGCGCCAGGTTCCCCGGACCCTGAGCGACGCCGATACCTACCTGCTGGTCTTCGATCGTGATGCGGGCCTGGTGAAAATCATCATGGTCAGCCGCAACTTCACCGGGGCACATGCCTCCGACGAAGCGCGCAAGCGCTTCGAGCAGCTCGATGCGCTGCTGCGCGAGCGTGGTTACAGCGCGCTCGCGAACCAGCAGGTCAAACAACTCAAGCCACGCGCCGGGCAAGACTTCTTTGTCTGCCTGTCCATGCCTTCCTGCGGCACCTGGAAGAGCGCCTATCGCAAGGGTCATGTGCTGGTATCCATGCAATTGCGTGGTCTTCCCGATGGCGCCGGATTCCTGGTGATGAATTTCGAGGAGCAGCCGCAATTTGCCCAGGCCCTGGCGAAAAACCGCAAACCCACGGCTGCCGAAAAGGATGCCCAGGCATTCTGATTCCCAGGGTCATCACCGGACGGCAACCGACGTCCGATCCGCAATACGCTGCTCGATGACCGCAACGGCATGACGCCGGACCCGCTGCCGGACAGTGGCCTGTCATGCTGCCGTCCCCAGGTGCAGGCGACGGAACGACACGGTTGGCCGACGGCACAGTCACGCACCATGCCGGGACCGCAACCACAGCAACGGAGGACATCATGAAAACGGGATTCATCGGACTGGGCGCCATGGGCCGGGGCATGGCCGCCAACCTGATCGGGGCTGGCCACGAGGTCGTTGTCTGGAACCGTTCGCCCGGACCCACACAGGACTTGCGTGAAAAGGGCGCCTTGGTCGCCGACTCCGCCGCCGAGGCGGCGCGCTGCGGCGTGGTCGCAAGCATGCTTGCCGACGATGCCGCCGTGCGCGAAGTGCTGATCGATGGCGGGGTGATCGACGCCATTCCAGCCGGCGGTATCCACATCAACCACGCCACGATATCGGTGGCCCTGGCCGGGGAACTGGGTCGCCTGCATAGTGCACGCGGCGTGCATTACCTTGCCGCCCCGGTGTTCGGTCGCCCCGACATGGCCGCAGCAGGCGCGCTCAACGTGGTCTGTGCCGGTGATGCATCGGCGCTCGAACGCGTGCAGCCTCTGTTTGACGCGATCGGCCAGCGGACCTGGCCGCTGGGCACGGACCCGGTGCGTGCCAGCGTGGCCAAGATCGCCGGCAATTTCATGCTGGCCTCGGCCATCGAGAGCATGGCCGAGGCCTGTGCCTTGACGCGTGCGCATGGTGTCGAGGCAGCGGATTTCCTGGCCATCATGACGCAGACCCTGTTTGCCGCCCCGGCCTATCAGGGCTACGGCAAGCTGATCGCCGCAGCGCGCTACGAACCGGCCGGATTCCCGGCGCAACTGGGCTTCAAGGACGTGGGCCTGGCCCTGGAGGCGGGCGACGACGCGCGCGTGCCCCTGCCCTTCGCCGGCGTGCTGCGCGAAGCGCTGCTGGAGGCGCTGGCGGCGGGCGGCGGCGACAGGGACTGGGCCTCGCTGGCCGAGATTGCTGCCCATCGCGCGCATCTCGACGCGCGTTGAGGTCGCCGTCCGGTACGGGCGCGGCGGAAGCCATGGTCGAAGGGATTGCCGTGACACGAGCGGTGAGGTGGCAAGAAAAGGCCCAGCCCGGTTTCAGCCCATGCGCTGTCGCGGCTTCCGCCGCTCCCACAAGGGATAGGTAGGTTGCGGTGTGATCAGGGCCCCGTCATCCGACTGCCATGCCTGCCGGCACCCCACGATCTGCCAGGCGCCATCCCGCCCTTTGTGGGAGGGCCGGAAGGCCCGACGGCGGGATAGGCGGATTACCGCGACAACCAACTCATGCCACGTCACCCGACGATCACACCTGCTGGCGCTCCGACGCTGGAGCCCGACCCCGCACTTTCGCTACATCTTCCCCGAGCAACAGTCCGTCAGGCTTCGCCCCGGTTACCCCGCCGCCGCTCAATCCCGGTCATCCCGACCAGAAAATGCCAGGCAAACCTCAAGCACCTCGCACGGTGCCTGCACCTCCAGCACATGTGCCTCGCCGCAGGGCACCAGCAAGGCATCATCTGGCTCCAGCGCGTGCACCGCACCGGTCGCGCCACGCAGCCGTGACTGGCCGCTGAGGCCGAACAGCAAGCGAAGTTCATCTCGCCGGGTTGCGGGATAACCGACCCCGCTGCCGCCGACATGCAGCACGCGCACACTGCCCACGCCATTCGTCGCCTCGGCGATGCCGGTGTCGCGGATCATGACGCCGGACATGTCCGGCGATTCCCAGGTCGCCTCGCTGGCCACGTGGCGCACGAAGCGCTGGCCATCGAACAGGCGATCCGCTGCAAGCTCACTGTTGGGCAAGTCAAGATCATGATCGCGCCAGGTCTCATGCTCGGCCGGGGCGCTCACCTCGACCACCTCAAGACCCGGCGAGGCTTCAAGCACGCGATGGCGAATCATCGGCGGCTGCAGCACGCAGTCGCCCTCGTGCATCACGAAAGGCGGCCCCTGGTCCTCGTACACCACGCGCACCCAGCCGCGCCGGCAATAGATGATCTGGAAGTCCACGCGATGGTAATGCACGTAATCGGGCACCGGACCACCCTCCGGGATGCGGATGTGCGAGGCCACCATGCGTCCGCCAGCCCGTCCCGGCACCAGGTCGCGATACCGCATGCCGGCGCGGCCTGTGGCCCATTCGCCGCCCCGGCCCGACGGCACTTCGTCCGGCATCCGCATGCGTTCCAGGCGCAGGGTGATGCCGTGACCGGACAGCTGCGCGATGCGCGGGTCGTCGGCCGGCAGGATCATGTCCAGGTGAAAATCCAGCTGGCCCGTATAGGCCTCCAGGGCGCGCACCAGGTCCCTGCAAACCACGCGTACCGTCATCGCCTCCCCAGCCACCGCGCTATTGCTCATGGGTCATTCCCCCGGGGTGTCGAGGAACGCGACAAGGCGTGCCTCGTCCCATACCTCGACACCGAGCTCCCTAGCCTTGGCCAGCTTGGAGCCGGCTGCCTCGCCCGCGACCACGAAGTCGGTGTTCCTCGACACGCTGGAGCTGATCTTCGCCCCCATCGACTCCAGCTTTTCCCGGGCTTGGTCGCGTGTCATCGTCGACAGCGTACCGGTCAGCACCACGGTCTTGCCGGCAAGCGGCTGCGTGTCCCGGGTGTCTGCCACTGGCGCGGCGGCCAGCAGGCGCCGCATGGCAGTCTCGGCCTCGCGCAGGATCGCGACCTGCCTGGCATTCGCCAGGTAGGCCTCGAGGCCGGCCACTGCATGCTTAGGCAAACCGGCCGCACTCCAGCCGGACGGGCCGGCGCCCACGATGGCATCCAGCCCGGAGAAATGTTCGGCCAGGCGTTTCGCATTCGTTTTGCCGACATGCTTGATGTCAGCCTGCTCGAGCACGCCGGCGAAGTCCAGGCTCTCATGCACGGCTGCCGAGGGCACACCGGCATCACTGAATTCGATGCCTGCGGCCAGCAGCTTCTCCACCACCTCGCGATTGCCGCGCTGGTGGAAGAAGGCAGCAATGGAAGTGGCTGCCTCGTGACCGATGTCCGGCAGAAGGCGTAGGAGCGGCGCCGGTGCAGACTTAATTAAATCTAGATTTCCCAACCACTTGGCAAGTGTTTTTGCAGTACTTTCTCCGATATGCATGATGCCCAGCGCGAACAGGAAGCGCGGCAACGTGGTGTGTTTGCTGGCCGCGATGGCATCAACCAGGTTTTCCGCCCACCGGGTGGCGACCTTGCCCTGCCTGACGGTTTCCGGCGTGGTGCCGTCGCGGGCGTCGGCACGGCGTTTCATCTCGATGAAATCCTCGACCCCGAGGCCGTACAGATCGGCCGGGGTCGATACCATGTCGAATGCGACCAGCGCATCGACGTAGCGCTCGCCCAGGCCCTCGATGTCCATGGCACGACGCGAGGCGAAATGGATCAGCGCCTCCTTGCGCTGCGCCGCGCAAACCAGACCACCGGTGCAGCGATACACGGCCTTGTCGTCCTCGCGCAGCAGTTCCGAACCGCACACCGGACAGGTATCTGGCATTTGCCAGGGCACACTGTCCGGCGGTCGGCGTTCGGTCACCACACGCACCACTTCGGGAATCACATCGCCGGCGCGGCGAACGATCACGGTGTCACCGACGCGCACGTCAAGGCGCGCGATCTGGTCGGCGTTGTGCAGCGTGGCGTGGGTCACGGTGACACCACCCACCTGTACCGGCTTCATCCGCGCACGCGGCGTGGCGGCTCCGGTGCGTCCGATCTGGATCTCGATGTCTTCAAGTATGGTCATCTGTTCCTGGGCCGGGAACTTGTGCGCAATGGCCCAGCGTGGTGCGCGCGAAACGAAGCCCATGGCACGCTGGCCTTCGTAATCGTCGAGCTTGTAGACCACGCCGTCGATGTCGTACGGCAAGCTATCGCGCAGGGCAGCGATGTGCCGGTAGTACGCAATCAGGCCGTCCAGGCCGCTTGCGGTATCCACCAGCGGGGACACCGGGAACCCCCACTCACGCAGTTTCGCCAGTGTCTGCGAATGCGTCGCGGGCAGGCTGCCGCCCTCAACCTGGCCCACTGCATAGGCAAAAAAACTGAGCTTTCGCTGAGCGGTGATGGCAGGATCGAGCTGACGCAGCGAACCGGCGGCGCCGTTGCGCGGATTGGCCAGTGTCCTGACGTCATGTTCGCGCGCCCAAGCGTTGTAGGCCTCGAAATCCTTGCGCAGCATGACCACCTCGCCGCGCACTTCGAGCACCGCCGGCCAGCCTTTCCCGCGCAGACGCAAGGGGATCGAACGTATCGTGCGCAGATTGGCGGTTACATCCTCGCCGGATTCGCCATCGCCGCGCGTGGCGCCCTGCACCAGCATGCCCTTTTCGTAACGCAGACTGATGGCCAGGCCGTCGAGTTTGGGCTCCACGGAAAAGCTCGGCTTCGCGCGCGCCAACGCCTGTTCGATGCGGCGCACGAAGTCGGCGACTTCCGCATGTGCGTTCTCCCCGTCTTCTTCCTGGCTGAAGGCATTGCCCAGGGACAGCATCGGTATCGCATGGCGGACCGAGGCAAAGCCCTGGTCGGCCCTCGCCCCGACCTTGCGCGTGGGCGAATCCTCCGTGGCCAGTTCCGGATACCTTTGCTCCAGATCCTCCAGTTCGCGCAGCATGCGGTCGTATTCGGCATCAGGAATGTCCGGGTCGTCGAGTACGTGGTAGCGGTAGCTGGCTTCTTCCAGCCGCTCGCGCAGCACGGCGACGTGCCGTTCGACTTCGGTGGCAGAGGGGCGCTCGGGCATGACTTCATGGCTGTTGGGACACGTCGCCCGATTGTACCGGCACCCACGTCCATGGGCTGACAGCACCCCTGCAAACCCGTACCTTAAGGGCGGATCGGATTGCAGGGGCCCGGTTCTGTCCGTACGCAGGTCAAACCGTGCGGCCTGTCCAGCATGGTCAACGCAAACCTGGAGGAGACCTGACATGCATGGATGCTGTCGGTAACCGGCTTGCAGCCGTGCAATCCTGATCCGTCCTGATGGATGTCCGAGACATCCCCGATCGAGAATCCTGTATGTCACTGCTCCATGCATTCGCTGCAACCGAGACCTCACATGCATCGTCCTCGGCCGAGGCCGCATCGATGAATTTCCATCTCACCGGACATCCGATCGGCTGGATCGCCCTGGCGCTGTTCGTGCTTGCCTATGCCGCCGTGGTGGCCGAGGAACGTATCCACATCGCCAAATCCAAACCGGTTCTGCTCGCAGCCGCGCTGATCTGGGGCATGCTGGCGTGGCGTGTCGGGGAGACTCCGGATGGCACATCCCCGGTGCGGGCCGTGTTCGAAAGCATGTTCCTGGACTATTCGGAACTTTTCTTCTTCCTGGTGGTGGCCATGACCTACGTCACGGCGATGGGCGAACGCGGCGTGTTCGAGGCCCTGCGCGCACGCATCACCCGGCGTCACTTCAGTTACCGGCAGCTGTTCTGGATCACCGGCACGCTGGCTTTCTTCCTTTCCCCGATGCTGGACAACCTGACCACCGCGCTGGTGATGTCGGCGGTGATCCTGGCTCTGGGGGCCGGCAATGCCCGCTTCATCACCCTGGCGATGATCAATCTGGTCGTGGCGGCCAATGCAGGCGGTGCATGGAGCGCATTCGGGGACATCACCACCCTGATGGTGTGGCAAGCGCACAAGGCCCAGTTTCTGGATTTCTTCGCGCTGCTGGTGCCGTCGCTGGTGAACTGGCTGGTTCCCGCCCTGGCCATGAATTTCGCCGTTCCCCGCGGCAAGCCGGAAGCCGCAGCCGGGGAAGCACGCATCAAGTATGGCGGCATCGGCGTCATGCTGAGCTTCGCCCTGACCATCACCATCACCGTGATCGGCAAACAGTGGCTGGACATGCCCACGGCCTACGGCATGCTGACCGGACTGGCCCTGCTCAACATCGTCGCCTCGCGCATCGACCGCCGCCTGCGTCACTACGCACTTGCCGACAGCCAGCATGCGCCGGAAGAAAAGGGTTACTCGATCTTCAAGATCATCGCCAATGCGGAATGGGATACCCTGCTGTTCTTTTACGGCGTGTTCGCCTGTGTCGGGGGCCTGGCTGCAGTCGGGTATCTCGAACTGGCCTCCAGGCTGCTCTATGGCGAGCTGGGCTACACCCTGGCCAACACCGGCATGGGGCTGCTTTCGGCCGTGATCGACAACATTCCGATCATGTTCGCGGTACTGAAAATGAACCCGCCCATGGACCTGGGACAGTGGCTGCTGATCACCCTCACCGCCGGCGTGGGCGGCAGCCTGCTGTCGGTGGGTTCGGCGGCAGGGGTGGCCCTGATGGGCGTCTCGCGCGGTGCCTATACCTTCCGCAGCCATCTGAAATGGACCTGGGCCATTGCACTGGGGTTCGTGGCCAGCGTGGCTGTGCACCTGCTGTTCGACGCCATGCATCTCTTCGGAGTGTCCTGAACGGCGCATCACGGCATGGAACCGCCCCGCGCATCCTGTAGCATGTCCGCCCAGGCAACCCTTGCGAGATTTTCATGCATCACGCCAGCGACATCCTGCTTCTACTGTTCATCATTTTCGTCGCCGCGCAAATCGGCTCGGAAATCGCGCAACGGCTGAAGATGCCCGGGGTGGTGGGCGAGATTGCCGCCGGCAGCATCATCGGCCCTTCCGTCCTGGGCTGGATCCCGGTTGACCAGATCGCCCCCGGGACGCCGCTGGATGCCCTGGCCGAGATCGGCGTGGTGCTGCTGCTGTTCTCGGTGGGTCTGGAAACCCGCATGGAGGACCTCAAGCGTGTGGGACGCAGCGCCTTTGCCGTGGGCGTGCTGGGCGTCATCATCCCGTTTGTGGCTGGCGCACTGTGGGCACACGGTGCCGGCTTTGCCTGGGTGAAATCGATGTTCGTGGCCGCTGCCTTCGTGGCGACTTCGGCGGGCATCACCGCGCGCGTACTGCAGGAAATGGGTGTCCTGCGCCGCACCGAGAGCCGCGTGATTCTGGGCGCCGCGGTGATCGACGACATCCTGGCCATGCTGCTGCTCGGCGTTGTGTCCTCGCTGCAGAGCGGTGGCGAAATCGACGTGCAGTCGCTGCTTTTCACCCTGCTGGGCGCGGTGGGTTTCCTGGCCGTCTTCGGCTGGGCCGGCACGCAAATGGCGCGCCGCCGGTCGCACTGGCTGGAAAAGCCGGTCAGCGCGCATTCGCCGCTGACTATTGTGCTGGCGCTATGCCTTGGCCTGGCTTTTCTCTCCACACGATTCGGCCTGGCTGCCATCATCGGCGCCTTCCTCGCAGGCATGATCGCCTCGGAAACCAAGCAGCGCGAAATCCTGGAAAAGCGCACCATGCCGCTGCTTGTGCTGCTGACTCCGTTCTTCTTCGTGGTCACCGGCGCCAAGGTCAACCTGGCTGAACTGGCGAGCTGGGATGCCCTGTGGATGCTGCTGGTGGTCACCGTCATCGCCATTTTCTCCAAGTTCATCGGCGGCTACCTTGGCGCCCTGGCGCTTGGCCAACGTAGTGCCAGCATTGTCGGCTTCGGCATGGTGCCGCGCGGTGAGGTCGGCGTGGTGATTGCTGCACTGGGCCTGGCTGCAGGCGTGTTCAGCGAGCGCGTCTATGCCGTCATCGTCGCCATGTCACTGCTGACGGCCGTGGTCACCCCGCCGGTGCTTTCCTGGCTGCTGAGCCGTGCGCCTGACGAGGATGTGCAAACCGATACATCCGCATCCCGGGATCCGGACGCAGACGCCGACGGGCACTGATTCAAATTTTTGTGCGCGCCAGCGCCACGGGCCATGGCCGTGGGGAATGTACGTGGCGACGTGATGCACGGGCCTGGATCCGCATTTCCGGGTCGCGCCTTCCGGCGCTACCTGGTTTGCTTGCGCGAGTTTGCATAAGCGTCCAAGGCGCGTTGACGCGAAGCCTTCGGATCGAGCATCGGCTGCGGGTAAGCACATGACGCGGCAAACCCAGGCTGCACCCAGGGTTCATGCACGAGGTGTGCGGGTGCCTCGCGCAAGGCGGGAATCCAGCGGCGGATGTAGGCGCCATCGGGATCGTAACGCTTGCCCTGGATGACCGGGTTGAAGATGCGAAAGTACGGTGCCGCATCGACCCCGCAACCGGCCACCCACTGCCAGCCCAGGCTGTTGTTGGCCAGGTCCGCATCGACCAGCGTGTCCCAGAACCAGCGTGCACCGTGCAGCCAGTGCTGTCCCATGTTCTTGGTCAACCAGCTTGCCGTGATCATGCGCACGCGGTTGTGCATCCAGCCCGTGGCCCACAGTTCGCGCATGCCGGCATCGACCAGCGGAATGCCGGTACGCCCCTGCTGCCAGCGCTGCAAGGCGGCAGGGTCCTCGCGCCAGGGATGGCGATCGAATCGCGCATCCAGGTTGCGATCTGCCGTGTGCGGAAAATGGAACAACACGTGATGGGCGAACTCGCGCCAGCCCAGCTCGCGCAGGAAACCTTCCAGTGCCTTGTTCTGTCCGGCTGAACCTGCCGCTGCACGTGCCAGTGCATGCCGGATCTGGCGCGGGGTGATTTCACCAAAGTGCAGATGCGGCGACAGCCGCGACGTGCCGGTGCGGTCCGGAAGATCCCGCTGCACGTCGTAGCCGGTCAGGGCATGCCCGGCAAAAAGATCCAGCGCAGCCCGGGCTCCGGCTTCGCCCGGGGTCCAGTTTCCGGCAAGACCCGCGACCCAGCTTCCTTGTGCAAGCAACCCCAGGGAATCGAGCCGCTCTCCACCGTCGATGGCAGGTCCGGGCACGCGGGATGGCGCAGCCAGCGGCAACTCAGGCGCATCGCCCAGCTGCGCACGCAGATTGCGCCAGAACGGAGTGAACACGCGATAGGGCTTGTTCTCAGCGGTCCATACCTGCGAGGGACCGCGCCACAGGGCGCCATCGTACGTGTGCACCTCCACGCCCATCGCTTCGAGGGCCTTTCTGCACGCTGCATCCCGACGCAATGCATGCGGCTCGTACAGCCGGTTCCAGTACACAGAGCGGGCACCGGCCTGCCGCACCACGGCCTCGAGCACGTCCAGGCTTGATCCGGTCCGCAGGTAAAGCGACCCGCCGGCCCTGCGCAGACTCTCGTCCAGCGCCGCCAGTGCATGGTGCTGCCACCAGCGACTGGCTGCACCCGGCGACCACGCGCCCTCTTCCTGCGGTGCATGGATGTACAGCGGCAGTACCTGTTCATGATGGCGCAGGGCAGCGGACAACGCATGATGATCGGCAACCCGCAAATCGCGGCGAAACCAGACAATGGCGGTTCCCATGAACTCCTTTCTCCTTGACGGGCACGATGCTCCGCAACACCGTCAATACGCCCTTCACCGAAGTCGTACGCATCCCGGGCAGATCCGGATCGCGTATCCTGACCACGAATTGTTCCGACACCACACAGCATGTCCCACGACACCACCGCCACCAACCGTACACGCCAGAACCTGGGCAATCACGCAAGCATCTGGCTTTTCGGCTACGGATCCCTGATCTACAAGACCGACTTTCCCTTCCTCGAAAGCAGGCCGGCCCGGATTCGCGGCTGGAAGCGTCGTTTCTGGCAAGGGTCGCACGATCATCGCGGCACCCCGGATTCGCCCGGACGGGTGGCGACACTCGTCGCCGACGAGGCCGCGGTGTGCTCGGGCATGGCCTACCGCGTGGAACCGAAAGTGTTCGAACAACTCGATGTGCGCGAAAAGAACGGTTACCTGCGTCATGTCCAGACGCTGGAATTTGCCGACGGCAGCAGCGCCGAGGGGCTGGTCTACATTGCAGACGAGACCAATGCCGCATGGCTCGGACCGGCCACCGAGCAGGCCATCGCCGAGCATGTGGCCCATGCCAGCGGGCCCAGCGGCAGCAACCGCGAATATGTGCTGCGACTGGCCTGTGCCTTGCAGGATCTGGGTGAAGACGACCCGCATGTGTCTGCCATTGCCCGCCATCTTGGGACGCGTTGAGCTGCCGCAGGCAAGACCCGCCCACACGAAGGCACGGCATACGCTAGTATCGATGCCCAGGATCCACCTTGCGGGTGAACCGCCGCACCATCTCCTGCCCCGCAACCAGGCATGCACTGTCCGGCCGATGTCCGGATTGGCAGGGAATGTCCGATGGCAGGCTACGAGACTCGCACATTCGAATTCGCATGCGGCCCCTGCAGGCTCCGCGTACTGGCGTTATCGGATCTGCAGCAGTTTTCCGACCCGCATGGCACAGCCGAACGGGCTGGCATTTCATCGGCACAATGGAGCCTTTTTGGCCACCCGTGGCCCGCCGGCAAGGTGCTTGCATCGCGCATGCTCGATGTCGATGTGCGCGGCATCCGTATCCTCGAACTGGGGTGCGGGCTGGGGCTGGCCAGCCTGGTCCTTGCGTCGCGGGGCGCGGACATCACTGCCAGCGATTACCATCCCCTGGCCGCCGAATTTCTCGAACGCAACGTGGTTGCCAACGATCTGCCCGCCGTGCCGTTCCGACTGCTGGACTGGACCCGGCCCGATCCTGGCCTGGGACTTTTCGACATGATCGTGGGCAGCGATATCCTCTATGAACGGGGCCATGCCGATCTGCTTGGCGAGGTCATCGAGCGCCATGCCGGGGTCCACGCGAAGGTCATGCTGACCGATCCCGGCCGCCACCACGCCGGACGTTTCGTTCGTGGCCTCAAGGCCCGCGGTTTTGCCGTCACGGAGGAACACACGGCCTTCGAGGAAGGCGAACGGCCCCCGTTCCGGGGACGTGTGGTCACGGCGGTCCGTTGACGCTTCCGGCAGACGGCACATCCGCCAGGCTGCCCTCAGCGGGTCCGGCAAAATTCAACCGGTAGCGAAGGATCGCCGCATAGTTGCGGATCCGGGTCACGTAGCGTACGGCTTCAAGCCCGCGCGCGTAACCGTACGGCAGCGACCGGTAGTAACGGCGCTCGCTGAGCAACGGCAACACTTTTTGCACGTCCGCCCAGCGATCGGGGTTGTGACCAAGTTTTTTTGCCAGCCGGCGCGCATCGCGCACGTGCCCGAGACCGAGGTTGTAGGCTGCCAGCGCGAACCAGATGCGGTCCCGGGGTGCGATCTTGTCGCTCAGCCGACCGCGCAAGCGGGCCAGGTAGGCGGCGCCGCCGCGTATGCTGGCCTTGGGGTCGGTACGGTGCCTGACCCCGACCGCCGCAGCCGTGCTCTGCGTAAGCATCATGATGCCCCGCACACCCGTGGGGCTGACGGCATTCGGGTTCCAGTGGGATTCCTGGTAGGCCTGCGCGGCGAGCACCAGCGGCGGCAGGTCGTAGCGTTTGGCAGCTTTCCGGAACAGTGGGAGATATTTCGGATAGAGCCGCTCGATGCGTCGGACATAGGTCCGAAGGTCGACGTAATCGAACACCCTGGCCAGTCCGTAATAGTGCTGAAGGATGCGCTGCAGGTCGCCGTTCTTGCGCATGCCGGCCATCCAGCCATCGAGCGCATCCTGAAGGTGACGTGCAGGACGCGGCAACACCCATGCCAGCGATTGCGGCGGACTGATATCGAAGGCAATCACCAGATTGGGGAAGAACCTCTGGTTGATGGCGGCGATGTCCGAGTCGGCGATGGTGCAGTCCAACTGGCCTTTCCAGACCTTGCGCAGCAGATCCTCCGTGCTGGCCTGGCGGTCGGCCTTCCAGTGAAGATCCGGGTACTTCTTCGCCAGCGCCTTGAGATTGGCCACGTAGCTGCTGTCAGCCACCACCTCCAGGCTGAGCCCGGCCAGTTCGGCCACGGAGCCCGGTTGTGGCCCATCCCGCCGGCACACGACCTGCTGGCGAACGGTCTGGTAGGTCGGGCCGAATCGAAAGCGCTCGCTCCTTCCGGGTATGCGGGTCAGGCCGGCTGCGATCATGTCGCCCTCGCCGTTCGCCAGCGCGTGCAGAAGATCCCCGACCGTATCCTTGACCACGAACACCGGCTTGACGCCCAGCGAACGGGCGAAGGCCGTGACCAGGTCGTATTCCGGACCCTCGGGATGATCGTCGCGGCCTATGTAATAGGTGGTGGGGGCGTTGCGGGTCAGTACGATCAGCGTGCCGCGTTCGCGGATCTGCTGCAGACGATCTGGCTTGGCACGACAGCCTGCAACAAGCAACACCAGTGCGGCAAGCACCAGCACCAGACCGGCAGGACGTATCACGAAACCGCGAATATCCATGCTTCCCCTGTCATGGTGGCCACGCACCCGGACCGCACGCTCCCCATGGCCTATCACTCCGGGCACATGCGGAGCATATCGGCTTGCGAAGGCGCAGTGCAAAGAATCCCTCCCGGGCATGGGTCCGTGCTGGGGGACATCCACTCTATTGCCGATTGCCGGTTTCGCCGTGCCAGTTTGAACCGGGTAAACGCATGGGCCGAATGTGGCGGGGCTGGCGCCCGGCCAGCCGTATCCCCAGGCCGAGTTGACGCTTGCATGCCGTTTCAGCAAGTCTGGACAAACTGTCCATGACCGGAATCCTGCCCATGACCCGCACCGCCGTTCCCGAGTCGACCCGCTTCTTCGGACACCCGACGGGGCTCACGACCCTGTTTTTCACCGAGATGTGGGAGCGTTTCAGCTATTACGGCATGCGCGCATTGCTGATCCTGTTCATGACGGCGGCCATCGCGCACGGCGGCATGGGGCTGGATGACCGGACCGCGACGGCCATCTACGGGCTCTACACGGCCGCGGTGTATCTCACCTCCCTCCCCGGTGGCTGGATCGCCGACCGCCTGATCGGCCAGCAACGCTCGGTCTGGTACGGCGGCCTGATCATTGCAGCCGGTCACTTCACCCTGGCACTGCCAAGCCACCAGACCTTCTACATCGGGCTGGTCCTGATCGTGCTGGGAACCGGGCTGCTGAAGACCAATACCAGCGCGCTGGTCGGCGGCCTGTATCCGGAAAACAGCGCAGCGCGCGACGCCGGGTTCTCGATCTACTACATGGGCATCAACCTCGGAGCCTTCCTCGGTGCCATCATCTGCGGATGGCTGGGGCAGAAGGTCAACTGGCACTACGGCTTCGCCGCGGCGGGCGTGGGCATGGTGTTCGGCTTGCTGCAATATCGCCTGACCCGGTGGCGCTTGGGCAACGTCGGGATCGAGGCGGTACCGGCCCATGCGCAGGCGCACGCGCAGTCGCGATTCCTGCGCCGGTCCTGGCTGGCGTTGATCGCAGGCCTGGGCATTATCGTGCTGCTGGTGGTCGTCGGTTACACAGGTACAGTGCACTATGCGCCGGTATCCATGGCGATCTGGGCGGGACTGGCCATCCTCGCACTCGGTCTCGGTTTCCTGGCCTGGCTGCTTTTTTTCGGCAAGCTGAACCTTGTCGAGCGCAAGCGCATACTGGCGCTGGCGATCCTGTTCCTGGTGCAGGTGCTGTTCTGGGCCGGATTCGAGCAGTCCGGTTCCAATTTCAACCTGTTCGCCGAACGCTACACCCGGCTCAGCGTGTTCGGATACGCCTTCCCCGCTTCCTGGTTCCAGAGCGAGGATCCCTTGCTGATCATCCTGCTCGCACCGTTTTTCGCCTGGATCTGGGTGGCACTGGGGAGGCGAAACATGGACCCGTCCACACCAATGAAATTCGCCCTGGGCCTGTTGTTCCTGGGCATGAGCTTTCTGGTGATGGTGGGCGCGGCCTGGATCGTGGTGGCCGGGCACAAGGCCCTGCCGGTCTGGCTGGCCACGACCTACCTGCTGCACACGATCGGCGAGTTGTGCCTGAGTCCGGTGGGCCTGTCGGCAACAACCAGATTGTCACCGAAACGGTATGCCAGTCGCCTGATGGGCACCTGGTTCCTGTTCATGGCCCTGGGCGAACTGCTGGCCGGTCTGATTGCCGGTCGCTTCACGGCGCACAACGTGAACGAGATGCCCCATATGTACGCCTCGCTGGCTGCAATGCTGATTGCGGTCGGCCTGCTCATGGTGCTGCTCAGCCGCCCGATCCAGCGACGGCTGATCGGCGATCCGCCACACGATGCATCCGCATCGTGATCGCTGCCGCTATTCGAGGAACGTGGCGATCTCGCCCAGGGGCAGTCGCCGGATGTCCGGTACCCGGCATCCCTTCGCCGGATGCCCGGTGACCAGCAACAGAAACGGCATCTCGTTGCGCGGACGTCCGAGGACCTCATTGAGGAACCCCATGGGACTGGGTGTGTGGGTCAGGGTCGCCAGTCCGGCCCGGTGCAAGGCAGCGATCAGCAAACCGGTGGCGATGCCGACCGATTCGTGCGGGTAGTAGCGCTTGTGCTTGACGCCATCGTCGTCCACGGCGAAACGTTCGTAGAAGATCGCGATCAGCCACGGCGCCACCTCCAGGAACGGCTTGTCGGCATCGGTTCCCAGCGGCGCCAGGGCTTCGAGCCACTGCTCGGGTGCACGATGCGCATAGAAATTGCGTTCCTCGGTCTCGGCAGCCTCGCGGATGCGGCGCTTGATGTCGGCATCGGCAACCGCCACGAAACGCCACGGCTGCTGGTTGGCGCCACTTGGGGCACTGCCGGCTGCACGCAGGCAGTGCTCGATGACACTGCGCGATACTGGCGTCGGAGCGAAATCGCGTACCGTGCGGCGCAGGGCCATGTCCTTGGCAAAGGCTTCCGCCCTGGCCTCGCGTTCGACATCGTCAAGCGCCTCGTGTGTGGGCAAGGCGACGGTGGCATAGGGTGCAGCAGGCATGAACAGGCTCCGACGGCAGCGGGCGATGGGAAAGGATAACGCCTCCAGGCCGGGTTTCGGTGCCTGGATGCGCACTGCCGGCCACGATGCGTGACATGCCCCGGGATCCCTCCGCTGTCACCACTGCAGGTGTTTGCACACATTGACGGGCCGGGACGACCTGCTTCCACGGGGCGTCAACGGGCGGGCAGGAAAGACTCGGGATTGACCGGTTTGCCGTCCCTGCGGATCTGGAATTCCAGCTCGACCCTTGGCGCACCGCTCGAACCCATCTCGGCGATCACCTGGCCGGCCCGCACCCTTTCGCCTTCGCGCACCAGGCGCTTGCGGTTGTGACCGTAAGCTGAGAGGTAGGTGTCATTGTGCTTGATGATGATCAGTTCGCCGTATCCGACCAGACCATTGCCGCTGTAGACCACCACCCCGCTGGCTGCAGCGCGCACAGGATCCCCGGCACGACCGGCAATCTCGATCCCGGGAATCGCATCGCTGGCATTGAAGCGGTCGAGCAATGGGCCAGCGGCCGGCCAGCGCCAGTGCACGCCATCACGCAGGCGCGACGGTGCTGCCGGCACCGATGATGCCGAGACCGGAGCGCGATCGGGAAGAGTAACCTCTCCGGCTACCGGGACCGTCGTGCTCAGGGCATGGGCCGTTTCGACACCGGAGACGCTGGCAGCGGGCACCTTGGGCGCGGGAGGGGAGACGGTATGAAACCCCGGTTGCGACGGCCCCCCTGCCACCCGTGGCGGGGGGGTTATCCGCAGGCGCTGGTCCGGGTGGATCACATAGGGAGGGCTGACATGGTTCCAGCGCGCCAGGTCGCGGACGTCGACCCCGGCACGAAAGGCAATGCTGTACAGGGTGTCCCCACGCACCACCATGTAGTGGGTGGCCGTCATCCGCCCGCTGGCATGCACCGGTATGCCATGTGCATCGACAGGTACCCCACCGGCATTCTCGAAGCTTACTGTCCGGTGGGGAACAGCGCAGGCGCTCAGGGCACTGGCCAGCACGATCCCGATGATGACGGTCTTGGCATGCATGAAGCTGAGGATAACCGGCGGATGGGGTGATTTCACCGTAACAGGAACCACCAGCCGAAGAGGATGCCGAGAATGACCAGACTGCCCCAGCCCACGCGTTCGATGTGCCGTTGCAGCAAGTCTTCGGCACGCTTGCCGAACAGACGGATCAGCAAGGCGAGCAGGTACACCCGCTTGCCGCGGCCGATGAGCATGCACAGCAGGAACGGAATCATCGGCACGCCGACGATGCCCGAAGCCCAGGTAATGAATTTCATCGGTACCACGGGCTGCAGGGCAGCCAGCAGCAACACCAGCATCAGGCCCCAGAAATGGAGGCTCATCTGGCCACGCAGGGTCTCGACACCGTGTTCGATGGAGGCCAGCAGATGCAGGTCAGCCAGCAACGGCTTGAGCGCCTCGTAGGCATAGTGCCCGAGGGCGTAACCGACCAGCGACCCGAGTATGGAAAACAGCAGGCTGACGCTGGCATAGCGGTAGGCACGTTCGCGCCGCGCCAGCGCCATCGGCGCCAGCATCACTTCGGGCATGACAGGAAAAATGAAGGCCTCGATAAAACTCAGACCCGCCAGGTAGCGCTCGGCATGCGGATGCCGCGACCAGCGCAAGGTGCGTTCATAGAGGGGACCGAACAATTGCATCAGGTGCACTCCCTTGCCGTGCCGGACACAGCCAGCCGGCCGTCAACGCAGCCCATTCAGACCAGTCCGCCAAGCAGCGGCACGAAACTGACGGCGCCCAGATCCTCGCTCGCCAGCGCGCCTTGGGCCGAACGGGTGTAGCGGAAAAGCGTCTGTGCGCCGGAAGGCCCGACCGGGGCCACCAGCACGCCACCGGGGGCAAGCTGGTCAAACAGTTCCCGCGGTACGCCTTCCCCTGCTGCCGTCAGGATGATGGCATCGAAGGGTGCCTCGTCGGGCCAGCCCAGTTGCCCATCGTCATGCCGTGAACGCAGGTTGCCGATGCCCAGCTGGCGAAAACGACGGCGCGCCGAACGCAGCAGCGCCTCGATGCGCTCAACCGTATGTATCTGCGGCACCAGCGCAGCCAGGACTGCCGCCTGATAACCCGAACCGGTGCCGATTTCCAGTACGCGCTGCGGGACCGTGTGCTCGATAAGCGCCTCGGTCATGCGCGCCACCACCCAGGGCTGGGAGATCGTCTGCCCATGTCCGATCGGCAGAGCCGTGTTCTCGTAGGCACGCGAAGCCAGCGCCTCGTCGATGAACAGATGGCGCGGCAGGCGACGGATGACCTCGAGCACGCGACGATCGGCAATGCCTTCCTCGCGCAAGGTGGCCACCAGACGGTCGCGTGCGCGCTGCGATGTCAGCCCCTCGCCGCGTATGGCGTGGTCGGAGATGGCATGGGTCTTCATGCCGCATCCTCGTCGTGCAGGGCACCGGCCATCTCGCCCACCCAACTGCTGACTTTCTCCAGCGCCTGGTAGCGGGTCAGATCGGTGTGGATCGGCGTGACCGACACATAACCGCGACTGACCGCATTGAAATCGGTGCCCGGACTGTCGTCATCGACCTCGCCTGCCGGACCGATCCACCAGATCGGACGGCCGCGGGGATCATGCTGCGCAATGCATGGCGCCGACGGGTGCCGCTTGCCGAGTCGGGTGACCTCGAACCCGCGGATCTCCTGCCAAGGACGGTCCGGTACGTTGACGTTGAGGATGGTGTCGGCAGGCAGCGGGTCCTTCAGAAGGTGCTGCACCAGTACCAGAACCGCACGTGCGGCCGATGCATAGTGTTCGCCCCTGTCCGCGTCACTGACCAGCGATACGGCAATCGCCGGCAGACCGAGAAAACGCCCTTCCATGGCCGCCGACACCGTACCCGAATAAATCACGTCGTCGCCGAGATTGGCTGCGTTGTTGATGCCCGAAACCACGATGTCGGGTTTCGCCTCGAGCAGGCCGGACAAGGCCAGATGCACACAATCGGTGGGCGTACCGGCTACACGGTGAAACCCGTTTTCCATCGTGATGACGCGGATGGGCTGGTCAAGTGTCAACGAATTGCTGGCACCCGAACGGTCCCGATCCGGCGCCACCACGGTCACTTCGCCGATAGAGGAAAGTTGCCTGGCCAGCACGTGGATACCCGGCGCATCCACGCCGTCGTCATTGCTTACGAGAACTCGCATCGGTGAGCCGTCTTCGAACAGGGAATGCGGAACCGGACACGCCGGTTCCGAACGATTCATTCTAGCCGATCCGACACCCCGCTGCCCCAAGGTAGGATAGGTCCATGCCTCGTCGACTCCCACCCCGACCCGATGCCGAGGACATCGCCCTGTTCCGCCAGGCGGTGGGTCCGGTCCGGCGCATGGAAGAGCAGGAGTCGGGACCGGAAAAACCCCGCCCGGCTCCACGCGCGCACATGCGCCAGGCCGATGAGGCTGCCGTGGCTGGCGACCTGCTGCAGGACGGCCACGACCCGGCCGTGATCGAGATCGGCGAGGAACTTTGCTATCTGCGTGCCGGACACTCGCCCAGGCTGCTGCGCCGTCTCCGGCGTGGGCAGTTCAGTATCCAGGGCGAGGTGGACCTGCATCACATGAATGCGCAGGCCGCCCGCACCAGCATCCTGGAACTGCTCGAAGAAGCCCATGCCGAGGGCTGGCGCTGCGTGCGCATCATCCACGGCAAGGGCCTGCGTTCACGGCCTGGGGGCCCGGTGCTCAAGGGCCTGACCGACCGTATCCTGCGCCGGCGCAGCGATGTCGTCGCCTTTGCCTCCGTGCGTCCCGCGCAGGGCGGCACGGGCGCGGTCGTGGTACTGCTGCGATGACAGTGCCCCCATCAGGCCACGTCCACACTCGGCATCAGAAGAATTCGTACTCCAGTTCGAAGCGCACGGTCAGATCAGGGGCGTCGGAGCTGATGCCCGCCAGCACAGCGGCGCTGTAGGCGAACTTGCGACCACCACCCAATGCGGCATCACCAAACAATGCCGGCCCCGCGCGCAGGGCCTGGTTGCGCAGTCGGTTGGTCGAACCCAATCCTCCGAAGGCCTGCATGCCGGGGTTGAATAAGCGGTTTGGCCCGCGCCAGCGCCATTGCGCGGCATAACTGATCTCGGTGTGGCGCGGTCCTTCGGACGGCAGGCGCTTGTCGATTCGACGACCGAACAGCACATTGAGATTGAACTGCGACCGACCGACTTCCTTCTGCAGCATGGGACCGATCTTCAGCTCGTGCTTGCCCTTGAGCCGGTTGTAGGCGTATTCGGCAAACAGGCCCGCATCCATCCAGTAGCGGCCGTGCTCGGTGAGCTGGATGACGTTCTCCCATTCCATTTCCTCCAGCTTGGTGGCCTGCCCCGGGGTTCGTGAATATTCGGCGGCGACCTCGGTGAACCAGCGTGGCGCGATGCCGTAACCGGCCGCGATCACCATGGCCTGTTCGCCACGGTTGGCATCGGCCCAGTCCTGGCTGCCTCCACGCAGCTCGAGCTCCCATTCCCTGTAGCTGACGATGGGGGTGTAGATCTTCGAGGCCGGACCGGCCTGGGCACGGGAAAAGCCGATAGCCGACACCAGCGTCAGAGCCAGGGTGGCAAGTATCTTTTGTCGTTGCATGTTCGGGACATCCTTGGGCAAAGCGGCCCGTACGGACCGCAGACAAGCGGAATGAAATGGAACGGATGAAGGTGCGTGAGGCTCAGGCCGTGCTTGCGCGCGCAGCCCGTCGTGCGACGTGGTGGGCAGACACGGCCAGGGCGACTGCGGTCACGACATAGAAGGCAAGCATCATCGCCGTAGGCCTGGCCTGGTAGCCGACCAGCACGTGCAGCGTCTGTCCCAGCAGCGAGCCGTCACTGAGCAGCCAGGAGGTGTCCCAGAGCGCCCCACCCCCCGTCGACAAGAGGTTGGCCTGGGCCAGGTAGCGCGCGGCGCTTGCCGCCAGGCCCGAGGCCAGCAGGATCAGCAATCCGTTGGTGAGTGCAAAAAAGCGCTTCATGGGAATGCGCACCAGCCCGGCATAGAGCACCAGACCCAGGATCGTGCCCGAAGCCAGTCCGAGCAGCAGGCCGGTCGCGATTCCGTGCGCGCCGCCGGCGGCCATGCCGTAGAGGAAAAGCGCGACTTCCGAGCCTTCGCGCAGTACTGCCAATGCCACCACCACGGCCAGCAGGTACAGCGGTCGGGTGCCGGTATGCACGGCATGGCCAACGGCGCGCATGCGCTGGGCCAGGTCGCGCCCGTGTACCGACATCCATACCACATGCCAGCCGATCATCAGCACGGCGGCCAGCAGGACAGCGGCATTGAAGATTTCCTGGCCACTGCCCTCGAAGGCATCGGCGATCGCGCCGGCGCCCCAGGCCACCAGCAGTGCACCGGCCAATCCGGCCACGAGGCCGAAGCTCAGCCAGCGACCACGCCCGGACACACCGCGCGTCGCAGCACCGACCACACCGACGATGAGTGCGGCTTCGAGGACTTCACGAAAGACCAGCAGGGCAACGGCAAGCATGGCTCACTCCTCGACGATCAGCACGCCCTGCGCGCTGTCTGCATGGAATTCACCGAAGAACCTGTAGCGACCCGCATCCAGTGGACCGACGTAGATACGCGCTTTCTGCCCCCCGAGGATTACTTTCTCGCGGTTGAAATCGTTGCTTTCGAACTCCTCGGGAGTGGCATCGCGGTTGTGCACCACAAGCAGCACCTTGCGTCCTGCCGGGATGACGATTTTTTCCGGGGTAAAGCGGTGGTTCTGGATGTTCAGCTCGTAGGTCGGCAAGTCCCCGGCCATGGCCGAACCGGCCAGCAGGGTGCACAGCAGGAACGCGTAGCGGATCGTGCGAGGCATGATTTCGTCTCTCCATGGGATCTGGAGACGAATGATAACGATTCTTATTAACTATGCAAGTCCTTTATCTTCATATCCATCTGATGAACTGATACTCATCTATCAATCAATGGCTTATGGCGTATTTTTAACCCGCACTGCATGCCATTGCTCCGCTTCATCCACGAAGCAAGGCAAGCTCCCGGACCAGGGACGTGGCGTAGCTGCCGGATGGCAGCCCGAAGCGAAGTACCAGTGTGGAAGCATCGGGGCGTTCCCAGGCCAGTGCATCAGGGATGACGCGAAGCGCGCGACGCTGATGCTCCATGCCCGCCTTTTCGAGGCCCTCACGCAGATCTTCATGCGGGGCAAGCACGGATGTCTCCAGTGCAAGTACAGCTGCGGATGCCGGGGATGCACCGCGACCCCAGAGCGGTCCACTGGGATGAATGTCGCCGTGGTGCAGACGGGTGGCCAGATCGTCGTCGAACGCCTGGCCGCCGAACCAGGAACGGGAACCGGCCAGGCTCCAGGCCTCGCCTTCCATGGGCGTATCCCAGCATCCCTGCCCCACTCGGTCCGCAAGCACCGCGTTGAACAGGTACGAACGCGCCGCCGACAGCAGCATCGAACGCTCGCGCCGGTCGACGCGCCGGCCGGCGAATATGGCGCGGGCGCGATCCACATTGCCACCTGCGCGTCCGAAACGCTGTTCGCCGAAGTAGTTTGGCACTCCCCTCTCACGGACCCGTTCAAGCAGGCGCATGGCATGTTCGTGACTGCCGCTGGCATCACGCAAGGTGAGCGTGAACCGGTTACCGGCCATTGCACCACGCTTGAGCTTTCGGCGGTGGCGCGCGCTGGAGAGGATGCGAACGCCATCGTGCGGGAACGCCGACCAGTCCGGTTCATCGCGACCGGCAAGCTGGACAGAGAATGCCTGGCGCGTCACGGCATGACGGTCCTTGAGTCCGGCATAGCCTACCCCGACCGGGGAAATGTCCGCGAATCGCGCCAGCTCGCGAGCTACCCACATGGTGTCGTGACCGCGCTTTTCCACATCAAGCAGGACATGCTCGCCGCTGCCATCTGCGCCATACCCGAGCACTTCCTCGACCACGAAATCCTCCGGACACGCGCGCAGTCGTGCGGTCAGCGGGGGGCCACCATGGGCGAAAGGCAGATCGCTAATGGACATGATGTACGGATCACTCGATGAAAAACCGGGGCACATGCAGGCAAGCAAACCTGCATGCGTGCACGGTGGATTCGGGCCTGGCGCATGTCAATGCATGAGGAAGAACGAGGCCAGCCCGAGGAAGATGAAAAACCCGCCACTGTCGGTCATGAACACCAGGAAGATATTCGACCCCATCGCCGGGTCGCGTCCCAGCCGGAGCATCATCATGGGGATCCCCACGCCCATGAACGCGGCCAGCATCTGCTCGAGGATCATCGCCGTGGTCATCACCGCACCCAGGGCAGGATTGTCGTAAAGCACCGCCACCACGATGCCCATGACCCCGCCCCAGATCAGGCCGTTGAAGAATGCGACGCCCAGTTCCTTGCGCCACAGTCGCCAGATTGCATGCAGGCCGACCTGCTCCATGGCGATGGCACGCACGATCTTGATGATGGTCTGATTCCCGGAACTGCCCCCGATGCTGGCCACGATCGGCATCAGCGACGCCAGCGCAACCAGCTTCTCGATGGAACCCTGGAAGACCTCGATCACGCGCGAAGCCAGGAACGCGGTGACCAGGTTGATGGCCAGCCAGGCCCAGCGGTTACGCAGCGAATCCAAAACCGAAGCGAAGATGTCCTCCTCCTGGCGCAGGCCTGCACGGCCCAGGGCCTCCGATTCACTCTCCTCGCGGATGCGATCGACCATCACGTCGATGGTCAGGCGGCCGATCAGGCGGCCCTGCGTGTCGACCACCGGGGCCGAAATCAGGTCGTAGCGTTCAAAGGCCTGCGCGGCATCGTCGGCGTCATCGGTGGGCAGAAAGGTGTCCACGTCGCGGGCCATGACCTCGCCCACCGTCTTGTCCGGGGCATTGACCACCAGCCATTTGAGTGGGAGCACACCGGTCAGGATGCTGTCCTGGTTGACCACGAACAGCTTGTCGGTCTGTTCGGGCAACTCGTCGAACCTGCGCAGATAGCGAAGCACGGTTTCCAGGGTCACGTCCTCGCGGATCGTGACCATCTCGAAATCCATCAGCGCGCCGACCTGGTCCTCGCCGTACGACAGCGCCGACTGCACCTGTTCGCGCTGCTGGGGATCAAGGCTGCCCATCAATGCGGGCAGCACCTCGGGCGGCAAGTCCTCGACCAGGTCGGCCAGCTCGTCCGCCTCCAGCGGTTCGACCGCAGCGAGGATCTCGCCTTCGTCCATGTCGGCGATCAGCGATTCGCGGACCGCATCGGACACTTCCAGCAGGATGTCGCCGTCCCGGTCGGCCTTGACCAGTTGCCAAACCACCAGGCGGTCTTCGGGAGGCAGTGCTTCGAGGACGTGGGCGATGTCGGCCGGGTGCAGGCCATCAAGGCGTTTCTGCAGCTCGTTGTTCACCTGTCGCTGCAACAGGCTTTCTACCCGCTGCTGGCGACCACCACTGGCATGGCGGTGCAACAGTTCCTCGGCTTGACGCCGACGCTGCAATAGGTCGTGTATCTGCGCGAGCTGCTCCTGCAGGCTGCTCTGGGGCTTGCGGATTTCGACTTCACTCATGACACGCTCCGTCCCCGACGGCGGAGCGCACCATCGGGATTACCGGGTCAAGATGAACCTTGGGCTCAAACTGGGAGGTTGACTGGGTACGTCCATAACAGGGTTTTCCGACGACAGGCCGGTTCGTGTGCACATGATAGCAGCAGGCACACCATGGGGGGTGTGCCGATCAAGCCCTACCGCGGACACTGCAGCGCCCTGATCGCCGATCACGCCTCGGTGGACGGCCCGACCAGAGTTACCGCCAGGGCGGCAATACCTTCGCCACGGCCGGTCAGTCCCAGCCCTTCGGTGGTGGTGGCCTTGATGCTGATGCAGCCGACTTCGACGTCCAGATCTGCTGCCAGGTTGGCCCGCATGGCCGGGACGTGCGGGCCGATCTTCGGATGCTCGCAGATCACCGTGACATCGGCATTGACAAGCCGCTTGCCGTGGTCGGCCAGCATGGCCCCGACTTCGCGCAGGAACAACCGGCTGTCGGCATCCTTCCATTGCGGATCGGAAGGCGGAAAATGACGCCCGATGTCGCCAAGGGCCAACGCGCCGAGCAAGGCATCGCACAGGGCATGAATCACCACGTCGCCATCGGAATGGGCCGCCACGCCATGTGTGTGGGCGATACGAACCCCGCCCAGCACCAGGTGATCGCCGGCGGCGAAGGCGTGTACGTCAAAACCCTGTCCGATGCGCATCCCCGTTCCCTTGTCTGTCATGCCGTACGCGAGAGCAGGAATGCGGCTAGCGCCAGGTCGGCACGCGTGGTCACCTTGATGTTGTCCTCGGCGCCTTCGACCAGCACGGGTTGAATCCCGGACCGCTCCATCGCCATGGCCTCGTCGGTGATCGCGATGCCCTGCTCGAGTGCCGCCTGCAAGGCACCAGTCAGTGCACCACGACGAAACATCTGCGGCGTGAAGGCGCGCCATCGTGCCTCCCGGGATTCGGTGCCGATACACTGCCCCTGAGGATCGGCGCGCTTGAGCGTGTCGCGCAGGGGCGCGCCGAGCAGACCGCCTTCGGCCCGACCGGCAACCTCGATCAAGCGGTCGATATCGGTTGCACGCACGCAAGGGCGTGCCGCATCATGCACCAGCACGAAGTCATGCTCACCGACGTCATCGGGCAAGGCGCGCAATCCCGCAAGCACCGAATCGGCGCGCTCGGCGCCACCCGTTGCCGTCGACACCGGCTTGCCGTCGATATGTCCGATGGCGGGCCACAAGCCGTCACCCGGCGCCAGCACCACCATCAGCCCGGCTATCCGCACGTGGGCGGCCAGCCGCTCAAGGGTGCGCACCAGCAGGGGCTGGCCGGCGAGGGGCATGTACTGCTTGGGCATCTCGCTGCCGAAGCGCTTGCCGTGCCCGGCGGCGGGTACAACACACCAGCAACGCATGTCAGTGCCTGCCCGCATTGCTGGCCGCGGACGCCGGGTTGACCACTTGGTAGAAGGTCTCTCCCGGCTTGATCAGGCCCAGTTCGGAGCGTGCCCGCGACTCCACGGCCTGTCCGTTGTGCTTGAGATCCTTCACGTCCGCCTCCAATGCCTGGTTGCGTCGCCTTAGCTGCGCGTTCTCCTCGCGCAGCCGGGATACACTCTCGCGAAGCGCATGCACTTCGCGCATGCCGTCGCTCCCCACCCACAGTTTCCACTGCAGGGTGAGGAACAGCACGATCAGTCCCAGTGCGATCCAGCGCCACATGGTCGCGTCGGCCTCCGCACCATCAGTCCGGAAGGGCTGTCAGGTTGGGAAAGGCGTTCCGGCCGACATAGCGAGCCTCCTTGCCCAACTGTTCCTCGATACGCAACAGCTGGTTGTACTTGGCAATGCGGTCGCTGCGCGAGAGCGAGCCGGTCTTGATCTGGGTCGCGGTGGTCGCCACGGCGATGTCGGCGATGGTCGTGTCTTCGGTTTCACCCGAACGATGCGAGATGACCGCTGCGTAGTTGGCGGCATCTGCCATGGCGATAGTCTGCAGGGTCTCGCTCAGGGTGCCGATCTGGTTGACCTTGATCAGGATCGCATTGGCGATGCCTTCGTCGATGCCCTTGCGGAAGATCGCCGGGTTGGTGACGAAATTGTCATCGCCCACCAGCTGGATGCGGTCGCCAAGTCGTCCGGTCAGTGCCTTCCAGCCGGCATCGTCCTGCTCGGCCATGCCATCCTCGACGGTGAGGATCGGATACCTGTCGCACCAGCCGGCCAGCACCTCGATGAAACCGGCCGAGTCGTATTTGCGCCCCTCGCCCGCCAGATCGTAGGCTCCGTCGTGGTAGAACTCGGACGCCGCCGCGTCCAGACCGATGTAGACATCGCCACCGGCGTTGTACCCGGCCTTGCCGATAGCTTCCAGAATGGTCTCGATGGCTTCCTCGTTGGACTTGAGGTCCGGCGCGAATCCGCCTTCGTCGCCGACCGTGGTATGCAGTCCGCGCCCCTTGAGCACGCCCTTGAGTGCATGGAAGATCTCGGCACCTGCACGCAAGGCTTCGGAAAAACTGGAAGCCCCGACTGGCAGGATCATGAATTCCTGCACGTCGACGTTGTTGTCGGCGTGCGCGCCGCCGTTGATGATGTTCATCATCGGCACCGGAAGCTGCACCGCGCGACCTTCGGCAAGGTATTGCCACAGGGCCTGCTTGCGCGATATGGCCACTGCATGAGCTGCGGCCAGGGAAACGCCGAGCAATGCGTTCGCGCCCAGCTTACCCTTGTTCGGCGTGCCGTCCAGTTCGATCAGCCGGGCATCCAGACCACTCTGGTCGGCGGCGTCGAAGCCAGCCAGCGCTCCGGCAATGGCCCCATTGACGCTGCCCACCGCCTTGAGCACCCCCTTGCCCAGATACCGGCTCTTGTCGCCGTCACGCAATTCGACAGCCTCGCGGCTACCGGTGGATGCGCCCGAAGGCACCGCGGCGCGACCCATGCTGCCATCGGCCAGGGTCACCTCAGCCTCGAGGGTAGGGTTGCCACGCGAATCTAGAATCTGGCGGGCGTGGATACGGGTGATTTCGGTCGTCATGGGAATCCGTTTCTAGTAAGTGCGGTTCGGTAAATAATCGTCATGTGGCACGGGCATCGTGCTGCAGGATGCCGAGCAATGTCGCGTTCGGCTCGCGGCGTGAAAAACCCTTGACGCAGGCATCAGTTTCACGGCATGAACCCGTCCGCCGACAAGCCGCTTCGCTTGATCACGGCATCAAGCGCCATCAAGGTCTCCAGCAGAGCTTTCATGCGTTCCAGAGGCCACGCGTTCGGACCGTCGCTGAGTGCCTTGTCCGGGTCAGGATGGGTCTCGGCGAACAGCCCGGAAATGCCAGCAGCCACCGCCGCGCGCGCCAGTACCGGTACGAACGCGCGTTGGCCACCCGAACGCGTACCCTGACCGCCCGGCAACTGCACCGAATGAGTGGCATCGAACACCACCGGGCAGCCGGTCTCGCGCATGACCGCCAGGCTGCGCATGTCCGAAACCAGATTGTTGTAGCCGAAGCTGACGCCGCGCTCGCAGACCATCAACTGTTCGTTGCCGGCGGCACGCGCCTTGTCGACCACGTTCTTCATGTCCCACGGCGCGAGGAACTGGCCCTTCTTGATGTTGACCGGCCTGCCGACCGCCGCAACCTTGCGGATGAAATCGGTCTGCCGGCACAGGAAGGCCGGCGTCTGCAGCACGTCGACCACCTCGGCAACTTCGTCGAAGGGCGTGTATTCGTGCACGTCGGTCAGCACCGGCACCCCGACCTGCCGACGCACCTCGCCGAGGATGCGCAGCCCCTCTTCCATGCCCAGTCCGCGGAAACTCGATCCCGAGGATCGGTTCGCCTTGTCGAAGCTGGACTTGAAGATGAACGGCATGCCCAGCGCCGTGGTGATTTCCTTGAGCGTGCCCGCGGTATCGACCTGCAACTGCTCGGACTCGACCACACAGGGGCCGGCAATCAGAAACAGCGGGTGCTCCGGACCGGCGTCGAACCCGCACAGTTTCATGTCGAAGCCTCCGCCTTATGGTCGGCCAGTCGCGGCGCCTCGCGCACCGCCTTGAATTCGCGCGCGGCACGCACGAAACCGATGAACAGCGGGTGCCCGTCGCGCGGGGTCGATGTGAACTCCGGATGCGCCTGGCAGGCCAGGAACCAGGGATGGGTCTGCGGCGACAGCTCCACGACCTCGACCAGCAGGTCATCCATGGACTTGCCGGAAACGATCAGCCCCAGGTCCTCGAATCGCTGGCGGTAGCGGTTGTTGAATTCGTAACGGTGACGGTGACGTTCGCGCACCACGTCCTTTCCGTATAGCTGATGTGCCAGGGTACCGGGCTTGAGACGGCATTCCTGCGCGCCAAGGCGCATCGTGCCGCCCATATCCGACTGTTCGCTGCGCTTCTCGACCTCGCCGCTCGAGGTGGTCCATTCGGTCACGAGGGCAATCACCGGATCGGTGGCATGACGGTTGTTCTCGCTCGAATTGGCACCCTCGAGGCCTGCCACATGGCGGGCAAAATCGACCACGGCGGCATGCATGCCGTAGCAGATACCGAAATACGGCACCTTGTGTTCCCGTGCGTAGCGCACCGCCTGCACCTTGCCTTCGAATCCGCGCTTGCCGAACCCACCCGGTACCAGGATGGCGTCGACATCGGCAAGCACCGAGGCAGCGGCGTCGGCCTCGATCTGCTCGGAATCGAGCCATTTCAGGCGCACCCGGGTGTTCTGCTTGATGCCACCATGGCGAAGGGCTTCGCCAAGCGACTTGTAGGCGTCCTTGTGCTCGACGTACTTGCCGACGATGGCCACGGTCACTTCGTCGCGCGGGTGCTCGACCGCATCAACGGTGGCCTGCCATTCGGACAGGTCGGCCGGTTTCGTGTCCAGCCCCAGTTGCCCGACAATGATGTCATCCAGGCCCTGGCCGTGCAGCCACAGCGGCAGCTTGTAGATCACGTCCAGGTCCACGGCGCTGATCACCGCCTTTTCCGGCACATTGGTGAACAGGGCGATCTTGCGCCGTTCACCCTCGGGCAGCGGCTGCTCGCAACGGCACACCAGCACATCGGGCTGGATACCGATCGAACGCAGCTCCTTGACCGAATGCTGGGTCGGCTTGGTCTTGATCTCGCCAGCCGCCTTGATGAAGGGCACCAGGGTCAGATGCATGAACAGGCACTTGGCGGGACCGTGCTCGATGCGCAACTGACGGATGGCCTCAAGAAACGGCAGCGACTCGATATCACCCACGGTGCCGCCGATTTCCACCAGGGCCACATCGTGCCCACGGGTGGCCTCGTAAACCACATGCTTGATCTGGTCGGTGATGTGCGGGATCACCTGGACTGTGGCGCCGAGGTAGTCACCGCGGCGTTCCTTGCGGATCACGCTCTCGTAGATCTTGCCGGTGGTGACCGAGTTGCGTCCGGTCAGCCGGGTACGCACGAAACGCTCGTAGTGCCCGAGGTCCAGGTCGGTTTCCGCACCATCGTCGGTCACGTAGACCTCGCCGTGCTGGAACGGACTCATCGTGCCCGGATCCACGTTGATGTAGGGATCGAGCTTCATCAGGGTGACATCGAGACCGCGCGCCTCGAGGATGGCCGCCAGCGAGGAGGCGGCAATGCCCTTGCCGAGCGAGGACACCACACCGCCAGTGACGAAGATCAGAGGGGTCATGAACGACGGCCCGTGCTGGTAAAGGCGCATTCTACCCACTCGCATGCGATGCTGCGAGTCCGGACCGTGAGGGGCGCGTCAATCAAGGCACGGCGCAGGGCCTTAGCGGACCGGATCAGGGCACCGCGTCCGGCCCACGACCTGCAGCCTTGCAGCACATGCCCCGGACGGGCGGCACGAACCACCCGGCCGGGGGCAGAACCCTCACTGCATGGTCACTGGTGCCGTCCAGTGCTTGCCGTCGATATCGGCCAGACGCAGGGTGTAGTGCCCTGCCGCCAGCGTGGCCTGCCCTGGCAGGGTGATCACGGCCTTGGCCCCGGTCACGCCACCGATGCCGTAGGCTGTCGGCTTGAACTGCGATGTCCATGGCTGGGTGAATCGATTGACGATCGAGGTTCCGGAAAGCGCACTGAACTGCTTGCCTTTCCATTGCTCGACGATCTGTCCCTGTGCATTACTCAGTTGCGCGGAAATGAGGTAGAGCTTGCCTGTGTCCGGGCCTGCGTTCACATAAGCCGAAAACCGCACACTGCCGTCATTGCGTGCCTGGGCAGCGCTCACGGAAAGGGAGTAGTGGTGGAAGTTGACCCGGGCATGCAACGGCGAGAACACCGCGCCATGCAGGAACTGGTAGAACCCCACCGTGAACAGAATCGACAGCAGACCGAGAACAATGCTGCCGCGACGCGTGGTTTCAGCCGGCAACGGACCGGAGAAGAGCCAGCGGAACCAGCCGCGATCAGCCAGTGCCGGAGAGCGACTGGCCAGCCACTGGTCGATCGACCATGCACCGCCACCGGTCATCATGGTCACGGTGCCCATGGCAAAACCCGCCGCGGCCATGGTCCATTCATCCACGCAGGTCGACCCCATCCAGCCGAAGATCAGCATCAGCGAGATACTCAGGCCCACGCTCAGCAGCGACAGAAACCGCGTGGCAACACCGAAAATCAGCCCGACGCCAACCACCAGCTCCACCAGCGTCCAGAACCAGACCATCACGTGCAGGAAGCTGCCGTGCATGATCACCCACTCGATCATGCCCGGAAACAGCGAACCGGGCATGGCGTGCGCCAGCTTGTTGGCCACGTATCCAGCCACGTTCGGGTCCATCTTCACGGCATAAAGATGGCCGTGGATCGACTTGAAGTCGTAGATCAGGCGGCGTGATGCTCCGCCCCAGAAGATCCAGCCCTGCACCAGGCGTACGCCCAGGGCCATCAGGCCGGCCAGGCCGAACAGGGTTTGCGGTGTATAGGTCGCGTTACCCGGTGAAGATACCTTGCTGGCGTTCATGTACACACTCCGGTGGAAAAGGATCAGGTTCAGTCGAGCTGTGATTTGTGATGGTGGCTCACGGCGAAGGACGCCCGGTGTAGGGCTTCATCCCGTAACGGCCCAGAATGGCAAGGGCCTTCGGCGAATGAATGAAGTCCAGCCACAGCCGCGCGGCATCCGGATGCTTTGGGTGCGCCACGACCGCCCCCGCATACACCGCTGTCACATTGTCTGCCGCAGGAATGTCGATGTTCGATATCGGATGTCCGATCATCTCCTGGAAGCGCGCTTCGGACTGCCATGTCACGCCGCCCTGCACCTTGCCCTGCATGATCCACAACGGCGTCTGGCGATGATGGATGTGCGTCAGCAGGGTGGTGCCTGCATGCACCTTGGTCGTGTAGACCGCGTTCAGAAGCTTGTGCCCACCCGCCTTGACCAGGGCTTTTTCGATCCGCTTGGCAATCCCTTCGAAAGCCGGGTTGGGCATCGCCAGACGCAGGTTCGCACGCGCAAGGTCGGCCAGGCCGTGGATGTTCCCGGGATTGCCCTTGGGCACCATGATGGTCAGGTCATTGGTGACAAAGGGCACCAGCGGCGCTTTCAGCTCGCCGCTCCTGACCATCTTCCTCACGCGACCCAGGCCGGCCATGTAGACATCGGGAGGCACCGTCCAGGTCATGTTGCCGACCGTGACCGTACCCCCGGCCTGCATCTGACGCTGCAGCAGGCCGGGTGGAATGGTCTCCCAGTACAGTCGCCCGCGATAGGCCGGATGGGCGGCCTCGAAGGCATGCACCAGCGGGGCCAGGGCAAAGTAGTAATTGCCCGCCACGTACAGCACCAGCCGGGGCTGGTCGGGGCTGCCGTGGAAATCGGCCAGATTGTCCACTGGCGGCACCGTGAATTGCAGGCCACGATGCGCGGCATCGTTGTTGCGCCCCTGCTGCCAGGGCGGGTAGACACCAAGGTTGGCCGAGGAGCCGGTGTGTGCGCTTGCGCTCATGGTAGCCGCAAGGCCTGCGGTCAGCAGCACCAGCGCCGCAAGCCATGGACGTGCAGGTGAGATTTTCATGATGGGTCCCTTGTTCGGCCTGCTTCAGAGCTTCATCAGCGCGTAGCCCTGATGCTCCAGCGTGGTGACCGTGGTCAGTGCGGAAAGGGCCAACGTGACATTGTGCGCCACCTGGCTGTACTTGAAGTGATGCTCGGCCACGGCCTGCCCGCATACCGCCACATCCACCCCGGCCGCGCGCAGTTCACGGATCAGCCGGCGATTGGGATTGTCGACACCGAAGCGGGCGCGATAAGCGGCATTGTCGACCGCCAGCGCGGTGGCCCCGCCGGATGCCACGGCCACGAATTTCAGATGGCTCAGCGGTACACCGGCAGCCACATACAGATTCACGGTACGGGCGACATGATCGAGCGACGGATTCACATCCGACGGAGCCTTGGGCGCCTTGGTCAACGCGAAAACGATCTTGTAGGTCTGCCCTGGCTGCGGCTTGTAGGCTGCATCGGGCAGGTAGTGGATGCGACCATACCCATGGATGGTCGGGGTGGACCAGAAGGCATCCCTGGCCAGGGCGCTCGTCGGCAGCAGGATGGCAGCCAGCAGCAACGCCGCCAGCATCGAAACAGTACGGGAAATACGCATGGCAGTGCTCCGTATCGGTGGAAAGACCGGTACGATGATGGGCGCATGCAATCAATATATCTAATGCAAATTTTGTAATATATCTATATATTTCATGCATGAATCTGCATCATCTGGCCGTATTCCACGCCATTGCCGAACACGGCAGCATCAGTGCCGCCGCGCGCATCCTGCATATCTCGCAACCGGCGCTGTCGCACGAACTGAAGACCTTCGAGGACCATCTCGGCACGCTGCTGTTCGAGCGCATGCCCCGCGGAATGCGCCTGACCGAGGCCGGACACCTTCTGCACCTGCACGCCACACGGCTGTTCGCCCTGGAGCGCGAGGCGGAAGCTGCGGTACGTGACCTCATCGATGCCCGACGCGGACGCCTGAGCCTGGGCGCCAGCAACACCATCGGCACCTACGTGCTCCCGCGCGTTATCGCGCATCTTGGACGCACCCGACCACAAGTGCGCATCGCCCTGTTCGTGGGCAATACCGAGCAGGTGCTGCGCGGCGTCCAGGACATGCAGTTCATGCTTGGCTTCATCGAGGGTCCGATGCACATGCAGGGCATCGACAGCATCACGTTCGAGGAAGACGAACTGGTTCCGGTCGTCGCCGAGGGGCACCCCCTGCTGGACCTCCCCCGCATCACGATGAAAGCCATCTGCAGACAACGCCTCCTGATGCGGGAGAAGGGATCGGGCTCGCGAGAACTGATTGCCCGCAAACTGCAAATCGACGACATGCCGAACCAGGACAAGATCATGGAATTCGGCAACACCGAAGCCCTCAAGCAGGCAACCCTGCATGGGGGTGGCGTCGCCTGGCTGCCGCGCATCAGCATCCAGGCCGAACTGCACGCCGGCAAGCTGCGCGAGCTGGGCCTGCGACGCCTGCATATTCACCGCCCGCTGAAGGTCCTGCGGCGCAGCCATGCCCATGCCACCGCGCTGGAGCGCCTGTTCCTCGACCTGCTGGCCCCTGGACTGGGGTCGCAGTTGTAGATCCCTGCCCGTGCGCTGGTAGCATGAGAGGGATGAACGACAAGCCAATCATCACCCGCATCAAGGCGCTGCGCTCGGCCATGCGCGAGCACGCTGTCCAGGCCTGCATCGTGCCCAGCGCCGACCCCCACCTGTCCGAGTACCTTCCCGAACACTGGCAGGCAAGGGCCTGGCTCTCCGGATTCGACGGCTCGGCCGGCACCCTGGTCGTGACCGACGATTTCGCCGGCCTGTGGACCGATTCGCGCTATTTTGAACAGGCCGAACGCCAACTGGATGGCAGCGGAATCGACTTGATGCGACAGCGGGTAGCGCATGCCGCCGAGCATGTCGACGACCTCATCGAGCGCCTGGAGGGCCAGGCCGTGGTCGCCGTCAGCGGGGACTGCATTTCCCTGGCTGGCGCCCGCAGCCTGCGCAGCCGTCTCAAGGCCGCCGGCATGAACCTGCGCACGGATCTCGACCTTCCCGGTGCCGTGTGGGAACAGCGACCTGCGCTTCCCCACTCCCCTGTCCATGCCCAGGATCCGGCGTGGACGACCGGCACCCGTCGTGAGCGGCTCGAACACATCCGCACACAGATGACCAGGCAAGGCGCCACCCACCACCTGCTGTCCAGCCTGGACGATATCGCCTGGATCACCGGACTGCGCGGCAGTGATGTGACCTACAACCCGGTATTCCTCTGCCACCTGCTGATCGACACCAATGGCAGCACGCTGTTCGTCGATCTTTCCAAGGTGGCTCCTGGACAGGCTGCGGAACTTGAAGAGGATGGCATCCGTCTGCGCGATTACGGCGACCTTGCCCAGGTCCTGGGCACCCTGCCCGCCGATGCAGGCATCATGTTCGATCCGGCCCGGGTAGTGGTTGATGTGACCGATGCGCTTGCCGACGGCGTCAGGACCATTGAACGCGCCAACCCCTCGACCGCCATGAAGGCCATCAAGAGCGATGCCGAAATCGATCACATCCGCGCCACCATGCGCGAGGATGGTGCCGCGCTGGTGCAGGGCATGCACGAGATCGAACGCCGGCTGCTTGCCGGCGAAGCGCTGACCGAACTGGACGTGGCCGACATCCTGCGCGAGAAGCGTTCGCAACGCCCGGCCTTTGTCAGCGAAAGCTTCGGAACCATTGCCGGTTACATGGCCAACGGCGCGCTGCCGCACTACTGCGCCACGCCCGAACATCACGCGCAACTGAAGGCCGAAGGGCTGCTGCTGGTCGATTCAGGCGGCCAGTACCAGGGCGGCACCACCGACATCACCCGCATGTGGGCCTTCGGCCCGACCACCGCCGAACAACGCCGCGACTGCACCGTGGTGCTCAAGGGCATGATCGCCCTCAGCCGTGCCCGCTTCCCGGCCGGAGTCAGCGGACCGCAACTGGATGCGCTGGCGCGGGCGCCGATCTGGGCCGAGGGGGCCGAGTACGGCCACGGTACCGGCCATGGCGTGGGTTATTTCCTGAACGTCCACGAAGGACCGCACAGCATTCGCCCGCCCGTTGCGGGCGGGGCACTGGTTGCGCTGGAGCCGGGCATGATCACCTCGATCGAGCCGGGGCTGTACAAGCCCGGTCGCTACGGCATCCGCCATGAAAACCTTGCCGTGGTACGAAACGGGACAAAAACAGAATTCGGCTGCTTTCATCGGTTCGAGACGCTGACTCTTTGCCCGATCGACACCCGTGCGCTGGATCCTTCCCTGCTTGCTCCCGACGAACGCGACTGGCTGAACGACTACCACCGCACAGTGTGCGCGGCCTTGTCTCCCCTGCTTGACGACGTCGACCGCGCCTGGCTCAAGGCACGTTGCGCGCCGGTGTGAGCCCCAAACAAACATGCGCCCGGCATCATGCCGGGCGCATGGTCCTTCGTGAACTGCGTCCATCAGCCTCCGCTGCGAACCGACGCACTGCCATGTGCACGCGCATGGGTGCGTGCATCGGCATGTGCACCGGAACGATCGGCCCTGGCATGTGCCGAGCCGTTCGCCGAACCGCTGCCGCTGGCCTTGACACCGGTCTTGTTGGCATCCAGGGCGTGCATGGACTGCGCGGAACCCTGCGCGGACATGTGCGTCATGCCCTGCGTGCTGGCTCGCGGAAGCGAGGCCGAGCGGACAGTGCCCCCGGCCCGGCTGGAGGCATGGCCGACGGCACGACCCGTGGCTGCGGCCGAACCCCTGGCCCGCGTGGAAGCCTTGCCGAACACGCGTCCGGCGGTGTCAACAGTGCCATGGGCGCGCTTGCGGGTAGCGGCCACATCCGAGCGGGCGCGCTCACTCGCCCGGGCCTTGGCCCTGGCCGCTTCTGCCTTGGCAGCGGCTGCCTCGCGGGCGCTCATGTGTGCAGTCTGGTTGACGCGGTTCATCGCACCTGCAGTATTGGCATGGATGTCGCCGGCAGCATTGCCGCCGACCTGACCCATGCCACCAACCTGACCACCCACCTGGCCAATCACCTGACCGGCGGCACCGCCCCCCAGGGACACCTGGGCGAAAACCGGCGCAGCCAGCAGGCCGGTACTGAGAACGAGCACGGTAGAAAGCATCTTGTTGTTCATCTGGATTCTCCTCGAGCTTCAAGTCTGACGCGGCCCGTTGGTGAACCGCGGGAATCACCCTAGGCAACGCAACCCGAACAGACATTGAACGCAATCCATGTCGCGTTCATCGGGCAGACATACTCGCGGTGCGCGTACACTCGACTTGACCCGCAAAGCCGCGCTGGCCATGCTGCAGCGCCATTCGAAACGAACACTGAACACACCTTCATGAGCAGCCGATACAACGCCGCGGACATCGAAGTCCTCTCCGGTCTGGACCCTGTCAAGCGCCGACCAGGCATGTATACCGACACCACGCGCCCGAACCATCTCGCGCAGGAGGTCATCGACAATTCGGTCGACGAGGCGCTTGCTGGCCATGCACGGAATGTCGAGGTCACGGTGTACAAGGACGGTTCGGTCGGCGTCAGCGACGACGGTCGTGGCATGCCGGTCGACATTCACCCGGAGGAAGGCGTGTCCGGGGTGGAGCTGATCCTCACTCGCCTGCATGCGGGCGGCAAGTTCTCGGACAGGAACTACGCCTTCTCCGGCGGCCTGCATGGGGTCGGCGTATCGGTGGTCAATGCGCTGTCAAAAAAACTCGAAGTCGACATTCGACGTGATGGCAACGCCTACCGCATGGCCTTTGCCGACGGCGAAAGGGTATCCGACCTGGAGATCACCGGCAGTGTCGGCAAACGCAATACCGGTACTACTTTGCGTTTCTGGCCGGACCAGAAATATTTCGATTCTTCAAGGATTTCCCTTCCAAGGCTCAAGCATCTTCTGCGCGCAAAGGCGGTACTTTGCGCAGGACTCAACGTACGCCTCCTGGATGAAGCAAGCGGCGAAACCTGCGAGTGGCATTACGAGGACGGCCTGGCCGACTACCTCGGGAGCGAACTGGACGGCAGCGAAACCCTTCCTGCCGAGCTGCTTGTCCAGCACAGCGAACGCGAGCAGGAAACCGTCGATACGGCCTTCGCCTGGGTAGTCGAGGGCGATCTGGTACAGGAGTCCTACGTCAACCTGATTCCCACGGTGCAGGGCGGCACCCACGTCAACGGCCTGCGCACCGGGCTGACCAATGCCTTGCGCGGGTTCTGCGACCTGCGCAACCTGCTGCCGCGCGGCGTGAAGCTGGCGCCGGAAGATGTGTGGGAACGCCTGGCCTTCGTGCTCAGCGTGAAGATGCGCGACCCGCAGTTCGCCGGCCAGACCAAGGAACGCCTGTCCTCGCGCCCCGCCGCGGCGCTGGTGGAGAACGCCGTGCACGACGCCTTCACGCTGTGGCTCAACCAGCACGTCGCGGATGGCGAGCGCATCGCCCAGCTTGCCATCGAGCACGCCAGCGCGCGCCTGAAGGCGGCCAGGAAGGTAGTACGCAAGAAGATCACCCAGGGTCCCGCCCTGCCCGGCAAGCTGGCCGACTGCGCGGCGACGGACCTGACCCGTACCGAACTGTTCCTGGTCGAGGGCGACTCGGCCGGCGGCAGCGCCAAGCAGGCGCGTGACAAGGACTACCAGGCGATCCTCCCGCTGCGCGGCAAGATCCTCAACACCTGGGAGGTCGAGTCGACTGGCGTGCTGGCCTCCAACGAGGTGCACGACCTGGCCGTCGCCATCGGCTGCGATCCCGGCAAGGACGATCTGGACGGCCTGCGCTACGGCAAGGTCATCATCCTGGCCGATGCCGACTCGGACGGCCTGCACATTGCCACCCTGCTGTCGGCGCTGTTCCTCAGGCACTTCCCCGCCCTGGTCAAGGAAGGCCACATTTTCGTGGCCATGCCACCACTGTTCCGCGTGGACGTGGGCAAGCAGGTGTTCTACTGCCTGGACGAGGAGGAAAAACGCATCCTGCTCGAACGCGTCGAACGCGAGAAACTGAAGGGCCAGATATCGGTGACCCGATTCAAGGGCCTCGGTGAAATGAACCCGTCGCAATTGCGCGAATCGACCATCCACCCCGACACCCGCCGCCTGGTGCAACTGACCGTCGACGACGGCGACGGCACCGCGCAGGTCATGGACATGCTGCTGGCGCGCAAACGGGCCAGCGACCGCAAGGCATGGCTGGAGAACAAGGGTGACCTGGCTTCGCTGGAAGTCTGAAGGCTGGATTCGATCGAGATCCCCGACTGTCATTCTGTGCTCGAAGCAATGACACTCCCGGGACGCAAGGCCGCCGCCCACTGCACCTGCGATCTGCACTGACCGTCCCTTACGGGCAACCAACGACCCGAAGTTGACGGCCGAATGCGCAATCCCGCCGGGCCACAACCGGTATCGCTTGGAGTATTCGCCCCGAACAGGGTCGTCAGCCTCCCGATATCCGCGGTCCTGGCAAGCCGGGTACAGGCCAGGGACTTGCTGGCGGTCTCGGTAGAACTCCCGAAAGTATGCCGACCGGCCAGCCCACGGGGCCAGTCCCTGCCCAGGGCACCATCACCCGCACCTGAATCCCCCGGCTGCGCGCCATTTCCGGCCACCCGGGACCCATCCATACCCTGCGTGCATCCAAAGCACGATTCACTACGTATCTACACGTGAATGCACCGCTGGCGCGGTGTCAAGGGAGACCCACATGCATACATTTCGCACGAATCGTACGGCGCTCTGCGCCGCTCTGTTACTTGCCGGCTTCTTTTCAGCGGGCAGCACCCTCGCCGCGGACACCCCTGCAACGAATACCGGAGGCAAGCTGTTGCTGACCGGAGGTGTCAGCGAGATTGGCGGTGCAGCCGGAGGCGGGCTGACCCCATGGGCCGTGATCGGTGGCTACGGCACCAACGACCAGATTGGCGCCAATGCTTTCTATACGCGGGTGCAGCTGCCCGACTACCACATGGATGTGGCCGGTGCATTGATCGGCTTCTACAACCGGGTCGAGTTTTCGGTAGCCCAGCAACGCTTCAATACCGAGAAAGTCGGCGGCCTGCTCGGACTGGGGAACGGCTTCACCTTCCGGCAGAACGTATACGGCATCAAGGTCCGCCTGTTCGGCGACGCAGTGCTTGACCAGGACAGCTGGATTCCCCAGGTGTCGGTCGGCATCCAGCACAAGCAGAACAACCAGGAAGCCATCGTCAAGTTCGTGGGTGCAAAGAGCGCCACGGGCAACGACTACTACATCAGCGCAACCAAGCTGTACCTGGCGCAGAGTCTGCTGGCCAATGTCACGGTGCGTTTCACCAAGGCCAACCAGATCGGAATCCTCGGTTTCGGCGGCGACAAGCACAACGCCTACCAGGCCGAATTCGAAGGGTCGCTGGCCTACCTGCTGAGCCGCAAGATCGCCATCGGCGCCGAGTACCGGCAAAAACCCAACAACCTCGGCATCGCCAGGGAAGACAACTGGTACGACGCCTTCATAGCCTGGGCTCCGACCAAGCATGTTTCGTTCACGCTGGCCTACGCCAATCTCGGCAACATCGTCATCAAGAACCACCAACGTGGCGTGTACGCCTCCGTACAGGTCGGATTCTGAATGCCCCGCGCACAGACAAAGGACTCCATCATGCAAACTCCATACCTCAAAACAGCACTTGTCGCCTGCGGATGCCTGTTGGCGCTGTCTCTTCACGCCCAACAGATGCCGGGGCAGACATCAAGCGCCATGCAAGCTCGCCAGATGGCCGCATCGGCACCGCGCGACCCGGCCCTGAAACCGTATTTCGCCGAATTCGGCGGCAAGCCGGGCCTGAAGGCGATCGTCAATGATTTCATGATCAACCTGATGGCCGATCCACGCACGCATCCCTTCTTTGCACGCGTTGACCGCGAACGCATCAAGCGTGAACTGGTGGACCAGTTCTGCGTGATCCTGGACGGGCCATGCACCTATACCGGGGCGAGCATGGCAGAAGCGCATCGCGGTCTGGGCATCACGCGTGCGGATTTCAATGCACTCGTCGAGGACCTGCAAAAGGCGATGACAAAACACGACGTCCCGTTCCACGCGCAAAACAGGCTGCTCGCCAAACTGGCACCGATGCACAAGGTAATCATCGAGAAGTAGCCACACAGGCGGCATGCCCGGGCCACATGCCCGGGCGTGCCCATCACGCAATCAGGGGAATCCGTCATGACCCATCGCATGTTCCTGCTCGCCTGCACGACGCTCGTTCTGGCCGGCTGTGCGGGAAACCGGGCTGCTGCCCTTCATCGCCCCGCAAGCACGCCATCCAGTGCAGCCGTTGCTCTTGCCACAACCATCACGCCACCCGCGAAACCCGTGACGGTTCCGGCGGCAGCCACGTCCGTCGCTGACATTTTGCCTCCACCAGCGGTGCTGCATGCAACCGAACACCATCGCGCGCACCGCACTCCACCAATTCGACGCACGCATGCCAGTCACGTGGCACGTACCGGTAGAACCGCGACTACTCCCGTGCCGCATGCAGCGCATGATCTTGAAGGTTCCATCGAGCTGACCGGAACGGCGGGACTACAGGTCACGGCGGGCGACTACCGGCACACTGTCGTGTATTTCGTTCCGGACAAGGGGCCATACCGCCCCCGGCCCGTCAAGGCCACGATCTACACGCACAACCGTGATTTCGACCCGGCATGGCTGGCGGTGCCCGTAGGCAGCACCGTGACCTTCACCAACCTCGACCAGGTGACCCACAATGTTTTCTCGGTAACGCCGGGAGCCAGCTTCGACCTCGGATACCAGTCGGCCCAACAGTCCGAAACCCATCAAATGGATCAAGCCGGGATGGTGCTGATCAGTTGCCATGTCCACCGCTACATGAAGGGAAACATCCTGGTCGTGCCCTCGCGTTACGCAACCGTTGCATCAAGCAAGGGACATTTTCGCCTGCGTCACGTACCCGACGTCTCCGGCACACTGTATTTCTGGAATCCACGCGGCATGCCCGGCTCGCAGCACATCACAATGCCGTCCAGCAGGATCCAGCAGCGTCTGCGCATCACCCTGCCTGCGGTGAAGAGTACGATTGACCTCGGGAATGGCGCATGAACCCGGCGTATCGTTCCCTTGCCCTGGGCTTGCTTGGGGTGCTCATCCTGTCGGTGGCCGCAGCTGCCGGTGTAATTGCACACGCCAGGATCGAGGCCAGAAGCGCCTTGCTCAACCAGGACAGGCAGGCCGCAGCGATTGCCGGCATTCTGCAACGCAGCCACATGCGGGAACTGGCGCTGCGCGCCCATGTGCTGGCTGCAGACCCGGCCTTTGTCGACTATGTCGCCCAATCCCTGTTGCCCAGCCCCAGGCTGGGCGGAGCCGTGGACAGCGCATCCATCAACAATCTTCTCGACGAGCGTCGCAAGGGATACGACGCCGCCATGGTGCTTGATGCCCATGGCGACCTTGTGACCCGATCCGGCATACCGCTTCGCAGTACGACGGATTTTCGCGATGACACGCTGGTACAACGGGTCCTGCGTACCCGGCATGCCGTAACTGGATTCTGGTCAGGACAAGGGTTGCTGACGCGCGTTGCTGTCGAGCCGCTGCTTCGCGGCGATACGCTCAAGGGAATCCTGATTGCCGCCACCCGGGTGAAGCCGGACATGCTCGAGGAACTGAGCTCGGTTACGCATACCCGCGCCGGGATTGTCGTGGGAAACGGCAGTGGTGTTTCGGTGCCATTGTCGAAAGGTCTGGATCCCACGGTTCTGGGGGCCCTCAACCGCAAGCATCCCGATGTGCTCGATGACCGGAAAGGTGCACACTTCGTTCAGCTGCCCGTCGACCGGGGTGTGGCCCTGGCATGGGTAGAGCCGATCGCGAGCAGCGACGGCCATGCCGCGCTGGTCATTCTCGCGCCCGGTGCACACGATGTGAATGCCATCTTGCCCCCGGCTACCCATGTATTCCTGGCCGGCATAGCTATTCTCGCAGCGATAGGGGTGGGCTGGGTCTTGTTGATGCACCGGCGCGTTTCACTGCCCATCGAAGGCATGCGTCGCATCCTGCAACGTGCAGCCGACGGCGAAAACGGCATCACACTGCGTACCGGTGGCAATGCCAGCCTGCGCCGACTGCGTGACACCATCAACGGTGTCCTGGAACGCCTGTCCTAGGACACCGTGAACCAGCCAGAAGAGTATGTGGCCAGAGTGTTTTGGCAAGCGGTGCGTACCATGGGTCTTTGCCGGAAGAAACAATCACGCTACGGTTGGGATCCATGATGGAGAGTCGGACATGCCCCTGACACCGCCCTTCGACCTCAAGGCCTGGATCGACGCGCACCGTCATCTGCTCAAGCCTCCGGTGGGCAACAAATGCATCGTCGACGGCGATTTCATCGTCATGATCGTCGGCGGGCCCAACGCGCGCACCGACTACCACTTTGATGAAGGCCCGGAATTCTTCTACCAGCTGGAAGGCGAGATGGTGCTCAAGGTGCAGGACGGGGGCGAGCAGCGCGACCTGCCGATCAGGGCCGGACAGATGTTCTACCTGCCGCCGCGCGTGCCGCATTCACCGCAGCGCATGGCCGACTCGGTGGGGCTGGTGATCGAGCGCAAACGCCTGCCGCACGAGAAGGACGGGCTGCTGTGGTACTGCGGGAAATGCAACCACAAGCTGTACGAGGAATACTTCGTGCTTGAAAGCATCGAGAACGACTTCCCGCCCGTCTTCGACCGCTTCTACGGTTCCCGCGAGGCGCGCACCTGCAGCGCCTGCGGACACCTGAATCCGGCACCCGCCAGGTATGACGCCGCCGGATGAGCGCGAGGGTTGTGGGTTTTGTAGGAGCGGCGGGAGCCGCGACCGGAGGTCAAGCCCGCGGGACAGATGGGTGTTTCGGTCAGACCGTGTATACACGGGAATTCAGGCTTTCCGCCGTCGCGGCTCCCGCCGCTCCACAAGGGGTTGGTGGCATTGCACAGGAAGAAACGACAGCGGCCCGCGGCGATGCCATCGCCGCGGGCCGTTTCGCATGCCTGATCAGGCGGCGTCGAGGTCGGCGTAGTGCTGGATGACCTTCGACACCATGCCGTACTCGATGGCCTGTTCCGGATTCATCCATAAATCGCGTTCCACGTCCGCCAGCACCTTGTCGAACGGTTGCCCGGTGCGCTCGGCGATCACGCGCGCGATACGCTCGCGGGTGCGCAGGATTTCCTTGGCCTGGATCTGGATGTCCGAGGCCGGACCGCCGGCGCCGCCGCTGGGCTGGTGGATCATGAAGCGCGTGTTGGGCAGGCACAGGCGGCGTTCCTTCTCGGCCGCCAGGAAGATGTGCGTGCCGGCGCTGGCCACCCAGCCGGTACCGATGGTGGTCACCGGCGCGCGCACGAAGCGGATCATGTCGTGGATGGCGTCGCCGGACTCGACATGGCCGCCGGGCGAGGACACCAGCACCCGGATCGGCTTGTCCGACTCCTGCGACATCGCCAGCAGCCGCTCGCACACGCTGCGCGCCAGGCGATGGTCGACCTGGCCGAACACCATCACGAAACGCGACTGGAACATCAGCTTCTCGACATGCTTGTCCTGGCCTGCACCCTTGCTGGCGTCGTCATCGGACTTGTTGTGGATCAGGGGATTCATGGAACGACCTGTACGTTTTCAGGGGATGCATACTCGCACGATCCGCAGGCAGCGTGTGCTGCGGATCGTGCGAGCGCCTGTCGGGCCTAAGGATACTCTGAACAAGTCTACGCAGGCGTCACCGTTCTGTCTGCGTGCAGATGCGCAGTGCGTCGATGAAGGCAGGCTGGCTGCCTGTCGAGACGGCGCGCTGCGTAGCTGCGCGCAGACAGAGCGGCCCCAAGCGTTTGAATCCAATATGATCGGGGTGATATCCAGAAGGCCCGCAGGGCAGCGCGCGCGGCTTGCCCAGGCAACCAGCCTGCGCGGCGCCACGCACGCCACCCTGCGAACCTTCTGGACATCATGCCGCCTACGTAGACTTGTTCAGAGCATCCCTAATGGTGGCCGAAACCGATTACGGGGCGATCAGGCGGTTGACGCGCTTGAGGAACGCCGCCGGATCGTCCAGCGGGGCGCCGGCCGCAACCTCGGCCTGTTCCAGCAGCAGCAGCGCCAGGTCGCCGGCCTGCTCGTCGTCGCTCGTATCCTGCAGGCGCTTGAGCAACGCATGTGCCGGGTTGATCTCCAGCACCGGCTTGTTTTCCGGCACCGACTGCCCCGCCTCGCGCAGCAGGCGCGCCAGGTGCGGCGCCATCTCGTGGTCGGAGAGGGCCAGGCATGAGGGCGAATCGACAAGGCGTGCGGATACCTTCACGTCGCCCACGCGATCGCCGAGCAGGGTCTTGATGCGCTCGAGCAACGGTTCGGCCTCCTTGCTGGCTTCTTCCTGTTTTTTCCTGTCGGACTCGTCCAGCGGCAGTTCACCCTTGGCCGCGTTGCGGATGCGCTTGCCCTTGTACTCGGTCAGCGAGTTCAGCATCCATTCGTCGATGCGGTCGGACAGCAGCAGCACCTCGATACCCTTGGCCCTGAGCGCTTCGAGCTGCGGGCTGCCGGCGGCGGCAGCGTGGGTCTCGGCGCTGATCACCCAGATGTCCTCCTGCCCGGCCTGCAAGCGGCCGATGTAGTCATCCAGCGACACCGTCTGCGTCGCGCCCTCGCCCGCCGTGGAGGCAAAGCGCAACAGCCCGGCGATGCGTTCGCGATTGTCCGCATCCTCGACCACACCTTCCTTGAGCGTGTTGCCGAAGGCACTCCAGAACGTCGTGTACTTTTCCGTCTCGTTGCGCGCCAGCTTGTCCAGCAGGTCCAGCACGCGTTTCACGCAGGCGCCGCGGATGCGGTCGACCTGGCGGTTCTGCTGCAGGATCTCGCGGCTGACGTTGAGCGGCAGGTCGTCCGAATCGACCACCCCGCGCACGAAGCGAAGGTAGGCCGGCAACAGCTGCTCGGCGGCATCCATCACGAACACGCGCTTGATATAGAGCTTCAGGCCCTTGCGCTCGTCGCGCCCGCCCATCATCAGGTCGAACGGCACCTGCGCGGGCAGGTACAGCAGGGTGGTGAAGCTCTGCTTGCCTTCCACCCGGTTGTGTGTCCAGGCCAGCGGGTCGTTGAAATCGTGGCCGAGGCTCTTGTAGAAGTTGATGTATTCCTCGTCCTTGATGTCGTTCTTCGGCCGTGTCCACAACGCCGAGGCGGCGTTGATGGTTTCCATCTCCTCGCCCGGCTTGCCGTCCTCGTCCTTGGGCAGGCGGATCGGGAAGGCCACGTGATCGGAATACTTGCGCACCAGTGAGCGCAGGGACCAGGCCTTCAGGAACTCGTCCTCGTCCTTCTTCAGGTGCAGGGTGACCGTCGTCCCGCGTTGCGGCAAGTCCTCGTTTTCCAGCACGTATTCGCCCTTGCCGTCGCTTTCCCACTTGACGCCCTCGCCGGCAGCGGCCGAGGCATGCCGGGTGTGCACGGTCACCCTGTCGGCCACCACGAAGGCAGAATAGAATCCGACGCCGAATTGTCCGATCAGACGCGCGTCGGCCTTCTGGTCGCCGCTGAGGTTTTCCAGGAACTTGCGGGTGCCCGAACTGGCGATGGTGCCGATGTTGGCGATCACGTCTTCGCGCGTCATGCCGATGCCGTTGTCGCGCACGCTGATGGTGCGCGCCTCGGGATCCCACAACACGTCGATGTGCAACTCGGCGTCCTCACCCAGCAGGTCCGGATCGGCGATGGCCTGGAATCGCAGCTTGTCGCAGGCATCGGAGGCGTTGGAGATCAGTTCGCGCAGGAAGATTTCCTTGTGCGAATACAGCGAATGCGTGACCAGGTGCAGGACCTGGGCGACTTCGGCTTCGAAGGTGCGGGTTTCGGCGGCTTGTGCATTCATGCGTGAGGGGCTCCTGATCGGAAGGGGTCTGGTCCTGATGGCGCCTGCGCAGGCGCGGCCTGAACGCTGCATCGGGGCAGGCAGGCGCACTTTCAAGCCCTTGGCTGGCATCATCGCGGCATGTATTACCGTGGACGCTTCGCCCCCTCCCCCACCGGCGCCCTGCACGGCGGATCCCTGGTCGCCGCACTGGGCAGCTGGTTGCGCGCACGCCAGGCTGGAGGCCGCTGGCTGGTGCGCATGGACGATATCGACCCTCCGCGGGTGGTCCCCGGATCGGCGGCGTCGATCCTGGACACGCTGCACGTCCACGGGCTGGTGCCGGATGAGGCGGTCCTGTACCAGTCAGCACGGGAAACCGCCTACCGTGCCGCTTTCGAACACTTGCGTGCGCAGGGCGATGTGTTTGCCTGCTGGTGCAGCCGCAACGATCTTTCCGTGCATGGCGGCGTGCATCGCGACGGGCAGTGCGTGGCTCCGGCAAAGCATGGGCGCAGACCGGCCTGGCGACTGCGCGTACCGCAAGTCACCGTACGCTTCGATGATGGCTTGCAGGGTATGCAGGAACAGGATCTGCAGGCAGAAGTCGGTGATTTCGTCCTGCTCCGGGCCGACGGTTGCTGGTCCTATCATCTGGCCTGCGTGGTCGATGATGCCTTCCAGGGCATCACCGAGGTCGTTCGCGGCTGCGACCTGCTCGATTCCACCCCGCGACAGATCTACCTGCAGCAACGCCTCGGCCTGCCCACGCCGCGCTACCTGCACCTGCCGCTGGTCCTGCGCGCCGAGGGCGGCGGCAAGCTGTCCAAGAGCACCCGCGACCTGCCGCTGCAAGCCGACACACCCATGCATAACCTGCGCCTGGCCTTGCAGGCCCTGGGTCTGCCGGACGCACATGGATGCGATTGCGGCGCAATACTGACCCAGGCGATCACGGGTTTCGATGTATTGGTGATGCGCCACCGCCAGGCCATGGCCTGGCCTGCAGACACATCGCGTCCGGGGCGCATGTAACGGGCCCGAACGACGGCTGGCCCGGCCTCTGGTGCAGTGCAATATGATCTGCTAGCTTCGCCGCATGGCCGAGACCAAGCGCACGATCAAGAAATACCCCAACCGGCGCCTGTACGACACGGAAATTTCCAGCTACATCACGCTGGAGGATCTGCGTCAGTTGGTCCTGGACGGCGAGGATTTCGTTGTCCGCGATGCGCGGACCAGCCGCGACCTGACCCGTTCGGTCCTGCTGCAGATCATTGCCGACCACGAAGATTTCGGCACCCCCATACTGTCCACCGCCCTGCTGACCCGTATCGTGCGCCTGTACGGCGACGAGTTGCAGGGATTCATGGGACCGTACCTGGAACGCAGCCTTGAGATCTTCCTGGACCGGCAACATGCCCTGCGCAGGGAACTGGCCGAGGCCCGCAACTCGTCTTCCGAGCTTGACCTGGACGCACTGATCGCGCGCAGCATGGAACTGTGCCGCACGATGCAGGACACCCTGCACGAAGCGGTGCGGGAGGCGACACGCCCGGGCCGGGACGCAAAGCCGCACTGATGCGCTGGAACCTTCCAGGCGCGCCCGCATGGCCTCCCCGGACGCCGGAGCAACCGTGTCGGGCCGGGCGAAAGGAATTGCGTACTCGTCATCGCCTCGCCTGGCTTGTCTAGGACCCACGGATTTCGCGCATGCCACGCCCTACCGTCACGATCATCGGCGCCGGACTGGTCGGCGCCCTGCTGGCAACCCTGCTCGGTCAGTCCGGCCATCGGGTCCGGCTGGTCGAGAAACGGGCCGATCCCAGACGCGCCGGTTTTGCCGGTGGGCGCTCGATCAACCTCGCCCTGGCCGAGCGCGGCCTGGACGCGTTGCGCAAAGCGGGACTGGAAGCTCAGGTGCTTGCGCAGGCCGTGATGATGCGCGGGCGCATGGTGCACGAGCCCAACGGCACCACCAACCTGCAACGTTACGGGCTCGATGACCGGGAAGTGATCTGGTCGGTCTCGCGCGGCGGACTCAACATGCTGCTGCTCGATGCCGCCGAGCAGGCGGGCGCCCGGACGCATTTCGGCCAGGCACTGGTCGATGCCGACCTGCGCACCGGGACGCTGCAGCTGCAATCGGCTGATGGCACCTGCCGGACCCTGGAATCGGCCATCACGATCGGTGCGGACGGCGCCGGATCCGCGCTGCGTGCCGCGATGGCGCACGAATCCGACCTCGGCGAACGCACCGACATGCTTGCCCACGGCTACAAGGAGCTGGAGATCCCGCCCGGACCCACCGAACAGACGCGCTTCGCCATCGAAGCACACGCCCTGCACATCTGGCCGCGCGGCGGATACATGTGCATCGCCCTGCCCAACCGGGAAGGCAGCTTCACCGTGACCCTGTTCATGCCGCATGCCGGCGCGCATCCGAGCTTTGAAACCGTGACTGACGCGACGGCCGCCAGCGCCCTGTTCGAGACATCATTTCCCGATGCGCTGCCGTTGATTGTGGACCTGAAACGCGACTTCCAGGCACACCCCGTCGGCATGCTCGGCACCCTGTACCTTGAACGCTGGCATCTGGATGGACGCTGCCTGCTGATCGGCGATGCCTCGCATGCCATCGTGCCCTTTCACGGCCAGGGCATGAATGCCGGGTTCGAGGACACCGTCTGCCTCGCCCGGTTGCTCGCGGAACCGAACGATACGGGGGACGCCTTCGCCGCCTTCCAGGCGCAGCGCAAACCGAATACCGATGCCATCGCCGCGATGGCGCTGGAAAATTACGTGGAAATGCGCGATTCGGTCATCGATCCGCACTACCTGCTCAAACGCGAGCTTGGTCGTCGACTGGCCGAACATGCGCCCGGGCATTTCATGTCTCGCTACCGCATGGTCTCCTTCACCCGCCTGCCCTACGCCTACGCACGCGAACGCGGACGTGCCCAGGACACCCTGCTGGAACAACTGCTCGGCAAGCGCAGGCAACTTGACGGACTCGACATGGACGCCGCTGCGCGCACCCTGCGTGCATCCCTGCCGCCGCTCCCGAACCTGCACGATGAATGTCATGTCCTCCACCCACCCCCTGCAAGCGACCTTTGAGCTTGCGGCCTACCGGGTACGCCTGGCGCGTGGCGGCTACGCCACCATCCGCGTCGGCAAGCCCTTGCCGGGCGAACTGGCCGCGCTGCTGCCGGAAAAAGATGCCTGCTGGGCGTTCATCACCGCGTGGAATCCGCACGGAACGCTCCGCAGCCGCAAGGCCAATCGAAAGGCGCAGCGCGCACTTGTCGATACCCTGCACAACCGCCACCCCGCTGCACGATGGCATGCCGGTTGCGGGACACTGGACAACTGGCGCGAACCGAGCCTGTTCGTCACCGGTCTGTCCGAAAGTGCCCTTGATGAACTGATGCACCGCTTTGGCCAGCTTGCCGTGGTGAGCGGATGCGGGAACGAACCTGCCGTGCTGCGCTGGTCCCCGGTGCACGGGTGACCATTCACCGCATGGACAGCCCGCACAGGTACTGGGAGAATGGTACGGATCGAGACTCCGAAGCGAACCGCATGGTTTCACCTCCACCTGTCCTGTTCGAAGCCCGGGCGCTACTCTTCCTGCGCCAGGATGAACCGGTATTCGGCCCTCTCGATTTCCACCTCGACCGTGGCGAGATCCTGCTTGTCGAGGGCGACAACGGGAGCGGCAAGACCACCCTGCTTCGTGTCATCGCCGGTCTGTTGCGTGCGGACGGCGGCAGCATGCACCTGGATGGACAGATACTGGACCACGACAGCGCGCAGGGCCGTCTGCTGCTCCTGGCCCATCAGCTCGGGCTGAAGGGCGACCTCTCACCCCTGGAAAACCTGCGTGTGGCCGTGGGCCTGCATGGATGCCGCGAACACATCACGCCACGGGACGCCCTGCGCAACGTGGGTCTGCAAGGCTACGAAAACGAGCCGGTGCGGCAGCTTTCGGCCGGGCAGAAAAAGCGCGCTGCGCTGGCGCGCCTGCTGTTGCTGCCAGCCGAGCTGTGGCTGCTGGACGAGCCATTCGCCAACCTCGACCGTGAAGGCATCGCCCTGGTCAACCGCGTCATCGAACGCCACGCCGAGGAAGGCGGGGCGGCACTGGTCACCAGCCACGGCGCAGTCACCTTCCTGCATGGCCAGCCGCGCCGACTGAGGCTCGCATCGTGAGGCCCGGATCGCTGCGCGCCGCCTGCGCCGCCATTCTGCGTCGCGACCTGTTGCTGGCATGGCGGCGGCGTGGCGACATCGCCCTGCCCGTGCTCTACGCGCTGATCGTGACCACCCTGTTTCCCTTTGCCCTGGGTCCGGACACCGCCCTGCTGGCGCGCGTCGCCGGCGGCGTGGTGCTGGTGACCGTCCTGCTGGCCATGCTGCTGGCTTTCGACGCCCTGTTCCGCCAGGACCTGGAAGACGGCTCACTGGAGCAACTGATGCTGGCGCCGCAACCGCTGGCACTGATGCTGGGCATGAAGATCCTTGCACACTGGTTGTCCACTGCGCTGCCGCTGATCATTGTCGCGCCGGTCCTGGCTTCGATGCTGCATCTGCCGGGTGAGGCCATAGCCGTGCTGGTGCTGGCATTGCTGCTGGCCACGCCGCTGCTGAGCCTGCTCGGTGCCGTGCTGGTGGCGCTGACGGCGGGTACCAGGCGCTCTGGTATGCTGCTCGCACTCATGCTGCTGCCGTTGTGCGTGCCAGTCGTGATCTTTGCCGCTGGCGCGGTATCCGCAGCCCAGACCGGACTCCCCTGGATCGCGCCTGTTGCCTGGTTGGCTGCAGCGCTCGCGCTGATGCTGGTGCTTGCACCGCTGGCCTGCGCGGCGGCCCTGAGGATTGCCATCGATGCCTGAACCGAAACCGCCCATCGCTTGCACGCCTGCGCCCGACGAGGACCCGACATGAAGTGGATACCGCGCTGGATGCACGAACTGAGCTCGCCGCCCGTGTTCTACCGCTTTGCCGGAGTCATGCGGCCCTGGTTCATGGGTTTTGCCCTGCTGCTGACAGCCATCGGCCTGTACGGCGGGCTGGTGCTTGCCCCGCCCGACTACCAACAGGGCGATGCTTTCCGCATCATCTACATCCATGTCCCCAGCGCCGAGATGAGCCTTTTCGTCTATGGCGTGATGGCCATCGCCGGGTTCATCGCCGTGGTCTGGCGCATCAAGCTGGCCGAATCGGTCGCCATGCAATCGGCACCGATCGGCGCGGCGTTCACCTTCATCACCCTGGTGACCGGTTCGCTGTGGGGCGAGCCGACCTGGGGTACCTGGTGGACCTGGGATGCACGCCTGACGTCCGAATTGGTGCTGCTGTTCCTGTATCTGGGCGTAATCGGGCTGTTCCATGCCTTCGAGGATCGCCGCCAGGGCGCGCGCGCAGCCTCGTTCCTGGTACTGGTCGGCGTGGTCAACCTGCCAATCGTGCATTACTCCGTGCAGTGGTGGCATACCCTGCATCAGGGAACCACCGTGCGATTGTTTGGTCCGTCAAGTATCGAAGGCGACATGCTGTGGCCACTGCTGGTCATGATGCTCGCCACCAAGTTTTACTGGGCCGCGAGCCTGTGCGGGCGTGTGCGCACCGACCTGCTGTCCATCGACAGTGGCAAGCATTGGGTGCGGGACCTGGCCGACAGGGAGGGACGTTGAACATGCTGGCATTTCTGGACATGGGCGGGTACGCCGCTTACGTATGGCCGGCCTATGCGGTGTTCTTCATCGTCCTGCTTGCCGATTACCTCGCCCCTGTCTTTCGCCGGCGGCATGTGCTGCGCGAACTTCATGCCCGCATGCAACGGCAAAAGGCACGCCAGGCACGCAGGGACGGCATGCCGACACACACCGATACGGATGCACACGCGATCCGGGAACACACGACATCATGAATCCCAAACGCAAACGTCGCCTGATCATCACCCTGCTGGCCGTGGCCGCTGCGGCGGTGGCAGTGACCCTGACCGTATTCGCACTGCAGCAGAACATGAATTACCTGTACTCCCCGACCGAAATCGATGCCGGCAAGGCGCCCGCTCATCGAACCTTCCGCTTGGGAGGCGTGGTCAAGGAGCATTCCGTGGTGCGTGACGGCAACTCGCTGATGGTCCACTTCGTGGTCACCGACCGCTTCCACGACATGCCGGTGGTCTACCGCGGCATTCTTCCGGACCTTTTCCGCGAGGGACAAAGCGTGATCGTAACCGGCCACATGCAGGGCACCGAATTTGTCGGCACCCAGGTGCTGGCCAAGCATGACGAAACCTACATGCCCAAGGAGGTGGCGGACGCCATACGCAAGGCCAAGGAAGCCGAACGCGCACAAGCCGCGAAACAGGCCCATCCCCTTCCCCAAGGACGCTGAACGATGCTTCCCGAACTCGGACAAATGGCGCTGATCCTCGCCCTGCTGCTGGCCACGGTACAGGCCGTGCTGCCGTTGGTCGGCGCCTGGCGCAACCAGCCGGCACTGATGGCGGTGGCGCGCCCGGCCGCCATTGGCCATGCACTGTTCGTGACACTGGCATTCGCCCTGCTTGCCTACGCCTTCCTCACGTTCAACTTCTCGGTCGCCTACGTCGCCAACAACTCGAATCTTTCACTTCCCTGGTACTACCGGTTTGCCGCGGTCTGGGGTGCGCACGAGGGTTCGATGCTGCTGTGGGTGCTGATCCTGAGCCTGTGGACGGTTGCCTTGGCCATCTTCAGCACCCGCCTGCCGCAGGTGTTCTATGCGCGGGTACTGGGCGTGCTGGGCCTGCTCAGCATCGGCTTCCTGCTGTTCATCCTGCTGACATCCAATCCGTTCGGTCGCCTGCTGCCGCCGCCGCCCAACGGCGCCGACCTCAATCCGGTGCTGCAGGACCCGGGCATGACCTTCCATCCGCCCGTGCTGTACATGGGCTATGTCGGTTTCTCGGTGGCCTTCGCCTTTGCCATCGCCGCGCTGCTCGGCGGCAGCCTGGACAAGCCATGGGTGCGCTGGGCCCGGCCCTGGACCAATGTTGCATGGGGTTTCCTGACCCTGGGTATCGTCGCCGGAAGCTGGTGGGCCTATGCGGAACTGGGCTGGGGCGGCTGGTGGTTCTGGGATCCGGTCGAAAACGCCTCCTTCATGCCCTGGCTGGCCGGTGCCGCCCTGATCCATGCCCAGGCCATCACCGAGAAACGCGGCTCGCTGCCGGCGTGGACGGTGCTGCTGTCGATCTTCGCCTTTTCGCTGTCCCTGCTCGGCACCTTCCTGGTGCGTTCGGGCGTGCTGACCAGCGTGCATGCCTTCGCCTCCGACCCGCGTCGTGGCGTGTTCATCCTGATCTACCTCGGTATCGTGATCGGTGGGTCGTTGCTGCTGTACGCCCTGCGTGCACCGAAGGTGGCCGGCGGCAAGCCCTTTGCCCCACTGTCACGCGAAACGCTGCTGCTTGTCGTCAACCTGCTGCTGACCACCTCGGCGGCCATGGTCCTGCTGGGCACGCTGTTCCCGCTGATCGGCGATGCCTTCGGCTGGGGACGCATCTCGGTGGGTCCGCCGTACTTCGGCACGCTGTTCATCGCCCTGATGACGCCGGCGATCATGCTGATGCCGCTGGGGCCGTTTGCACGCTGGGGACGGGCCGACGGCCGCCTGCTCATCCGCGTCGCCGTACAATCGGCGGTGGTTGCCTTGCTGGTCGGGGGCATCCTGCTGTTCGCAGACTCCCGCGGCACCCCCCCCTGGCGAGCCGTGCTCGGCGGCCTGGGTGCGGTCTATGTGCTGGCTGGTGTGTTTGCCTATGCACTCAAGCGGTGGCGTGAAGCGCCCCGAGGAAGCCGCTACCCGGCCGAGATGCTGGGCATGCTGATTGCGCATGTCGGCGTCGGCATCTTCGTGGCAGGTGTCCTGCTGACCACCGCCTTCAGCATCGAGCACGACGTGCGACTGGCGCCCGGGCAAACCGAAACCATCGGCAACTTCGCGTTCCGGTTCGAAGGCACCACGCACGTCACCGGTCCGAACTGGACTGCCGAACAGGGCACGGTGGATGTGCTCGAGAACGGCGCGCCCTACACGGTGCTGCATCCGCAAAAGCGCACCTATGACCAGGGCCAGGGACAGACCGAATCCTCGATCGACCCCGGTTTCATGCGTGACCTCTATGTCGCACTCGGCGAACCCCTGGACAACGGCGCCTGGGCGTTGCGCATCTACGTCAAACCCTTCGTGCGCTGGATGTGGGGCGGCGGCATCCTGATGATGATCGGCGGTTTCGTGGCAGCCACCGACCGCCGTTTCCGGCTACGCCGGCACGATCAGGAAGCAACCTCATCCGCCTCCCCCGGTGACAGGCCAACGCCGCGGGAGGACAGCGCATGAAGCGTGCCTTGCCGCTGATCGGTTTCCTGCTGCTGGTCGCGCTGTTCGGTTTCGGCATCTGGTGGAATACCCAGCATGACCCGCGCGAAGTGCCCTCACCGCTGATCGGCAAGCCGGTACCCGCCTATTCACTGCCGTTCCTCGACAACCCCTCCCAGCACCTCACGCGCCAGGAAATGCTGGGCCAGGTCTACCTGATCAACGTGTTCGCCAGCTGGTGCATCGCCTGTGGCGAGGAACACCCCGTCCTGATGCAGGATGCGCAACAGCTCGGCGTGCCACTGGTCGGCTACAACTACAAGGATGATCCGGCCGACGCCAAGGCTTGGCTGGCGCGGCACGGCAATCCGTACAGCATGGTCGTGACCGACCGCAACGGCGTGGAAGCCATCAATTTCGGTGTCTACGGCGCACCCGAAACCTTCCTGGTCGATGCCAAGGGCATCATCCGCTACAAGCGGATCGGGCCGCTGACACCGAAGGTCATCGCCCATGTGCTGGAACCGAAGATACGCGAACTCAAGCGGGAGGAGCCATGAAAACCCGTGCTGTCGTTCTTCTCCTGCTGGGTCTCTTCCTGGCCTTTTCCGCCCATGCCGTCGACCCGCTGCCCTTCAAGAACCGTGCACAGGAGCTGCGCTTCCAGCACCTGACCCGCCAGTTGCGCTGCCTGGTCTGCCAGAACGAGAGTCTGCTCGATTCACAGGCCGAGCTTGCCCAGCAGATGCGCCACCTCATCTTCCGGCAGATGCAGCAGGGCAGGAGCGATACCCAGATCAAGCAGTTCCTCGTCGCGCGATATTCCGATTACGTTCTCTACGATCCGCCACTCAAACCCAAGACCTGGCTGCTCTGGTTCGGCCCGGGCGTGATCCTGCTCGCAGGTGCCGGGGCGGTCGTGTTCACCGTGCACAGGCGGCGACGCGCCGCGGCCGGGACGCCCGCTCCCGCCGACATGGAGGACTGGTAATGCCACTGCACTTCATTGCGCCCACACGATTCTGCGAGACCAAGACGTGAAAACCGCATTCATCCTTCTGGCCCTGCTCCTGACGGGCTTTGCCCTGGTCATCGTGATCGTGCCGATGCTGAGAAGCGGCAGGCGCCATGGCCACCCCCGGCATGCTCTGGCTGTGTCGCTTGCCGTCGCCTTCCTGCTGCCGCTGACGGCCCTGGCCCTGTATATGAAAGTGGGTACACCGGCTGCCCTGGTACCCGCCAACCTGCAGCGCCCGACCACGCAACAGATGCTCGACCAGTTGCGCGTACACCTGGCAGACAAGCCGGACGATCTGAAGGGCTGGCTGCTGCTGGCCCAGGTCTACAAGACCATGGACAAACCCGGTCCGGCCCGCGATGCCTACGGCAAGGCGCTCAAGCTCGCACCGGACAACACCGACCTGATGGTGGCCTGGGCCGAAACCGATGCGCAGGCGCGTCCCGAGCACCTCATCAGCGACCGGGGTCGCTCACTGCTGCAGGCCGCCATCGGCAAAAGCCCCAACGACCAGCGGGGACTGTGGCTGCTGGGCATCAGCGACTATCAACACGGCCAGTTTGCCAACGCCTCCCGTCTCTGGCGCCGTCTTGAGGCACAGCTTCAGCCCGGTACACCGGTCGCCCAGGCCGTGAAGCGGCAGATCGCGATGGCCGATGCACGGGCATCCGGCAAGTCCCAGCAGGAAGCCATGGCCCTGCTGCAGTCACCGTCCACCCCCAGTACCGGCGCGCCTGCCCCTGCCACCTCGTCCAGTACCACGGACCATGCCGAAGGCGTGCATCTGGCGGTCCATGTCACCGTCGCACCTTCCTTGCGCAGCCGCGTGCGGCCAGGCGATACGGTGTTCGTCTTCGCCCGGAATGCAAACGGCTCGCCCATGCCCCTCGCGGTAGCGCGCCTGAAGGCCTCCGAGCTGCCAACCACGGTCATGCTCACCGACGGCATGGGCATGACACCGCAGGCCAGGCTTTCCGACGCCCGCAGGGTGACCGTGATCGCCCGCATCTCGCGCAGCGGGCAGGCATTGCCCGCAGCGGGCGACCTGCAGGGACAATCCGGGCCGCTGGCGGTCCAGGACGAAAAAACCGTGGATATCGTCATCGGCCACGTACGCTGACCGGCCTTGGGTCGGAACCGGTGGCACGATAAAGTGCCTCTTTTACCCCGACCCGGTTACCGCATGGCTGACGCCCGACGCTACCACAAGCTTCCTGACCCCTTCGCCATGAAACGCGGGGGGTTACTGCATGGCGCACATGTGGCCTATGAAACCTGGGGCCGGCTGAACGCGAACGCCGACAACGCGATCCTGATCCTGACCGGCCTTTCCCCCAGCGCACATGCAGCCTCCAGCGAGGACGACCCCTCTCCGGGCTGGTGGGAGGCCATGCTCGGACCGGGCAAGCCGATCGACACCCGGCGCTGGCATGTCATCTGCGTCAATGCGCTGGGCAGCGACAAGGGATCGACCGGACCTGCCTCGATCGATCCGGCAACCGGTGAACCGTACCGACTCGGGTTTCCGGAACTCACCCTGGAAGACGTGGCCAACGCCGCGCATGAAGTGGTCAAGGGCCTGGGCATCGAGCGCCTGGCATGCCTGATCGGCTGTTCCATGGGTGGCATGGCCGCGCTGGGGTACATGCTGCAGCATCCGGGCTGCGTACGTGCCCACATCAGCGTCGATACGGCGCCGCAGGCGCAACCGTTTGCCATTGCGATCCGCTCGCTGCAACGCGAGGCCATCCGCCTGGACCGCAACTGGAACGAAGGCCGCTACACCGACGAGACCTACCCCGAGCGTGGCATGAGCATCGCCCGCAAGCTGGGCGTCATCACCTACCGATCGGCCATGGAATGGAACGGACGCTTCGCACGAATCCGGCTCGACCCGGAAGAACGTCCAGGCGACCCTTTCGGTTTCGAGTTCGAGGTCGAATCCTACCTGCAGGCCCATGCACGGCGATTCATCCGGCACTTCGACCCGAACTGCTACCTGTACCTGTCGCGCGCCAGCGACTGGTTCGATATTGCCGAATACGGCGAGGGCAGCGTGCTGGAAGGACTGCGCCGCATCTGTGTCGAACAGGCTCTGGTGATCGGGGTAAGCACCGATATCCTGTTCCCGCTCGAACAGCAGGAACAGATTGCCGAGGGCCTGCAAGCGGCCGGCGCCAGGGTCCAGTTCGTGGCTCTGGACTCTCCCCAGGGTCACGACGCGTTTCTGGTCGATATCGAGCACTACGGACCGGCCATCGGTGGGTTCCTCGACATGCTTCACGATGGTTTGTAACCCACGGTACAGTATTTGTGTACGCTGGCAACGGGGATGACATCATTCGGACACTTCTAGGTCATTGAGAACCGGAGCCTGCACCAAATGATGCACAGCGACCCGATCCTCGTAGACTCGTGCGCATGAATTGAAGCGTGACCAAAGACATGGATATGAATCGCATCCAGTTGACGGGTAAAACCCTTGATGCTGCTCACCCTTCAGGTAGTACCTGGCGCGTGGGACAAATTGTCACTACAACAGTCAAACAAGTCGATGCTCACGGTGCCGGAAAAAGATTGATGCTGAAAATAGGCGGTGAGCTGTATGCCATCAAGGGAAGCCCCCGGTTCGAGAACAACCAGCAGCTCACATTGAAAATATTGAAGATCAGCCCCCGCATCACCTTCAAGGTAACAGCTTCGACAGAAAAAGAAACTTCCGCAATAAAAGAGGAACCGTCAGTATTGATCGGCAATCTGCTGACGCAGAGGACCGACATGAAGACCGGTTTGATGCGTCTTTTCCAAATGATGGAAATCTTGAAGGAAAATACTCTTCAGGAGTCGATTGGGTCACTGACCGACCATATTCCCAACAAGAACGAATTGAGTAAGCCGGAAGGGTTGCGGAAAGGATTGCTCCAATCTGGCACCTTTCTTGAGTCCAGTCTTCTGAAAATGGGGGAACTTATACCCGGGGACAGAAAAGCAGCGTTGCTTAAGTTATTAAATAAACTGGCTCTTTTGAAAAACGAGTGGGTTAGCATGCATGTTGGTTGATCCTGTGGAAGTCGAGTTTGCCAGCGATGAGGAAGATGACGGTGCGCATGGTTT
>JALUXG010000019.1 GCA_027019085.1 Rhodanobacteraceae bacterium | reverse complement strand
CAGACTGGACAGCAACCGGCAATCCATTCCCGGACTTCGGGTACGCTAACCTTGGAATGAACACCGCCATGCCGCGCATCGCAGCGACGGTCGCTGCGCTGACCCGGCGTTCGTCCCTCACCAACCATCGAGGAACCTGCGATGAATGCTCTGGCCTTTGTGCTTTTCTGGGGTTCCCCCGTGGGACTGGGTCTTATCTTTGCCCTTACTGGCATCGGGGCCGGGGTCCTGTTCTCAAAAACGAAAAAACGGTTAAAAAACGGTTCCAGGTACACATACGCCCGTTTGAATCATGGCGCTGAATGTCCCGGAAAGTGAACTTGGCACCGTTTTCATGGGGCCGCTTCGCGCAATGCGCTTTCCAAGCGCTCGCACTGGCCCAGGCGATCCTCGATGGCCTGTCGGTGCTCCTGAAAGGCGAGCTGCGACCACGGTGCCGGAAACACGAACTCACTCAGCCAGCGCCGATGCGCCGGACCCCAGTTGGCCTTGCCCGTGTAGCGCACATCGTGCATCAACAGGAAGGATTTCAGGCGCTGCCGAGCCTGTCGCAGATCCTGCTTGGCCGCGCCCCAGGCACGTACCAGGTCACGCATCGACTCGTCCGCCACATCCGGTACGTGGACACGCGCCAGATCACCCATGCGCAACGCCCTGACCAGCTTGATCGCATCGCGCCGATCGGTCTTGACCCGGTCGCCCGGTTTACGCGCGATCAGCGACGGCGCGCACACCATGCACGCGTATCCCTTCTTCGTCAGATACCGATGCAGACCATAGCCGCACGGGCCTGCTTCGTACACGAACACCACGTGCGCACCCTTGCTCTGCATCCGCTTGCACAGCCGGTCGATATCGCGTTGCAGAACGCCAATATTGCCCAGACTCTGCACCTCGCCCAGGCCGATCGCGTACGCCGCCACGATCGACTCCTTGTGTACATCCAGCCCGACATAGATGGTGCTATCGTTGTTCATGCTGACCTCCGCGAGGGAAACCGAAAGATGAGCGTAGCGCTTGCTCGCTCCTGCGGCTCTGGCACCGCGCCAACTCGCGATAATGGCCCCGCGGAGGTCAGCGCCGGCCGCTGCGAAAGTCATGCTGTCTATGCGGCAGGGATGGCTTCCGGCCACTTGACAGTACATATATGTACTATACATAATGTGGCATGTGGAAGATCCTGGAACTCCGTAAAGCCGACAAGGAGCTCTCTTCGGGCCGTGTCCCGCTTGAGATTCTGAAGCGATACGAAAAGTGGAAAGACATTGCCATGCTTTCCGGCCCACAAGGCCTGCGAGCTATCCGAGGCTTTCATGATGAGGCTCTGTCCGGCAACTGGAAGGGCTTCAGGTCGTCTCGCCTGAACGAACAATGGCGTGTCATCTACTCCGTGAAAGCGGACGTCATGGTGGTTCAAGTGGTACGTGTCACGGCTCACGACTATCGGAGGCGCTGAAATGAGCAAGTCTGTTCCCGCCAAAAAGCGCGTGGAGGTTACGCCTGGCGAGTCTGTTCGCATCATCCGCGAACTTCAGGGCTTCAGCCAAAACCAGCTTTCCGCGCTCTGCGGCATTCCGCAAACCACGATTTCAAGCATCGAGACCGGCCGGGTCAACTTGGGCGTCGAGCGTGCCAAGGTGCTGGCCACCGCTCTTCATTGTCACCCAGCAGTTTTGGTTTTCCCCGGCTGGCAACTTGAGTCAGCCGCATAACAGTTCGCTGCAGCCGACCGTCAACCCGCTATGCGGGCTGTCGGCGGCTGAACTCAGGCGTTGATATGACTTTCACTGTCAAGCCGGCACGAGTTACTTCATGGCAATTCTCCGGTTGGATGGAGTCCGGTCGTGCCTCAGCCAGTCACGTCGACGGTGGATCATGCTGATATCCGCGGATTGGTTACCGCATTACTGAGTTCCGTCGCGTGGGCCTGTCCGCAGTCTAGGAGCGTGCATCGCCAGGGTTCTGGCGGCCACATAACGCCGTCGCGGGTTACCCACTCACCGGGCCGAGGCACGGCCGTCCCCAAACCCTATCGGCCCGGCACCCGCCGGGCCGCATCCCACAGGAAGGCGAAAAACGGTTCGAAAAACGGTTCCAGGTACACATACGCCCGTTTGAATCATGGCGCTGAATGTCCCGGAAAGTGAACTTGGCACCGTTTTCATGGAAGCTGTCGGGAATGGCGGACGGTGCCCGCCCTACGACTCCGCAGACTGGACAGCAACCGGCAATCCATTCCCGGACTTCGGGTACGCTAACCTTGGAATGAACACCGCCATGCCGCGCATCGCAGCGACGGTCGCTGCGCTGACCCGGCGTTCGTCCCTCACCAACCACCGAGGAACCTGCGATGAATGCTCTGGCCTTTGTGCTTTTCTGGGGTTCCCCCGTGGGACTGGGTCTTTTCTTTGCCCTTACTGGCATCGGGGCCGGGGTCCTGTTCTGGGGGATTTCGCACTTCATACGCGCAAGCCGGGAAAATGAAAGAGACCGTTGAAGCGCAGACGACATGGCGTCCACGCCACGCTGATTTCGTGCGAGGATAAGCGCGCACGTTGACCCTGGGAGGCAAGACTCATGCTGCAGAATGCCATGCGTTACTTCGGGGCCGGTGCCGCGGGCGGATTGATGAACAGTGTGGCCCTGTGGGCATTCGGCACGCTGGGCATCACCGCGGCGCTGGGGGTTTCGATTGCGCCGCACTGGAGCCCGCACTGGCTGTACCCGCGCATCGTCTGGGGCGGCATCTGGGGCGTGCTTCTGTTTTTGCCCGTGTTGAACTCGCGGCCCTTTGCGCGTGCCTTCGTGCTCAGTCTGGGCCCGACCGTCGTGCAGTGCTTCGTGGTGTTTCCCTTCAAGGCGCACAAAGGCATCGGCGGGGTGGAGCTGGGCCTTCTGACGCCGCTGTTCGTGGTGTTCTTCAACTATGTTTGGGGACTAACCGCAGTGTTGCTGGCACAAGCGGGCGGACGGCGCTGAAACACGCATCCACGGCGCGACCGGGGCCCCTGCATGCAAAGGGAGCGGGGCACCAGAACCTCACGGCATGACCGACGGCCCTTGAGCCCGATCCCCGGTTGGGGGATAAAGGGGACTTGTCCCTGCCGCCTCCGGAGTGCGCCGTGAAACTGCGTCATGTCTTGCTTGTCCTTGCAGCCGCCTCGCTGACTGCGTTCGGCGCGTATGCCAGGGGCACGGTCGATGCCTCGCTGTATCAGGACCTCCACTGGCGGCTGATCGGCCCGTTCCGCGGCGGACGCGTGCTGGCAGTGACTGGCGTTCCAGGCGACAGCCGGCATTTCTGGTTTGGCGCGGTGGACGGCGGGGTGTGGGCCACCGACGATGCCGGGCGCACCTGGAAGCCGATCTTCGACAAGGTGCCGGACGGCTCGATCGGCGATATCGCGGTCTCGCCCACGGACCCGAAGGTGATCTATGTGGGCACCGGCGAGGCCGACATGCGCTCGGATATCGCCCAGGGCCACGGCATGTACAGGACCACCGACGGCGGCAAATCCTGGTCACACATCGGCCTTTCCGACACCCGCGCCATCGGCCGCGTGCTGGTGGACCCTGAAAATCCCCGTCGCGTATTCGTGGCGGCGCTGGGTCACCCCTACGGACCCAACGCCCAGCGCGGGGTGTTCCGCAGCACCGACGGCGGCGCGCACTGGACGAAGGTGCTGTACAAGAACGAGAACACCGGCGCCATCGACCTGGCCTTCAAGCCCGGCGACCCGGACACGATCTATGCCGCGCTGTGGCAGACGCGGCGTCCGCCCTGGAGCGTGTATCCGCCGTCCAACGGGCCGGGCAGCGGCCTGTACGTGTCGCACGACGGCGGCGACCACTGGACGCAGATCCGGGGCCACGGCTTTCCCGCGCACCCGGGCCGCATCGGCATTGCGCTGGCGCCCAGCCGGCCGGACCGGGTGTATGCGCTGGTCGATGCGCTCCACGGCGAAGGCGGGCTGTACCGCTCCGATGACGGCGGCAGGCACTGGAAACACGTCAGCACCGACCTGCGCATCTGGAAGCGCGGCTGGTACTTCAGCCGTCTCACGGTGGACCCGAAAAATCCCGACCGCGTGTACGTGATGAACACCATCGTGCTGCGCACGGATGACGGCGGCAGGCACTTCATCGCACTCAAGGGCGATCCGACCGGCGACGACTTCCACCAGATGTGGATCGACCCCACCAACCCCGACCACCAGATGCTGGGCGTGGACCAGGGGGCTCTGATCACGCTCAACGGTGGCAAGACCTGGTCGAGCTGGTACAACCAGCCGACCGCGCAGATCTACCACGTCAGTACCGACAACCGGTTTCCGTACTGGGTGTACGGCGCGCAGCAGGATTCGGGCGCGGTGGCCTTGCCCAGCCGCACCACGACCTACGACGGCATCACCATGGAGCAGTTCCGCGAAATCACCGCCGGTGGCGAGAGCGGCATGATCGCACCGGATCCGGACGACCCGGACATCGTCTTCGGCGGCACCGTGCGCAAGCTCGACCGAAAAACCGAGCAGACCCACGACGTCGACCCCACCCTGGCCTACCCTGCCGCGCACTACCGCCGCGCGTGGACGCTGCCGCTGGCGTTCTCCAAACGCGGCAAGCGCACTCTGTACTTCGCCAACCAGCGCCTGTTCCAGACCACCGACGGCGGCACGCACTGGAAACCCGTCAGCCCGGACCTGACCCGCGCCGACCCCGGCGTGCCGCCGAACCTGGACCCGGTGACCGCGGCCGACGACGTGCACCTGGGCAAGCGCAAGGGCGTGATCTACACCATCGCGCCCTCGCCGCTGAAGGCCGGCGCGCTGTGGGTGGGCACCGACGACGGCCTGGTCTGGCGCACCGATGATGACGGCGCGCACTGGCGCAACGTCACGCCGAAGGCGCTGACGCCGTGGTCGAAGGTGGGCGGCATCGAGCCCTCGCACTTCAGCACCGAGGTCGCGTACCTGGCCATCGACCGCCACCGCCTGGACGACGACCGTCCCTACATCTACCGCACCACCGACGGCGGCGCACACTGGACGCCGATCACCGACGGCCTGCCGGCGAACGCCTTCGTCAACGTGGTGCGCGAGGATCCGCTCAAACGCGGCCTGCTGTACGCGGGTACCGAGCGCGGCATGTTCGTGTCCTTCGACGACGGCGCGCACTGGCAGTCGCTGCAGCAGAACCTGCCGATGACCTCGGTGCGCGACATCGACATGCACGGCAACGACCTGGTGATCGCCACCCACGGCCGTGGTTTCTGGATCATGGATGACGTGACCGCACTGCGCCAGATGCACGGCGTGCGGCCCGGTCGCGCCACCCTGTTCCGCCCCGCGCTGGCCTACCGCGTGCGCCCGGCCGGCTTCACCGGCACACCGTTCCCCAAGGACGAGCCGATGGCCGCCAACCCGCCACTGGGCGCCTACATCGACTACGTGCTGCCGGCGCATGTGAACGGCCCGGTGACGCTGACCGTGCGCGACGCGCGTGGCGACGTGGTGCGTCGGTTCAGCAGCGCCGACCCGCTGCCCTCGCGCAACCCCGCCACGCTGGCCTACGCGCCGGAATGGGTGATCCTGCCGCCGCACCTGGCCACCACGCCCGGCATGCACCGTTTCGTGTGGGATCTGCGCTACCCCTCGCAGGGGCCTGGCCGGCCCGGCAAGCCGGTCGCCGACGGCGTGTGGGCGCCGCCCGGTCGCTACAGCGTGACACTGCACGTGAACGGCAAGACCCTGCGCCAGCCCCTGGTCGTGGCACCGGACCCGCGCGTGAAGCTGTCGCAGGCCGCCTACCTGCGCGAATTCCGACTGGCGCGCACGGTCGAGGCGGAAAAAGTCCGCGCCGGTGCGGCGCTGGCGCAGGCCGCGCCGCTGGTGCATGCGCTGGACCGGCGACTGGACGCGCTCAAGGACCGTCCCGCGCTGCACGCCCGCGTGGCCGATCTGCGCGAACGGCTGATCACGGTGTCCGGCGTAACGCTGGTGCATGACCCGCGCAACTACACCGGCCCGCCGCCGCGCCGCACCGACAGCCTGTACGCGCTGACCCGCAGGCTGGGCACGCTGCTGGTCGCAGTGGACGGCGCCGACGCCGATCCCGGCCCGGATGCACGAACCTCGCACGGCAAGCTGTCGACCAGCCTGCGCGCCACGCTGGCGCAATGGCGGCGCCTGACCGGGCCGTCGCTGGTGACACTGAACCGCGATCTTGCCGCTGCGGGCCTGAAGCAGGTGCAACCGGGAACGCCATGAACGCGCCTCCCGCGCATCAGGAACCCGCCATGGCGCTCACCCTCGAGCCCGTGCTGGACTTCTGGTTCGGGGAGATCGCACCTGAAGACTGGTGGAAGGCCGACCCGGCTTTCGATGCGACCGTGCGCGTTCGCTTTGGCGCGCTGCTGGAACAGGCCGCCGCGGGGGAACTGTTCCGCTGGCGGCGCAGCGCGCAAGGGCGGCTGGCCGAGATCGTGGTGCTGGATCAGTTCTCGCGCAACATCCACCGCGGCACACCACGCGCCTTCGCGCAGGATCCGATGGCCCTGGTGCTGGCGCAGGAAACGGTCGACCGCGGCATGCCGCAACAGCTCGACGCACCGATGCAGCGTACCTTCCTGCTCATGCCCTACATGCACAGCGAATCGCGGGCAATCCACGAACAGGCCGAACGGCTGTTCGAGGCCCACGCCCCCGCGGACAACCTCGACTACGAACGGCGCCACAAGGCCATCATCGACCGCTTCGGTCGCTACCCGCACCGCAACGCGATCCTCGGCCGCAGCACGACGCCCGAGGAAAGGGCATTCCTGAAGCAGCCCGGCTCTTCGTTCTGAGCCGCAAGCCATGCGCTACATGCGCGTCACCGGCTTGACCCGGCAGGCATCGCGCCGCTTGCGCGCCGCCTCGATGCCGGCCGCATCGTGCGCCACGTAACGCATTTCCATCACCGTCTGCCAGTTGCGCATGCACAAGCTGCCCAGTTTCGGTCCCAGCGCGTAGGAACGGCGTGCCAGGGCTTCGGCATGTTGATAATGCCGGCGCAGCACGGCGATTTCCGCGCGCGCCTGCAGGATGCCCGGCGCCGAGGGGTCGTGTTTCAACGCGGCATCGAGCAGACTGGCGGCCCGCGCGAACTGCCCCTGTTTGCGCGCCTGTGCGGCCTGGGCCAGAAGGCGCGTCACGCCCGGATCGCGCAAGGGCACGACCTGCAGCGGCGAGGTATCGCGCTGACCGGCCAGATCGATATCGGCCACCATGGCCTGGACATCAGGTGCGGGTGGTGCGGGTGGAACATGGGTGCAGGCGGCCAGCAGCAGGGCCAGTGCGAACACCCAGCCGGCCCGGTCAGTGTTGTGGGACATCGGGGGTCGACGCCGGGCTGCGATCACGGAACAGGTCACGCACGCGCTGCCAGAAACAGCTGTCGTGCGCGGTGGGAAGGTAGCCGGTGATGAAGGGCAACTGGCGCGCCCCTTCGCACTGGGCTTCGGTCTGGTGGCCGGTGCGGGGGTCGATCCAGGCGAACTGCAGGCTGGCATCGGGCTGCACATCGAGCGGCGCGGCGGGCAGGTGCCGGAACAGGTCGATCCACACCTTCAGCGCGCCCGAGGAACCCCACAGTCCGGTGGGCCGGTTGTCGTCGCGCCCCACCCACACCACCGCCAGCCGGTTGCCGGTGAAGCCGGCGAACCAGCTGTCGCGCTGGCCGTCGCTGGTGCCGGTCTTGCCCGCGGCATGCAGCGCGCCCAGACCCTGTTTGACGATGGCGCTGGCCGTGCCTCGCTCGACCACCTGCTGCATGGCGTAGGTGATCAGCTCCACGGCGGCATGGTAGTCACTGGGACCGCTGCGCACGGTGTAGCGCTTGATGGTCTTGCCGTGCGCATCGAGCACCCCGTCGACCGCCAGCAGCGGTATCGCATGGCCGCCCGAAGCCAGGTACTGGTACAGATGCGCCACTTGGGCGGGCGACAGGTCAATCGCGCCCAGCAGCAGCGACGGATTGGGATTGACCCGCTGAAGTCCGAAGGACTGAAGAAAGCGGCGCACCTTGCCGACACCCACCTGCAGGCCCAGGTGCACCGTGGCCAGGTTCCAGGAGTTGACCAGCGCATCGACCAGCGGCACCTGGCCGTGCGCAACATGGTCGTCGTTTTGCGGGGACCACACTTTGCCGTTGGGCTGGCGCAGGTTCACCGGCTCGTCGTCCAGCAGCGTGGCCAGCGACCAGTGGCCCGGCTGCGCCAGCGCCACCAGGTACACGAACGGCTTGATGATCGAGCCCACCGGACGGTGGGCATCGAGCGCACGATTGAAACCGGGCTGGCCCGGATCGCGCCCGCCGACCATGGCCAGCACATGGCCGTTGTGCGGATCGGTCACCACCACCGCGGCCTGCAGATCGCGCCCCTTGCGACCCATGCCATCGAGCGTGCGCCCGACGGCTTTCTCCGCACCCAGCTGCGCAGCCGGGTCGAGCGTGGTGAAGATGGAAAGGCCGTCCTTGCGCAGGGTCTGCTGGTCGAAATCACTCGTGATCTGCTTGCGCACCAGGTCCATGAAGGCCGGAAAGCGGTCACGCGCCAGTTGCGGTTGCGCCACCACGCCCAGCGGCTGACTGCGGGCATGGCGCAGGACCGCCTCGTCGATCAGGCCGGTCTGGTAGAACTCGTCCAGCACCCGGTTGCGACGCTTGAGTGCCCGTTCGGGGAAACGGCGCGGATCGTAATAGCTCGGCCCGCGCACCAGGCCGATCAGCAGGGCAATTTCCTGCGGACGCAGGGTCTGCAACCGGCGACCGAAATAGAACTCGCTGGCGGCAGCGAAGCCGTGCACCGCCTGGCTGCCGAGCTGTCCGAGGAACACCTCGTTGATGTAGGCCTGCAGGATGCGTCCCTTGCTGTAGTGCGCCTCCATCAGCATCGCCAGCAGGGCTTCATTGATCTTGCGGACCAGGGTCTGGTTGCGGGTCAGGAACAGGTTGCGCGCCAGCTGCTGGGTCAGGGTCGAACCGCCCTGCACCACGGCCCCGGCACGCAGATTGGCCCACATGGCACGCGCGATGGCGCTGAAGTCGATACCGATGTGGTGCTTGAAATCGCGATCCTCGACGGCCTGCAGCCCGGTGACCAGCAACGGCGGCACCTGGGTCAGAGTAACCAGGCGTCGTTCTTCCTGGCGCGCGCCGTACAGCGTGGCGATACGTGCCGGATCCAGATGCGTCAGGCTGATCGCCTTGCCGTCACTGGCGCGTGTCACCGAGGAAATGGATCCGGCATCCAGCGTCACGCGGATGCGCTGCGGCAGTTCGCCACCTTCCGGTCCGACATAGCCGCGCGAGGCGATCAGGTAGCGACCGCCACCTCCCGTCCAGGTGCCGGGCACGCGGCCGTGGGCGTCCCGGGTGTATCCGGCGAAGCTCAGCTCGAGCTGCAGCGTGCCGGGATTCATCGGCTCGCCCGCGCGCAGGGGCAACGGACGGGCATAAACGCGCGTGGGCACCGAAAACACCAGGTCGTCAAAGCGCGCCTGCACGCGGGCATTGAGGACCAGGATGTACGGCAGCACGAAGCCCAGGCCAAAGCCCAGGCCCAGCCAGAACGGAATGCGCAGCACGCGCCAGGCGGCACGAAACGGGTGACGGGTCGGTTGGGATGTGCTCAAGGTACGTTTGCGTCGGTATCGCAGCGCCCAAGTGTACGCGGACGAACACGATGTTGCTTCCATCGGGCAATGGTTGCGAGACGTGCGGCCCGGCTCGGCATACCCGTACAATGCCGCATCGGAATGCAGGCGGTGGGGCCATGTTCGGGCAAAAGGGAGGCGGTAACGGGAACCGGCAGGTTCACTGGCGGATACGCCTGTGGCAACAGCGCCTGCACCGCATCCGCATCAGTCTGACGCATCGCGGATGGCGCGCTACCCTGGTGCGCATCGGCCAGGTACTGCGTCCACCGACCCGTCACGACCCGGGCCTGGATCTGGGCCCACGGGAAGATGTGCCCTCGCACTTTGTCCTGCCGGTTTCGGATACTCCCGAAGTCTCGGTGATCATTCCGGCCTACGGGCAGCGCGCCCGTACCCTGGCCTGTCTGCATGCGATCGCCCGCCACGGGGCGCACACCGCCTTCGAGGTGATCGTGGTCGACGATGCCTCGACCGACGACACGGACCAGGCCCTGCACCGGGTGGAAGGCCTGCGCGTGCTCACGCATGCGGACAACCGCGGCTTCATCGCCAGTTGCAACGACGGCGCCGCGATGGCTCGTGGCCGGTGGCTGCATTTCCTCAACAACGACACCCTTGTCCAGCCCGGATGGCTGGACGCCCTGCTTGCCTGCGCACGCGAGGAACCGGCATGCGGCATCGCCGGCAGCCGCCTGGTCTATCCCGATGGCCACCTGCAGGAAGCCGGGGGACTGCTCTACCGCGATGGCAGCGCAGCCAACATCGGCAGGTTCGAGGGACGCGATGCCTTGCCATTCCGGTTCCGGCGCGAAGTGGATTATGTCTCCGGGGCCAGCCTGCTGATCGAGCGCAGCCTTTTCGAGCGCCTGGGCGGTTTCGATGCCCACTACGCACCGGCCTACTACGAGGACAGCGACCTGGCCATGCGCGTGCGCGCGCTCGGCCTTCGCGTACTGTATGCGCCCGACAGCCTGGTGGTGCACGACGAGGGCGGCACTGCGGGCACCGACACCACTCATGGCGTCAAGCGCCACCAGGCCATCAACCGGGACCGTTTTGTGGCCCGTCATCGAGATGTGCTGGCGTCACATGCCGCGCCAGGATCACCGATTGAAACGGCACTGCGACGTTATGCGCGTGGTCGCATGCTGGTGGTCGACAGCACGATGCCGGAACCGTCCCGGGATTCCGGTTCGCTGCGCCTGTGCGAGCTGTTCGCGCTGCTGCACGGCATGGGCTGGCAGGTGATCTTCATGCCCGAGGACGGGCGTGTGCCGTCGCCGGCAGTGGACCGCCTGGGCGCGCTCGGCGTGCAGGTACTGCCCGACGGTCTTGCACGCTGGCTGCGGCGACACGGCGCCAGCATCGATGCGGTCATGCTGTGCCGCGCCGCCAGCGCCGCCACCTGGCTCGATCTGGTGCGGCAGCACGCGCCACGGGCCCGGGTGCTGTTCGATACCGTGGACCTGCACTTTCTGCGCGAGGCGCGCGCCGCGGAGGCTGCAAGCGATACCCGGCTGGCGCGACGGGCCGCAATCACGCGCCGCAGGGAGCTGGCGCTGGTGGCGGCCTGCGACGTCACTTTCGTGGTCAGCCCGGTCGAGCGCGATCTTCTGGCGCGCGCCATGCCTGCCGCACACATCGAGATCGTGTCCAACATCCATCGCGTGCACGGGCGTCACGCGGGCTTCGAGGAGCGCCGCGACCTGCTCTTCCTCGGTGGCCATGGCCACCCGCCCAATGCCGACGCCATGGACTGGCTGTCACGCGATATCCTGCCGCGCATCCGCCAGCAAGTGCCCGACATCGTCTTGCACGTGCTGGGTGACGTGCCCGACACCGCACGCCGCGCCCTGGCCGGGGCGGGGCTGGTGTTCCATGGCCGGGTGGCCGAGCTCGCACCGTTCATGAATGTCTGCCGGGTATCCGTCGCGCCCCTGCGCTTCGGCGCCGGCGTCAAGGGCAAGGTCAACATGGCCATGAGTTACGGCGTCCCCGTGGTGGCCACCCCTGTCGCCGCCGAGGGCATGCATCTGCGCGATGGCGATGACGTGCGCCTTGCCGCGGATGCCGATGCCTTCGCGTCAGCAGTTCTGGAGGTCTATCGCGACCCGGCGCTGTGGTGGCGCCTGTCCGACGGCGGCATGGAAAACGTGCGCCGGCATTTTTCCCCCGAGGCCGCGGCCACCACCCTGCAGCGTGTGCTGCAGGGGGCCGGGCACACCGCCACCACGAGCTTCCGGGCCGATTGATTCCCGCCGTTCCCAGGAACACCTGTCATGCGCACGATTCGACTGTATGTGGACACCGCACTCCAGGCCGGCTCGCAACTGGCCTTGCCCGATGCCGCCGCGGACCATGCGCTGCGTGTGCTGCGCCTGCGCACCGGTGATGCATTGACGCTGTTCAATGGCGACGGCTGCGATTATGCCTGCATCATCGAACATTCCGACCGACGCAGCGCACGCGTGCGCGTGAACGCCTGCACCGAGGTCGGCAACGAATCGCCGCTGACCCTGACTCTGGTGCAGGCTGTTGCACGTGGCGAGAAAATGGACTGGATCGTGCAGAAGGCGACCGAGCTGGGTATCGCCCGCATCGTGCCCGTGCTGAGCGAGCGCAGCGAGGTGCGTCTCGATGCACGCCGCGCGGACAAGCGCCTTGACCATTGGCGCGCCGTGGCCGCATCCGCCTGCGAGCAGTCGGGCCGGGCGCGCTTGCCGCTCATGGAACCGCTGAGGCCTCTGGACGAGTGGATAACCGCACAGGCCGGGCAGGACACGCAACGCCTGGTGCTGTCACCGGATTCGGGGGCGCGTCTGGCCGAGCGCGCCTGGGTGAGCGCCCGTGCAAGCGTGGCCGTGGGTCCGGAAGGGGGCTGGAGCCAACGCGATCTGTCGACCTTGCAGGGCGCCGGTTTCGAGACGCTGCAACTGGGCCCGCGCGTGTTGCGCACCGAAACCGCGGGGCTGGCAGCCATTGCCGCCATGCAGGCGCTGCACGGCGACCTGTGAGTGAATGACCCGCTGCCCGAACTGCCGCCGCTCGCCTCGCTGCGGCCTGGACTTCCGGCTTTCAGGCGATTGCGATGGCTTCGGCAACCTGCCGTTCGATGGCTGCCAGGTCGGGAATGCAGGCTTCATCGTCGCGTACCATCACCCGTGCGCTGATACCGTCTGGCAGTGGTTCATCGCCGCCCATGGGAACCACGACATCCTCGTTGAGCGCCGTCAGGCGCGGGAAGCCCTGGGTGACCATGGCGAAAAACGGCAGGCGCGCGTTGCCGCCCAGGGCCTTGATGATGGCCACACGCGAGTTCAGTGCGCCGCCATCTTCGTTCCAGCCCACCAGTCTGGGGAAGGAAATCAGCGGCACACGCCAGCCTCGCCAGCCGACCCGACCCAGCAACCAGGCTGGTGCATCGACGACCGGCTCGGGTGATGACAACGTGATGACTTCGCTGACGCTGGCATTGGGCAGCAGCAGGCGGCCGCCGCTGACGGTAATCAGTACGCCCCGGATTTCGCGGGTCTGCAGGCTGTTCATGATCCTTCCTCGATCAGGCGTGCGGCCAACTCGGCAACTGTACCGGTGTGCTGAGCCAGGTGCTCCTCGCCGATGACGGCCACCATGGTGTTGTCGCTGCAGACGTCCGGATCCAGGGCCCAGACCGCGCCGCCACCGTCGCGTATCGCCTGGGCGCCAGCCAGTGCATCGATGGCATCACCGGCCAGCACGATGGCCAATACATCGGGACCGAATGCCTGCGCCAGGCGTGTCAGGCTCAGGTCGATGGACGGGCTGGCCAACGCATGCTCCTGCGCCTCCGACAGCGCCAGTGTTCCGCTGCGCCGCAGGATGGCGATGCGGCCTGCCGGCACCAGCAGCATCTGTCCGGGTCGGACCCGCTCCCGTGGTGTCGCGACATGCACAGCGAAATCGTCATGGATGGCATCGAGCTCCTGCGCCAGGGCCTCGAGGTCGTCGTCCGCCTGCTGGTGGATGATGCCCAGCATGACGGCATCGGGAATCCGCTCCAGCGCCGTCACGAAGTCGCGCACACTGGATCGTGCTTCCTCGCCGCTGCCGGCGGCCACCACCACCACGCGACGGACCACCGCTTCATCCTCGTCTTCGGACAGGGTATCCGGCTTGTCACTGTCGGTACCCGTCGAGATACTCGGGGCAACCGCCTGCTCCATCGGCTCGATTTCCAGACTCATGACCGGCTCGATGTCGGCCCCGGCACCGTCCCCGGTATCCTCGGGCGCCAGATACTCGCTGGCGCTGAGTTTCTCGATGCCGAACTCCGCTGGATCGGAAACCGGCTCATCACGATGGCCCTGGTCCATGATGACCACGCTTTGCCCGGTGTCATCGTCCGGTGTATCGGCATCGAAATCGACCAGTTCCCAGTCCGGGGCCTCGGGTGCCTGCAAGGCTTCCTTCTTGTTGCTCCCGGCGTCAGCGGCAGGGACGTCATCGAGATCTACCAGGGAAAACGGGCTTTCGCCGGAATCGGTTTCGGCTTCTTCCGTTGATTCGATGTCGTCGTTCGAAGTTTCCGGCGTGGTCGATGCGCTCTTCGATTCCCGCGGAGTCTCCTCGCCGGAGGCATCTTCGATGGAGGGCTCACCGGGCGACCAGGTGACCTGCTCCAACGCATCGTCATCATCTGCGTCGTGCACAGCTTCCTGCTCGGCCAGCGCCTCGTCGAACATCCGCAGGGTGTCCTCGAAGGCCGATTCGTCCTCGCTTGACCCCGAATCGGGTGCTTCGGATTCCGCTGCCGGGTTGTCCGTCGTTTCGGTACTGCCGGACACCGCTTCGGCCTGGTTGGACGCATCCTCAGGCGCGGGGGCGATCCCGGCTGCAGATGCAAGCTGGTCGGGAATGGCAGCCATCGCGTCCTGTTCCGGCGCATCCATGCCAACTGCGTCCAGAGAAAGCGCAACGTCCCCGGCGGGACGGGCTGTGGTGTCCTGCTCGAATCGGCCCAGCAGGTCGCCGTCTTCGGCCAGCAGGGCCTCCAGCTCGGCGGTGAGGTCCGGGTTGCTTTCCGCTGCAACGTCGGACACCCCTTCAGCTGCCGGCGAATCCTCATCTGCCGGTGCCTCGGGCATTTCCTCCTCCGGCAGCGCAAGTTCCGTGACTGCAGTTTCCACCGGGCGCGACTGGGCAGGCCGCGGCGGATCCACATCGTGAGCATCCATCAGCTTGGCCGCCAGGTGTCGTGCCCAGCGCGCCTGGTCCCAGCCCGACAATCCGCTGGATGCTTCGGCATCGTTGAACACCAGCCGCTGACGACCTTCATCGATGATTTCGTACAGGCTGTCGAGATAGGCTTCGGCGCGGTCATCGAGATTGACCACGATCACGTCCGCGCCGGTCACTGCCGGGTTTTCACGCGATGCCTCGCTGGCCGGGCCTTCGTGCACGATACGGGCGCCGGCATCGATCAACGCCTTGCGCAGGTGTGCGCTCAGGTCGGCATCCTCGAACAACAGAACGACACCGGGTGCATTCGACGTTACTGCAGTCTCGCTCATGCCGTTCTCACCCCTGCCCGGTACCGAGCAGTTCGCGGATCTGTTCGATCAGGTCGTTTTCCTGATACGGCTTCCCGAGATAGCGTTCGACACCGATGTCCAGTGCGCGCTGCCGGTGTTTTTCGCCCGTGCGCGAGGTAATCATGATGATCGGCACGTGCTGCAGTCGCTCGTCGTTCTTCATGTAGGTCGCCAGCTCGTAGCCATCCATGCGCGGCATCTCGATGTCGAGCAGCATCAGGTCTGGAATGCGTTCCTGCAGCTTCTCGACTGCGTCCATGCCGTCCTTTGCCGTGGTGACCTCGTAGTCGTGGCGTTCGAGGATGCGCCCGCTGACCTTGCGCATGGTGATCGAGTCATCGACCACCATGACCAGTGGATGCTCGCGTTGCTCGATGGCCGGATGGGCAGTCTTCTCCGGCGCATCGGGCTCGGGTTTCGGTTCGGCATGCTGCTTGAGCGCCACGCCGTGTCGAACCAGCGGTGCCAGATCGAGGATCATCACCACCGAACCGTCACCCATGATGGTGGCGCCGAAGATGCCCGGTACGGAACTGATCTGTGGGCCTACCGACTTGACCACGATTTCGCGCGAACCAATCACGTTGTCGATGCGCACCGCTGCGCGCAGATCACCGCTGCGCGCCAGCAGCAGGGGCGGTTGCGTATCGTCGACCATGTGTCCGGAGGGCACACCGAGCAGCTGCGCCAGGTCATGGATGCTGTAGTCCTCGCCGGCATAGGTGAAGGTGGGCACTTCCTCGCTGAGCCTGCGCCTGAGTTCCTCGCGACCTATGCGGGCAACACCCTGCACCGAGGTCATCGGAAGGGCAAATGTCAGTTCGCCAACCTTGACCATGATGGCCTGCGTCACTGCCAGCGTGAATGGCAGGCGGATGTTGAAGGTCGTGCCCTTGCCCTGTTCGGAATCGATGGTCAGCGTGCCGCCCATCTGCTTGATTTCGTTTGCCACCACATCCATGCCGACTCCGCGTCCGGCCAGGTGGGTGACAGCCTGTGCGGTGGAGAACCCGCTCTCCAGGATGAAACCGTACAGATCGCGATCGGACAGCTTCGCATCCTCGCGCAACAGGCCGCGCTCGATGGCCTTGGCACGGATGGCGTCGCGATCGATGCCCGCGCCGTCATCGCGCACGGTTATCAGCACCTCGGTGGCATCGCGGCTGACATCGATGGAAACTGTGCCTTCCTCGGGTTTGCCAGCCTTCCTGCGATCTTCGGGCGACTCGATGCCGTGCGCCAGGGCATTGCGCATCATGTGCTCGAACGGCGCCTTCATGCGTTCGAGCAGGTTGCGATCCATTTCCCCGTGCGCGCCGCTGACGCGCAACTGTGCGCGTTTGCCCACTTCGCCGGCGGCCTGCCGCAGGGTGCGACGCAAGGTCGGCACCATCGAATCAAAAGGCACCATGCGCGTGCGCATGAGGCCTTCCTGCAATTCCGAACTTACCCGTGACTGCTGCAGCAGCAAGGTTTCCGATTGCCGCGTGATGTCATCGAGCATGGACTGCAGGGACACCAGGTCGGCCACCGACTCGGCCAGCGCACGCGAGTACTGTTGCAACTGCGAGAACCGATCCAGCTCAAGCGGGTCGAATCCGGCCTGCCCCGCATTCTCGCTCTCACGCTGGTAGCGGGCGATGATCTGCGCCTCGGTCTCGATCTCGAGCTTGCGCAGCTGGTCGCGCAGGCGATCAACCGTCTGCTCGAACTCGGTCAGGTTGTAGCGGTAGTTGCTGACCTGTTGTTCCAGGCGCGCCCGGTAGATGGACACCTCGCCGGCATAGTTGACCAGCGCATCGAGCAGGTCGGCCCGCACGCGGATCATTTCCTGCGGCGCGCGCGACAGCTCGTCATCGTCCATCGGCGCGGCTGGCGTACGGGACGATTCGGATGCCGTTATGGCCGACGACGGTGCAGTCGGGGCATCGTTACCCTTTGCTGCGGGCGCTTCACGGTCCGCCCGATGCGGACGCTCTCCGCGGGCCATGGCCTCGAAATAGGCCACGGCATGCGCCGGCATGGCCACGGCCTGATGATTGCCGACCCGTTGCACCAATTCATGCAGCCGGTCGAATCCGCGTTCGAGCGATTCGATGGTGATCACATCCATGGCCAGGTGACCGGCATCGACGGCCTCGAGCATGGTTTCCATGGCATGGCCCAGTGCGCCGATTTCGTCGAGGGAGGCCATGCGCGCACCACCCTTGAGCGTATGCAGGTCGCGTTTCAGGTCGACCATGTATTCGCGTGCCTGTGGCGCGTTGCGCAGACGGGCCATCACGCCATCGGCATGATCGAGAAGGTCGCGGCCCTCCTCGATGAAGATCTCCATGAGATCATTGTCGAGGTCGGGCTTGTCGAGCCTGCCCACCGGCTGCGGGTCATCCGGGAAGTCGAAATCTTCCGGCAGCGCGGCGATCGGTGAGGGTGATCCGGTGCTTGCCTGCACCGTAACGGTGTCGGATTGCGCCGCCTGCCTGTCCTCTGCGTCATTCTCGTGCGCAACCGGTTCCGGCGGTTCGGGTATTGAGGCGCGAGTGTCTTCACCTGCCTCGATTTCGGGAGGCGATGCTTCGCCATCGACCGTCATTGCCCCGGCGTGGTCGCTGTCCTCCGTGAGGGGTTGTTCGGGTTCATCGACGGCATCGGTCCCGGGCGATTGTTCGCCCGATTGCATGCTGCCGATATCGACCGCCTCGGCATCGACGAGACTTTCCAGGTCGATTGTGGACGTGACGGCCTGCGCAGTCTGGTCGAGTTCCGCCGTGTCATCGCGTTCGATTTCCGCGAGCTGTTCGTGGTCATACAGCGGATGGGCCAGTTGCGGCTCATCAAGTGCATCACGCAATGCGCACAGGCGCCGCACCAGGTTTTCGGTATCCGGCAGCACGGGTTCGGAGGCATCGAACTGGGCGGCAACCTGTTCGGTGACCTGCATGGCTTCGACCAGAGCCTCGCGTCCATCCTGCCGGAGGGGCTCGTTCCAGGCACGCAGCCGCTTGAAGTAGCCCTCCAGCGGCGACAGCACCTCGGCCAGCAGCGGCACTTCGACCATGGCAATGGCCCCGTGCAGGGTATGCACGGCGCGCAGCATCGGTTCGTCGATCGAGACCTCGTTTTCGCCGGCTGCATCCAGTGCCGCGCGCAGGGTTGCCAGATGCTGGGCAATCTCGCTGCGCAGGATTTCCATCAACACCGGGTCCATCGGCGGCAAACCGGGCAGGACGATGCCTTCGCCGGCATCCGTCAACCCGTCGATCGAGTCAGCATCAGGTTCTTCGTCCGGAACGACGATGTCCGCCCGCTCGGCCAGGGTGGCTTTCGGCACGGCTTGCTCGCCGGCCTGCGACCGCGGCACACGGCGCTTGACCACTCGCCGTACGGTTTCCCCACCGACTTCGAGCCCGGCCTCGATATCCGGAGCCTCACCCGCGGCAAGACGGTCGGCAAGATCCATGATGCGTGACAGCGGCGCACTTGGTGTGCCCTCGTCACGCAGCGCCGCGAGCAACTGCGGCAGCGCGCTTACGGCATGCTCGACCAGCTTGACGACGCCAGGGCCGGCCTCGATGCTGCCGTCGAGCACACGATTGAGCAGGTTCTCGATCTTCCAGCTGAACTCGCCCAGCACCGATGCACCCACCAGCCTGCCGGAGCCCTTGAGGGTATGGAAAGCACGGCGTATCGGTGTCAGGTTTTCCGGATCGTCCGGGGCCGATTTCCAGCCCTGCATCCGCTGCTGCAGGCCGAGCACCTCTTCCTCGACTTCCTCCAGGAAAACCTCGCGGATTTCGGTATCGATCTCGTCGGTGGTTCCCTGAAAGCCGGCCTCGGCGGCCAGGGGATCCTGCGCTCCGACGGTTTCCTCGATCTCTTCCTCGATCTCGACCCAGTCCTCCCCTTCGGGCGCGGACGTGGGCTGGGTGTCGGCCAGGCGCAACCCGGTCACATCATCGGCCGGTACCTCCGCCATCTCCGTGTCGCCAACCAGCAGGGCGGTAAGGTCTTCGCCGTCCGCCAGGCTTACGCTTTCGTCAAGTTCACCGTCCGCCGTCCGTGCGGATCGGGTGTCACGGGACTCGGCGGGCTGCGGCGGCGCCACCGGCGCACGCCGGGGCGGCACCGGCCAGTAGCCGAGGTCGCGCAGCGCCTGTTCAGCCACTTCGAGAATGTGGGACAGTCCGCCGCGACGGTCGCGCGCAGATTCCAGATAGTATTCCAGGGAAGCCAGCGCATCGGCCAGCTTGTCCATCTGCTCGGTCGTCGGGATCCGACGGTCTAACACCAGTTCGTTTTCGATGAAGCGCCCAACGCCTTCCAGCAATTGACCAACATGCTCTTCATCGAGCATGCGCAGGGCACCGGACGTCTCACCCAGCAGGTGCGGGACACCGACCAGATGCTCGTGGTCCCAGGGGGATTCGATGAAGGCGACGACTGCATCCTTGACCTTGCCGAGGTTGCCCACGGCTTCGCGCAGCAGGCTGCCAAGCACCTGACGTGCCTCGCTGCGCGGCAAGGGGGCCTGTCCACCCTCATCTTCGCTGCCGGCAGTTTCCCCGCCCTGCCCGGTATCGGCACCGAGACTTTCGATGTGATCGTCCAGCGACGCTTCCACGTACAACAGGGCACCGGCCACGTCGAGCAGCGTTTCCTCGTCCGCCGGACGCGTGCCTGAAGAGATATCCTGGATGATCCGTCGCTGTTCACCGACCACCCGGCGCGGCACGTTGAGACCAAGCATGCCCAGGGTGTCGGCCACCCGGTCGAGCGCTTCGGCCTGACCGGAAAACTGGGACGGATCTGCCTTGTCTTTCTGCCGCAGGTACAGATCGAGCGTGTCCTTGACCCGCAGCAGATCCTCCTTGATGGCCTGGGACACGGTGTCCAGAAGCACCCGGTTGTGTCCGGTCATGGAACTGCGTGCCGATTCGACCTCGCTGGCATCGGGCAACAGGTGATTGAGGCCGTAGGCCTGGCCGAGCGCGGCCAGTCGTTTCGATCCCGGAGTGGCGCGCGCCACGTAGTACAGCAACTGCCGCGCCAGTTCCGTCGCATGCCCTTCGGCCAGCGCCAGTTCACCACCCTCGAGAAGCAGGCGAATGGCCCGATCGACACGCCCGATCAGTTGCTTGACCTCGGTCGAATGCTCTTCCAGGCATCCATCGATCATGCCATCGAGGACGCCGGCCGTGATCCACCACAGACGGCGTCCGGCAATCCCGTGGCAGACGCCGGCAAGCTCGTCCATGGCATCGCGCATCTGGGCCAGGCTGCGCTTGCCGCCCTGTCCGCGGAACCATGCCAGCAACGCCTGCTGGAATTTCTGGCGGATTATCGTGGCATCGCGCTTTTGTTCATCCGGTGACAGCGGAATCTGCGCACCGGGCGCCGAATCGGGCAGCGGGGCATCGAGATTGGGGGTGAACAGGGCCGATTCATGGAGCGATTCGGCACCACGCGTGGCGCGCAATTCGTTGAGCAGTGGCAGCAGCACCACGGAAACGTCGCGATGGCTGCTCTGCAGCCGCTCCAGATAATCGGGCAATTGCATCAACCCGCTCATCAGCACCGCATAGGCGTCATCGCGCTGTTCGACCCTGTCTTCGAGCAGCGCCTGCACCAACTGCTCCATTTCCTGCACCACCATGGCCGCGCCGTACAGCTCGACCATGCGCAGCGTGCCCTGCACCTGGTGCAGGACCTGCCCGCACTGGGTCATGCGCGAGGCATCCTCCGGGCGATCGACGTAGGCCTCCAGCGATTCGCGCGCACGCTGCAGCGCCTCGTCAAGCTCGGACTTGACCCAGGTCAGGGTGGTGAAATCGATGTCGTCTTCTAATTTCATGCGCTATCGCGCCCCCTCCGGAGAGAAAGCAGACAGGAATCCCGGCACGTGTCCTGCGGCGTGTCTGGCCATGTCTGTACCCCCGCGACGATCCTGCTTGCGAACTGCAATCCGTCGCTTGGTGCCGGCTGCAACGTGCGGGAACGCATGCTCCCGTCCTTCCGGCAACGACGACCCATCAGGCAGGCAGCTTGAAGTCGGCCACCGACCTGCGCAGGTCGTTCGCAAGTTGAGCCAGGTTGCCGATCGATTCGGCTGTCTGGCTTGCACCCATCGATGTCTGGGACGTGATCTCCTGAATCGAATTCATGGTCGAAGTGATGTTGGTTGCGGCCGAGGACTGCTGGCGTGCGGCCGCGGAAATGCCGTTGATGAGCTGGGCAAGGTCGTTGGAAACGCGTTCGATGTCGCCCAGCGCGGTACCGGCGTCCTCGGCCTTGCGGGCTCCGGACACCACCTCCGCGGTGGTCTGTTCCATCGAGCTGACCGCCTCGTTGGTATCGGACTGAATGGTCTGCACCAGCGTCTCGATACGCTTGGTCGCATTGGCCGAACGTTCGGCAAGTCGCTGCACTTCGTCGGCCACGACCGCGAAGCCGCGGCCCGCCTCGCCCGCCGACGCCGCCTGGATGGCGGCGTTCAGGGCCAGGATGTTGGTCTGCTCGGCAATGTCGTTGATCAGTTCAACGATCGAGCCGATCTCCTGCGAGGATTCACCCAGTCGCTTGATGCGCTTTGAGGTTTCCTGGATCTGGTCGCGGATCGAGTCCATGCCTTCGATGGTCTCGCGCACCACGGCGGCACCACGCGAGGCGATTTCCACCGACTTCTGGGCCACGTCAGCCGACTCGGCCGAGTTCTTCGACACCTGGTCGATGGAGGTGGCCATGTCGGAAATGGCGGCCGATGCCGTAGTGATCTGCTGCGCCTGGTGTTCGGCGGCCTCGGCCAGATGCATGGCGGTGGCCTGCGTCTCCTGGGCGGCTGCCGAGACCTGCACGGCGGTCTCGTTGATGGTGGTTACCAGGGACCTCAGCGCCTCAACGGCGAAGTTCACCGAGTCCGCGATGGCCCCGGTGATGTCCTCGGTCACAGTGGCCTTCACGGTCAGGTCGCCTTCGGCCAGCGAACCCATTTCGTCCAGCAGGCGCATGATGGCCTCCTGGTTGCGCTGGTTCAGTTCGTGCGTGGTTTCCAGACGACGCTTCTGCTCGCGGCTCTGCGAAAACACCAACTGGATGGCGAACAATACGGCACCGGCCGCAGCGATCAGGCCCAGCCAGATGTTCGGGAACAGACGCGCGGTGGGAAGCTTGTCGACCGCGGTTGCAACGTCGTTTGCGCGCAGCAGCACCGTCTGCGAGTCGAGCGACGCCTGGTTGCCGGCGCCCTTCACCGCCTGCAGATTGCCGGCAGCCGAAGTCAGCTTGTTGACCGGGTCCTGCAAGGCCTTCCACTCGGCCTCGATGCCCTTGAGAATCTTCTGCGCGTTGCTGTTGCGGATCGCGCTGACGCCGACGTCCTTGTTGCCGTTGATCAGGCCGTCGAGCACTGCACCGTACAACTGCGCATCACGCGACAAGCCATCCGCAGCGGCTTGCGCATTCTCGCCACCCTGCAGGATTTCCTGCACGCGACGGATCATGCGGTCAGCCAGCACCAGCTGGCGCGATGCGGTGTAGACCTGCGCCGAACTGCCACCCTGCTGGAGAATGTTGACGACCTGCTCCATGCTCGAGTTCAGAACCGGCATCTGCTGCGAGAACGTGGACGCCTTCTGCGAGGAGTCGACGATCAAGGCCCGGTTGGAAAGAATCTTGCCGATGTCGCCGTCAAGCTGCGACCAGGCATTGGACAAGGCACGCACCTGGCGCTGGGTGATGGGGTTGTTGCCGTATGCCGGCATGCCCGATGACTGATCGCCCTTCATCAGCTGCTGGACATCGCTGTCGATGGCATTGCGCGTGGCCTGAAGCTCCTTGAAGGAGTCGATGTTTCCGCCGGCGGACTCCAGGGCGAACTTGGCAGTCTGCTGCGAAAGCACCTGAATCTGCGTCGTCAGGCCTACAGCATGGCGTTCCTGGTCGTTGTTGCGGTTGAGCAGGTAGAAGTTTGCAGCCGCGATGATGATCATCACCGCCAGCAGGAAGATGACCCCGACGTAGCTGCGCTCCTTACCACTACCCCCCGTTGTCGTACTCATAGCCTTACCTCACCCATCGATCAGGAAATGCGCACTCACAGCGCGGCCTGCAGAAAATCCGGAGCACGCGTCAGCCGGTTCATGCTGAATATGCCGATGCGTTGCTCGCCCAAAGTTACGATCGAGGTGACAAAACGGGCGACGCGCTCGTCGTCTTCCGTTTCCCCATGCTCGCGTTCATCATCGCTGACACTTCGCTGACCGACGATTTCGTCCACCAGCAGCGCCACGTTGCCCCCGTGCTGGTGCACCAGCAGAAACCGGCTGCGATCGGTCACCTGCGTACGCTGCCCGAACAGGTATCGTCCGAGATCGACCACTGGAGCCAGGTTGCCGCGCACATTGGCGATACCCAGCATCCAGTCGTGCGTTCCGGGAACATTCGTCAACGGTTGCGGAACCAGCAGTTCGCTGATCTCGCCGATGCTGCTGGCAAACAGGCGCTGGCCGACGCGGTAGCAGATCCCGCGCCAGATGCCCTGGTTCTCGATCTGCTCCGGCTCGCCCGCCACGTGCGCCAGGCTGAGGCGCTCGTAATCGGCCAGTTGCTCGAAGGGATGGATCGCCTGGTTGCCCATGTTCCTCGTATACCCGTTTACGCGGCCAGCAGTTTTTCAATGCGGGCCAGCAGTTCCTTTTCGCTGACCGGCTTGGTCAGGAAATCGCGCGCCCCCTGGCGCAACCCCCAGACGCGGTCGGTTTCCATCGACTTGGTGGTGATGATCAGGATCGGGATGTCCTTGGTGGCCGGGTCGCGATTGAGTGTTCGCGTTGCCTGGAAACCATTCATGCCGGGCATGATGACATCCATGATGACCATGTCAGGCGTATCCTGCTTGGCCATCTCGATACCTTCCTCGGCACTGCTGGCGCTGGACACCTGGTGCCCGGCCTTTTCCAGCTGCATGGTGAACACGCGCACGTCGGTTGGCGAATCGTCGATGATGAGAATGTGTGCCATAAGTCCCCTGATCCACTCTTGCTGATATGTCGTCTTGCCTGTGTGTAGCCTGTCACGCGACGGCCGCATGCCGGCGGATGGCTTCCAGCAGCTCATCGCGCGTGAACGGCTTGGTCAGATACTGTTCGGCCCCCACGATGCGACCGCGCGCCTTGTCGAACAGCCCGTCCTTGGAACTGAGCATGATCACGGGCGTGGCACGAAACTGGCGGTTGTTCTTGATCAGTGCACAGGTCTGGTAGCCGTCGAGCCGCGGCATCATGATGTCCACGAAAATGATTTGTGGCTTCAGGTCCGAGATCTTCGACAACGCCTCGAACCCGTCCACCGCGGTCTGCACGTCGCAGCCCTCCTTTTTCAGCAGAGTTTCCGCCGTGCGGCGAATGGTCTTGGAGTCATCGATGACCATGACCCGCAGGCCCGCCAGAGTGCCCTTGTCGCCCGTTTCGTTCACTTACCGCCCCCCTGCGGCCCTTTGAAGGGCTCGGGATCCGTTGATTGCCATGTCGTACAAGCCTGTCAAGGCCACTACCCCACCAGTGTGCGGAACCGCGGTGCCCTCGCACCGGTCACAACCGCAAAACCGCCATGCATTCAAGGCTGTTTAACGCTTGTTTAGGAAACTTGTCAAGTTGAGGCCGCAAGCATCTGTTGCCCAAGGTCTTGCACGGACACGCCCGACTGGCCGCCTCGCCCACGGGGCAACGTTACCAGACTTTCGCCTGCACGGTGATGGCGCCGTGCGCGCAGGCACCCAAGTCACGGGCCGCGACAGACGCTCGGTGGCCGGCACATGCCCCGGTTCCGGACACCCCCTGTTCACCGGCGGCAGGGCACGGCAAGCTACCCTGACCCACGACATGCATGCCACACCGAGGATGACCCATGCCGCACACCGTTGCCGTGCTGATGGACCCGATCCGGTCGATCAAGACCGCCAAGGACTCCACTTTTGCCATGATGCTCGAAGCCCGGCGACGCGGGCACCGCCTGCTGTACATGGAACAGGGTGACCTGGCGGTTCGCGACGGCCTTGCCTGGGCACGCATGGCAGAGCTCGAGGTTCGCGACGACCCGGCGGACTGGTTCACCCTGGGCCAGCCCGCGTGGCAGCGGCTGAACACGGCGGACATCGTGCTGGCACGCAAGGATCCTCCCGTCGACGCGCAATTCATCTACGACACGATGGTGCTGGAGATGGCCGAACGCGAAGGCGTGAGGGTGGTCAACCGCCCGCGCGCGCTGCGCGACTGCAACGAGAAACTGTATGCCCTGCACTTTCCGCAATGCTGCGCGCCGACCCGCGTGGCCCGCGATGAAGGCGATCTGACCGCGTTCGTGGCCGAACATGACCAGGTCGTCATCAAGCCCCTCGACGGCATGGGCGGGCGCGGCATCTTCCGCAGCCACCGGGAGGATCCCAACCTGCGCTCGATCCTCGAAACGGTCACCGCAGGCGGCACGCGGCTGGCGATAGCACAACGGTTCATTCCGGAAATCAGCGCAGGCGACAAGCGGATCCTGGTGATCGATGGCGAAGCCGTGCCCTACGCGCTGGCGCGCATTCCCCAGGGGCGTGATTTCCGCGGCAACCTGGCCGCCGGCGGGCGCGGCAAAGGGGTGCCTCTGGGCGATCGTGATCGCTGGATTGTCGCCCAGGTGGCGCCCGACCTGCGTCGTCGCGGACTGAGCTTCGTCGGCCTGGATGTGATCGGCGACTACCTGACCGAGATCAACGTCACATCCCCCACCTGCATCCGCGAGCTGGACGCACAGTTCGGGCTTACCATCGCAAGCCAGATGTTCGACGCCATCGAATCCAGCCTTTCGTGAGCATGACGCACACCACCACCGGCCCGGGAAGCGGCGACCTGCTGGGCGCCACCCTGCTGTTCTCGCTGGTCCTGCACGGCCTGATCGTGCTCGGGATCGGCTTTGCCTACCCCAAGCCCAAAGCGCAGTTGCCCGCACTGGACGTGACCCTGCTGAACACGGCCAACCAGAAAGCGCCGAAGAAGGCCGACTTCCTGGCCCAGGCCAACAACCAGGGAGGCGGCACCAGCAAGCAGGCGCACCGCCCCTCGCAACCGTTTTCCACCACGCTGCCGAAACCGGACCCGGGTATCGCGCCACGCCCCATCCGCCCCTCGGCACCGGCACCGACCCAGGCCAGCCGGGCCCACCTGATCACCACGACCGGCGCATCGCGGCAGACGGTCGACAGCAGCAGCGACCGCCGGGAGCATCCGCAGACCGACCGCCGGCCCGCCCGGCTGGATATCGAACGACAACTCGAAATGGCCCGGCTGGCCGCGCAGATCCGTGCCGAGAAATCCGCGCTCGCCAAGCGCCCGAAGATCAAGTACGTCAATTCCAACACCCGCGAATACGCCTATGCCGCCTATATGCGCGCCTGGGCCGCACGGGTCGAGCGCGTCGGCACGCTCAATTTCCCCGACGCCGCGCGGACCGGCCGCTACAGCGGCAGCCTGATCCTGACCGTGGTGCTGCGCCGCAACGGCACCGTCAAGCGCATCGCGATCATCGAGAGTTCCGGCCGCAGGCTGCTGGACGAGGCCGCCGAACGCATCGTACGCATGGCCGGACCGTTCCCGCCGATCCCGCGTACCGGCAAGCACTATGATGAGCTCAACATCACCCGGACGTACCAGTTCCTGCGCAACGGCGACCTGAAGACGCGCTAGCCGCTACAATGCGGCCATGGACAACGTGCAGACACTTGCCGGCCAGTTCCTCATCGCCATGCCGGCCCTGACCGACCCGAACTTCTCGCGCGGGGTGGCCATGGTTTGCCAACACGGCGAGGATGGCGCCATCGGCCTGCTCATCAATCGTCTGTCCGAATTCAGTCTTGGCGATGTCCTGGCGCAGATGAAGCTCGAATGCGAAGACCCGGAACTGGCTGCAATGCCGGTGCTGCTGGGTGGCCCGGTACAGACCGAGCGCGGCTTCGTGCTGCATACGGGCGAAGGCCACTGGGAATCGAGCTACCGCATCAATGCCGACTGGTCGGTCACCACATCACGCGACATCCTGGTGGCGATGGCGGCTGGACAGGGACCATCTCGCGCGGTGGTCGCGCTCGGCTACGCTGGCTGGGACGCAGGACAGCTCGAACACGAACTGAGGGACAACGCCTGGCTGACCACCGAGGCCGATGCCCGCATCGTGTTCGAAGCCCCGCTCGAGGAACGCTGGGTCGATGCCGCCGCCCTGGTCGGCGTCGACCCCACCCAGCTCACCGGTTACGCCGGTCACGCATGAACTGCGCGCTTGGCTTCGATGTCGGGACCCGGCTGATCGGGGTTGCGGTGGGCAACCGCCTGACCGCCACCGCACGTCCGCTGGACGTTATCGAAGTGCGCAAGGGCGAACCGGACTGGGCGCGCATGGATCATCTGGTACGCGCCTGGCAACCGGACGAACTGATCGTCGGCCTGCCGCTCGACGGTGATGGTGGCGAACAGCCGATGACCCGCACCGCCCGGCGCTTCGCCGAACACCTTGGCAAACGCTACGGCTTGACGCCGCATTTCTGCGACGAACGCAACAGTTCGCAGGAAGCCGCGCGGCGCTTTGCCGCGCAGCGGGCGGCCGGTCTGCGCCGGCGAAGCGACGGCCAGCGCATCGATGCCGAGGCCGCGGCGGTGATCCTGGAATCATGGTTGCGCGATGGCATCGCCCCCTGATTCGAACACGCTCATGGACACGCATACAATACGATGCCTCTTCCCGACCGGATGGCCATGAGCACCCACCTTCACCACCTGATTTCCCTGGCCGAACTCGATGCGACGACCATCGGCCGGCTGCTTGACCGCGCCGAACGCATGCGCGAGGCCAGCCTGCATGGCACACGTCGACTCGACCTTCTGGCCGGCCGCACGGTATTGAACCTGTTCTTCGAACCGTCCACGCGCACGCGCACCTCGTTCGAATTGGCCGCGCGACGCCTGGGTGCGATCGTGGTCAATTTCGACCTGGCCCGTTCGTCCACCAACAAGGGTGAAACCCTGCTCGACACCCTGCACACGCTCGAAGCGATGCACCTGGATGCCATCGTGGTACGTCACCGCGAGACCGGCACGCCGGCCTTCATGGTCCGCCATGCCATGAGCGGCGTATCGATCATCAATGCCGGGGACGGCAACCACGCCCACCCCACCCAGGGCCTGCTGGATGCACTGACCATCCGCCAGCATCACCCCGACTTCACGAAACTGCGGGTGGCGATCTGCGGTGATATCCGCCATTCACGCGTGGCGCGCTCGGACATCCATGCGCTGTGCACCATGGGCGTGCGCGAATTGCGCCTGTGCGGCCCGGCTTCGTTGTTGCCGGAAACCAGCGAGGTTCCCGGCTGCCAGGTCCTGGAAGACTTCGATGCGGCCATCGAAGGGGTCGATGCGGTGATCATGCTGCGCCTGCAAAAAGAACGCATGGCCGCCACCTTGCTGCCGGACGAGGCCAGCTATTTCCAGCAGTACGGCCTCACACCCGAGCGCCTGGCACGGGCCGCGCCAGGCTGCCTGGTCATGCATCCAGGGCCGATCAACCGCGGCATCGAGATCGACCCGGCCGTGGCCGATGGCGCGCAATCGCGCATCCTGGAACAGGTCGGCAATGGCGTGTTCGTGCGCATGGCGGTACTGGCCGAAGCGCTTGGCCGCTGATCACGTGTGCCAAACGGCATGTGCCTTCCGGCCCATTACAACTGTCACTCGCACCATTTCTCCGAGCGGGCATAATGCCCGGGAGTCCATCCATTGTTTCGGGGGAAATATCGTGAAACGGAATCTTCGCATCCTGCTCTGCGGGCTGGCTGTCGTTACCCTGGCCGCCTGCAGTCACAAAAACGCCAATGCACCGCTGAGCTACGTACCGGCCGACACGCCCTACCTGGCCGCCAACCTCAAGCCGATGGACGCCGACATGCGCGCCCTCGCCTTCAAGCAGGCCAACGCCCAGCTTCCCATGCAGGTGAGCCAGCTTCGGCAATTGGCAGAAAAGCTCCAGAACGACAAACCGCACCTGGCGGCCGTACTGCGCACGCTTGCCGATGAAATGAACGGACGCACGGTGCAGCAGATCATCAAGCACCTCGGACTCGATGCGGATGGATTGTCCGCCTTTTACGGGCTGGGTCTGAGCCCGGTACTTCGAGTCCAGCTTGCCGATCCGTCGGCTTTCAATGCCTTCATCACCCGTCTGGAAAAGGCCTGGGGCACGCCCATGGCCGAAGTCAAGCTGGATGGCGTCAGCTACCGCCAGGCGGCATGGAACGGCAAGATCCGGCTGCGTTTCATCGTGGCGATCGATCACAAGCAGGCCGTTCTCGCACTGTTGCCCGATGTGAACGACTCGAAACTTCTGCGCATGGCGCTCGGGCTCGACAAACCGAAAGACAGCGTGCAGAGCAGCGGGCGTCTGAAAAAAATCGCCGGCGACAACGGTTATCTTCCCTATTCGCTGGCCTACCTGGACCTGACGCAATGGCCACGCCTGATTGCGGGCCAGCACGACCCCATGCTCAAGGCCCTGGTGGCCGCCGAACCCGGGGCAGGAAAAATGATGCCGGCAAGCTGCGAGCCCGACCTGCAACGCATCGCAGCGCGTGTACCCATGATCAGCACCGGAATGACCGCTCTCGATGCGCGTCATGTCGGCTATCGCATCCGCATCGACCTGGCCCCGGATATCGCCAGGGCTTTCTCTGGCGTCGATGTTCACCTTCCTGGCCTCGGACAGCCCAGCACTCATCCGGCCGATATCGCCATCGCCCTGCCGGTCGAGGACATCCGCAGCTTCTGGACCGCGCAGGCCGAAGCGGTAGCTGCCAAGCCCTTTACCTGTCCGTCTCTCGTCGGACTCAATGACGGATTCGTCAAGCTTCGCATGGCCCTGCTGAAAACAGCGCTGCCGACGATCAACGATCTGCGTGGCATGCGCGTGATCCTGGATGACCTGGCATTTGACAAGGGCTCACTGCCGCAGATCAGCGGCCAGGCTCTGATCGCCTCGAACAATCCGGAGGGTTTGCTCGCCGCGGCACAGCTGGCCCTGCCTCCGCTGCGCGATCTGAAACTTGCCAAAGACGGCAAACCCGTTGCACTGCCTGCATCGCTGACCGGGAAAGTGGGCGGGCTGCCGGCATGGGCTGCGATGACCGACCATGTTCTGGCCATCGCGGTCGGTGCCGGAGAAGGTCCAAAGCTGCAGCAGACACTGAAGGAAAAACAGGCCGGCAAGGGCTTCCTGGCCAGCTTCCATCTGGACGGCACGATGTACCGCAAGCTGATCGAAAAAATCGCTGACACCATGGAAGAGTCCATGCAGAACATGGCGGTCAAAGGCAAGGCTGGCGCCGAATCCCGACAGAATCTCGAAGAAAACCTGCAGAACATGAAACAGCAGGCCAAACAGATCGGGTCCATCAACGAGGATGTGCGCGTCGATAACCGCGGCTTGGGAATCGACGTATCCGTAAAACGCAATTGACGTCCTGCAACATCATCGAAAGAGCACGAAACGCAAGGGCGCCCTCGGGCGCCCTTGTCGCACGGGACAGACATGCCACTCAGAAACGGTGCACGTTGTCCTTCTCCGAATCGACCAGTTCCACCCCTTCCATGCCCTGACTGAGGGTATTGGCATCGCCACCCTGGGCCAGCTTGATCTTCAGGCGCACCTCGTTGGCACTGTCGGCATGCCGCAGGGCATCCTCGTAGCTGATTTCGCCAGCGTGGTAGAGCTCGACCAGGCTCTGGTCGAAGGTCTTCATGCCGAGGTTGGTCGACTCCTTCATCACGTCCTTGAGCTTGTGGATTTCTCCCTGGCGGATGTAATCCTGTACCAGAGGCGTGCCGAGCAGGACCTCCATCGCCACCCGCCGCGCCTTGCCGTCCGGGGTCGGGATCAGTTGCTGCGCCACGATGCCCTTGAGGTTCAGCGACAGATCCATGAACAACTGCTGGCGCCGGTCCTCGGGAAAGAAGTGGATGATGCGGTCGATCGCCTGGTTGGCGTTGTTGGCATGCAGCGTGCACAGGCACAGATGGCCGGTCTCGGCGAAATTGATCGCATGCTCCATGGTCTCGCGGGTACGCACCTCGCCGATCAGGATCACATCGGGGGCCTGGCGCAGCGTGTTCTTCAATGCGTTTTCCCAGGTCTCGGTATCGATGCCGACCTCGCGCTGGGTGATGATGCACCCTTCATGCTTGTGCACGAACTCGATCGGGTCCTCGATGGTGATGATGTGCCCGGTCGAATTGTGGTTGCGGTGTCCGACCATGGCTGCCAGCGAGGTGGACTTGCCGGTGCCGGTGGCGCCAACGAAGATGATGATGCCACGCTTGGTCATGGCCAGTTGCTTGATGATCGGCGGCAACCCCAGCTCATCGGTGCTGGGAATCTTCGACTCGATACGACGCAGCACCATGCCCACGCAGTTGCGCTGGTAGAAACACGAGACACGAAAACGCCCCACGCCCTGCGCGGAAATGGCGAACTGGCATTCGTGGGTTTTCTCGAACTCCTCGCGCTGGCTCGGCGTCATGACGTTGAGCACCATGTCGCGCGACTGCTGCGCCGTGAGCGGCTGCTGGGTGACGGGCACGATGCGCCCATTGACCTTGATGGAGGGAGAGACGCCGGCGGTGATGAACAGGTCGGATGCCTTCTTGTGCACCATCAGCTTGAGAAAGGAGGTGAAGTCGATTTCGGCCATGATCCGGCTCCTGCGGTATTCGCGTCACTTCACTCGACCGGACGGTTCGTCTGCCTTGCCGCACACGCGGCAGTCCGCTCGCATGGATGAACCCCGAAGCATTGTCAGGCGCACGACCGGATCGGGGAACCGGTCGCCGCGGTCATCGGAAGATGTCCTTGTTCTTGGCGTAGCCACGCGCCTCGTCACGCGCCACCACACCACGCTGCACCAGATCCTGCAGGCACTGGTCGAGTGTCTGCATGCCATGCTGCTGGCCGGTCTGGATGGACGAATACATCTGCGCCACCTTGTCCTCGCGGATCAGGTTGCGGATGGCCGGGATGCCGACCATGATCTCGTGCGCCGCGATGCGGCCACCGCCGACCTTCTTCAGCAGCGACTGCGCAATTACCGCGCGCAGCGATTCGGACAGCATCGAGCGCACCATTGGCTTTTCACCGGACGGAAACACGTCGATGATGCGGTCGATGGTCTTGGCCGCCGAACTGGTATGCAGGGTGGCAAAAACCAGATGGCCGGTTTCGGCCGCGGTGAGCGCAAGCCGGATGGTTTCCAAGTCGCGCAACTCGCCGACCAGCACGTAGTCGGGATCCTCGCGCAGCGCCGAGCGCAGGGCCTCGTTGAAGCCGTGGGTGTCGCGATGCACCTCGCGCTGGTTGATCAGGCACTTCTGCGAGGTGTGCACGAATTCGATCGGGTCCTCGACCGACAGCACATGCCCGTATTCGTTCTTGTTGATGTGGTCGATCATGGCCGCCAGGGTGGTGGACTTGCCCGAACCGGTGGGTCCGGTCACCAGGATCAGGCCCTGCGGCTGTTCGATCAGGTCGCGGAACACCGGCGGACAGCCCAGGTCCTCCAGCGTCAGCACCTCGGAGGGAATGGTGCGGAACACCGCGGCCGCGCCGCGCTGCTGGTTGAAGGCATTGACGCGGAAACGCGCCAGGCCGGGAATCTCGAACGAGAAGTCCACTTCCAGGAACTCTTCGTAATCGCGCCGCTGCTTGTCCGACATGATGTCGTAGATCAGCGCATGCACCTGCTTGTGCTCGAAGGCAGGGGTGTTGATGCGCCGCACGTCGCCGTCGACGCGGATCATCGGCGGCAGGCCCGCAGACAGGTGCAGGTCCGAGGCCTTGTTCTTGACCGAGAAGGCCAGCAGTTCGGCAATGTCCATTCACACTCCCCTTGTCACGGAAACACCCGGCCGGCACGGTACCGAAGCCTGAGCCGGCCGCACCCCGGGCCAGTATACCCAGCCTGCGGGCACATGCGCGCACCCAGCCAGGTACCGGTCGTGATTTGGGAGCGCGGCCACATTCCGGATACGCTGGGCCATCCCGTATCCATGCCGCATGGCGATTGCCGTGCGGCCAGGCTCGAAAAAGGCAGTTTGCATGCAAACCATTACCTTCATCGGCGGCGGCAACATGGCGCGCAGCCTGATCGGCGGACTGATTGCCGGGAATACCGACCCTGACTGCATCCGTGTGGTCGAACCGCGCTCCGAGGCGCGCGAGGCACTGCATCGCGACTTCGGGGTGCAGGTCTTCGCGGACGGGCAGCAGGCCGCGGAGGGTGCCGGCGTGATCGTGCTGGCGGTCAAACCGCAGGTGCTGGCCGAGGTATGCCGCTCGCTGGCCGGTACGGTGCGCACCCAGCAACCGCTGCTGGTCTCGATCGCCGCCGGCATCCGCAGCGACCAGATCGCACGCTGGCTCGGCACCCAGGCGGCCATCGTCCGCTGCATGCCCAATACACCGGCGCTGATCGGTGCCGGCGCCAGCGGTCTGTATGCCAACCCGCAGGTCACGCAGGCACAAAAACGGCAGGCCGAGCAGCTTCTGCAGGCGGCCGGCATCACGACCTGGGTCGACGAGGAAGCACAGATCGACACGGTCACCGGCATCGCCGGATCGGCACCGGCATATTTCTTCCTGCTGGTCGAAGCGCTGGAGGACGCCGCGGTGGCGCGTGGCCTGCCGCGCGACAGCGCGCGTACACTGGCCGCACAGACCTGCCTGGGCGCCGGACGCATGCTGGTCGAGAGCGGCGAGTCGCCGCAAACCCTTCGACAGCGCGTCACCTCGCCCAACGGCACCACCCAGGCGGCGCTGGAAAGCTTCGAGCGTGACGACCTGCGCGGCATCGTCGCGCGCGCCGTCAAGGCCTGCGCCGAACGCGGCGCAGCACTGGCCGACGAGAACGATTGAAGGAGCATCGCGATGAGTTACGTCATTCAGGCCGGCAACCTGTTGATCGAGTTCCTCTTCGGGGCCGCCATCCTGCTGTTCCTGCTGCGCCTTCTGGCCGAATACTGGGGGGTCTCTTTCCACAACCCGGTCAGCCAGTTCATCTACCGCAGCACCAACCCGGTGCTGGCACCGATGCGCCGCCTGCTGCGCAATCTCGGTCGTTTCAACCTGGCGGCGCTGACGACGGCGCTGGCCCTGGAACTGATCAAGCTGGGCCTGCAGATGGCGCTGTACGGTCGCCTGCCCTCACCCGGCGCCTGGCTGCTGCTAGGTGCGGGGCAACTGCTGGACCTGGTGCTGCTGGTGTATATCGTGCTGGTTTTCGCCTGGTCGCTGGCCAGCATGCTGGGGGGCGATGCCCGCCACCCCTTGCTGTCCTTCGTCGCACAGATCACCGAGCCGGCGCTGCGCCCTCTGCGGCGACGCATGCCCACCCCGGGAGGCATCGATTTCTCGCCCGCTGTGGCGCTGCTGCTGCTGTTCCTGCTGCGCATCCTGGTGGCCCAGCCGATCATCGATGCCGGCTCGCGCGCCCTGCTTGCACCCTGAAAGGAGTCCAGCCATGGCCATCAAGCTGCTTTCCCCCGTGCAGTTCTTCCTGCGCGTACTGCGCCATGCCGGCGTGTCGCTGCTGCTGGTGGCCATCTCCCTGCTGATCGGTGCTGTCGGCTACCACTGGACGGCCGGCCTCGGCTGGATGGACAGCTTCCTCAACGCCAGCATGATCCTGACCGGCATGGGGCCGGTCGCCACGCTGACCACGCCCGGTGCCAAGCTGTTCGCGATGTTCTACGCGCTCTACAGCGGCGTGGTGTTCCTGTCCATTTCGGCGGTGCTGCTCTACCCGTTCGTGCACCGACTGCTCAAACGCCTGCATTTGCAGGCCAGCGGGGACGACGACTCACCCTGATGACCAGAACACCCTGTCCGGAGATTTCGGCCATGCATGCCGCCCTATTCCGCAAGCCGACCCTTCTTGCCCTGGCTGCGGTGCTGGCACTGGCGCTGTCGACAGCTGTCGCGGCACGCCCGCCTGCGGAAGATGGTGCCATCCAGATTCGCAGCAACGCCATCGTGGCCACGTCGCTGCCTGCGGCGTCGCTCAGGGCGCTGGACATCGAGGACCCTGCGCATACCGGCCTGCTCAACGTGGTGGCACTGCGCCGCAAACACGGGATCGTCAGCACCGTTCCCGCCGAAGTTCGCGCGCGGGCCATGCGCGAGGACGGATCGCCGGTCGCAGTCGACCTGCGTGAAATGCGCGATCGCGGTGGCGTGTCCTACCTGGGCATCTTCCCCCTGCGACACGGCGGTCGCCTGCGGTTCGACATCGACGTCACGCCGGTCGGAAAACCCACGCGGCATCTGCACTACGAACACACCTTCGTGATGCCCTGATCCCGACAGGGTCTCGCTCAGGCGTGCCGTCCTGCCCACTCGCGGATGATGCTGTACAGTGCATCCACACCGTCGGACAGCGCCGCCGGTCCCGGTTGCAGGATGATCGGCGATTTGACCTCGTGGATCTCGCCCTCGCGCACGGCCGGGATACTCTCCCAGCCTTCGCGGGCGGCCACATGCGCGGGCCGGAAGCGCTTGCCGCACCACGACCCGATGATGATGTCCGGGGCGCGACGCGCCACTTCCAGCGGATCGGCGAGGATGCGGTCGCGGGCCAGCGGCATGGCCGCGCGTTCGGGGAAGATGTCCTCGCCGCCGGCCACAGCCACCAGTTCGGAAACCCAGCGGATGCCGGTGATCGGTGGATCGTCCCACTCCTCGAAGTACACCTTCGGGCGACGCGGCAAGCCCGCTGCCGCCTCGCGCACCGCAGTCAGGTGCGCCGCCGCTTGCGCAGCCAGGACATCGGCGCGTTCCCCCGCACCGACCATCGCGCCCAGCCGCCGGATGTAGCCCAGGATGCCCTCGACGCTGCGGTGGTTGCTGATCCACACCTCGACGCCAGCCTTGATCAGCGCCTTGGCAATATCGGCCTGGATGTCGGAAAAGCCGATCGCCAGATCCGGTTCCAGGTCAAGGATGCGGTCGACCCTGGCGCTGGTGAACGCCGAGACTTTCGGCTTTTCCCTGCGTGCCTGTGCCGGCCGCACCGTGAATCCGGAAATGCCGACGATGCGCGCCTGTTCGCCAAGCGCGTACAGCGTCTCGGTAGGCTCCTCGGTCAGGCAGACGATGCGTTGCGGGAATGAACCGTTCACGGGTACAGCAGGCCATGCGTCCAGCTGTCGCCTTGGCGGTGCCAGCTCACTCGCGTATGCAGCCGGTAGCGCTGCGCGTACCAGAACTCCACATGGTCGGCCTCGAGCAGGTAGCCGCCCCAGTGCGGGGGACGCGGGACCTCGCCGCCTGCAAAACGCTTTTCGCAGGCTTCGACTTGCGCCTGGAAGGTTTCGCGATCGGCCAGCGGACGGGACTGCTGCGAGGCCCAGGCGCCAATCTGGCTGCCACGCGGCCGGCTGGCGAAATAGGCATCCGATTCCTCGGCCGCCAACATGTGCACCGTGCCTTCGATGCGCACCTGCACGCCATCGCGCAGGTGTTTCCAGTGGAAGGTAAGCGCCGCCTGCGGATGTTGGGCAAGCTGCTGCCCCTTGGCGCTTTCATAGTTGGTGAAGAAACAAAAGCCGCGCTGATCGACGCCCTTCAGCAGCACGATACGCGCATGCACGCGACCGTCCGTGGAGGCGGTGGCCAGGTTCATCGCGGTCGGTTCGGGGTCGGCCGTGGCGCGGGCCTGTTCGAGCAGGTCACGGAAGGTTTCAAGTATCTCGGGATGCAGCATGTCGGTCCGCATGTGCGTGGGTCGGTTCGGAAAACAGGAGTATGTCAGTCAGGGCGTCCTGTATGCTTCCGGCAGGCTATCCGCAGGGGCAATGCCATGCCGGATTTCGATGCTAGCACGCAGTCCCGGCAGCTCGCGCAGCTCATCCTCGATGCCTGCCTGCCCTGCCTGGCGGCACACCGCCTCCCGTTCGTGCTGGGCCTTTCCGGCCTGCAGGGCAGCGGCAAGAGCACCCTGGCCAGGGCATTGACACTATGCGCGCGCCGCATCGGGTTCCAGGCACAGCGGCTCTCGCTCGACGATGTCTACTTCGGACACCGCGCACGCAAGCGGCTGGCAGCGAGCGTCCATCCGCTGCTGGCCACGCGTGGCGTACCGGGCACCCACGACACGACCTTGCTGCTGCACACGCTCGATGCCATGCAAAGGGCCTCACCGCGGCATCCGGCCCGGCTGCCCCGTTTCGACAAGGGCCGCGACACGCGTCGTTCGACATCGCACTGGCCGCGAGTCACGCAGGTGCCGGATCTCCTGGTACTGGAAGGCTGGTGCCTGGGTCTGGATGCACAAGCGCCGGAAGAGCTGCGCGAGCCGATCAATACGCTGGAAAGCGGGGCGGACCCGGACGGCCGCTGGCGACGCCATGTCAACGACGCCCTCGTGGCCATGCAGACGGTCTGGCAGCGTCTGGACCGTCTGGTCGTGCTTGCGGCACCGGACTGGGAAACTGCCTGCCGCTGGCGCGCCAGGGCCGAAGCCGCGCTGCGTGCGCGGCATGCGACACGCGCCATGAGTCCGGCGCAATTGCGCCGGTTCATGATGCACTTCGAACGACTCAGCCGGCATGCGCTGCGTACCCTGCCCGCTCAGGCCGATCTCTGCCTGGACCTGGACCAGCGGCATCGCCTACGCCGCGTGCGAACACGCACACGCAACGCGGAAGGCTGACCCGAATCAGCGGTCCGGGTCGATCAGGCTCGCATAACCGGTGCGCGCATCGGGCCAGCGCGGGCTGAAGCCGCTGGCGAGAAGGCGCGCAGCGGACAGGCGCTTGTTGCCGATACCCGTTGGAGGCGGCCCCTCGGCCGGCGCGCCCACCCCAAGCCGGGCGGCCAGCCAGTCGTACAATTCGTGCATCGGCAAGGGCTGCCTGTCCACGCCCAGGTACAACGGTGCAGGGGCCTGCAGTGACAGCACATGCGCGATCGCCGCGGCCGCGTCCTCGACATGGATGCGGTTGGTCCAGAACGGCAGCGCGCGGGGTACACGCACCTTCCCGGCACGCAGCCGCTGCAGCAGCCCGTTCCGGCCGGGTCCGTACAGGCCAGCCAGGCGCAACACGCTTGCTTGCGGCACCCGCGCATGCAGCCTTCGCTCGGCCTCGAGCAGGATCTGGCCGTTGAACGCGGGCGGATCCGGTGGCGTGTCCTCGTCCACCCAGCCGCCGGCGTGATCGCCGTACACCGCACTGGACGAGACAAACACCACCTGTGCCAGGCACGCCCCGTCCAGCGCATCGAGCAGGCGCTCCAGACCGTCGACGAAAATCCGGCGGTAGGCTTCAGGCGTGCGCGCATCCGGGGTGGGAAGGAAGACCAGCTGCTCGATACCGCGCGGCAGTGCCGACAGGCTTGCCGCATCGGCCAGATCGGCACGCACCACCTCCACGCCTTCGGGCAGGGCAACGGCGGAACGGCGCAAACCGGCCACCCGTTCCCCGCGCACGGCCAGCATGCGGGCCAGGCGGCTGCCCACGTCGCCGCAGCCGGCAACCAGCGTGAACGGTGCCCCCGCATGCGGGCCGGTGCGCGAGGCTGCTAGCATCGTGGCGATCCGCCGCGTTTTCGGTCCTGTTTCATGAATCCCTCCTCCAACCTGTTCCTGGTGGGTCCCTCGGGGGCCGGCAAGACCTCCATCGGGCGACGCCTGGCTGCGCACTACGGCCTGGACTTTCTCGACCTCGACCGCGAAATCGAGGAACACACGGGCGTGGACGTCTCCACCATCTTCGAGATCGAGGGGGAAGCCGGGTTCCGTGCGCGCGAGGCCGCCATCCTGGACGAGTGTAGCGGGCGAACCCACGTGCTGCTGGCCACCGGAGCGGGCGCCGTTCTCGACCCGCAGAGCCGACGCCTGCTGCGCCAGCGCGGCTTCGTGGTCTGGCTGCAGGCCAGCGTGGAACAGCAGCTCAAGCGCCTGCAGCGCGACCGTGCGCGCCCCCTGCTGGCCGGGGTCGACCGGCGGCAGCGCCTGGAGGACATGGCCGCGCGCCGCAACCCGCTGTATGCGGAACTTGCCGAACTGGTCATCCCCGGCCATCAGGAACGCCCCCAGCGCGCCTTCAATCGCTGCCGCGTGCGTATCGACGCAGCATGGCAACGCATATCCGGAGAACCTGCCGCATGAAATTGCCGCTCACGCTCGAAGTCGGACTTGGCGCACGCGCCTATCCGATCCACATCGGCCCCGGCCTGCTGCAGCAGCCTGCATCGTGGCGAAGCTTCCTGCGGGGCCGCCATGTGCTGCTGGTCAGCAACGAAACCGTGGCGCCGCTGTATGCCGAACAGGTGCTGGCCGGACTCGACGGACTGCAGGCCCGATTGCTGGCACTGCCCGACGGCGAAGCCTACAAGACGCTCGCGCAGACCGCCCGGGTATTCGATGCCCTGGCCGAGCTGGGCGCCACCCGCGACGCCTGCATCGTCGCGCTCGGCGGCGGGGTGATCGGCGACCTGGCCGGCTTTGCCGCGGCCTGCTGGATGCGTGGCATCGATTTCCTGCAGATGCCGACCACCCTGCTGGCCATGGTCGATTCCTCGGTCGGCGGCAAGACCGGTGTCAACCTGCCGGCCGGCAAGAATCTGGTCGGTGCCTTCCATCAGCCGTGCGCGGTGGTCGCCGACACCCGTACGCTGGACACCCTGCCCGAACGCGAATACCGCGCCGGGCTGGCCGAGGTGGTCAAGTACGGCGCACTGGGCGATGCCGATTTTCTTTCCTGGCTCGAGCAGCACAGCAGTGAACTGGTCGCGCGCAACGAGGGCGCCGTGGCCGATGCCATTGCCCGCTGCTGCACCCACAAGGCTGCGATCGTGGCCCGCGACGAGACCGAACGCGGCGAGCGCGCCCTGCTCAACCTCGGCCATACCTTCGGCCATGCGCTGGAAACCGAATGCGGCTATGGCACGCTGCTGCACGGCGAGGCGGTGGCCATCGGCATGTGCCAGGCGGCCAGGCTCTCTGCTCGCCTGGGCATGGCCGGTGAGGCCGACGCCCGGCGCCTTGCCGAGCTGCTGCAAGCCATGGGGCTTCCCGTCACGCCGCCTCCCGGCCTCGACCCGGATGCCCTGCTGGCCCACATGCGTCTGGACAAGAAGAACCTCGGCGGCCAGCTGCGGCTGATCCTGTGGCGCGGCATCGGGCGGGCGGAACTCGTCCACGCCGTCGACGAGGCCAGCGTGCGCGGCGTGCTGGAAGCGAACACGTAAGCCACGGCAGAGACCCGGGGATGTTCAGTGCAACCCTAGATCCCGAACAGCGGCTGCAGCATGCGCGCCAGTCGCCCCGGGAAGCGCAGGGGCGCATCCAGTGCAGCTAGGCAGATGCAGGCTTCACCCGGCTCGGTCACCGGCTGGTGTTCCACTTCACTGTCCAGATCGGCGACATCACCGGGGCCGAAGCGGCCCAGGACATCACGGTAGGCGCCCTTGAGCACCACCGTCAGCTCGCTCCCGGCATGGCTGTGCACGGGCATCTTCTTTCCGGACGCAATGCGCAGCAGGAACAGATCGCCCTTGCCCGCGGGGATGCGCGAGCGCACCCGGTGCACCCCCGGCACCAGCATCCGCCAGCGCAGGGCGCGGTAGGAATCGCCGAAGTAGGGGTGCAGTTCGGGGGGCAATTGATCGACCGGCGTGCGAGGTCCGGATGGACGCTCCTCCGATCCCTGCGCCACCGGTTGTTCGGTGACATCGACCGGCTCGCTATCGAGGCGGGACAACATGGCCTCGCGTGCACTCAGCGACAACGGCGCCGGTTCCTGCTGGCGCATCAGTTCGCCGCCAATCGCATCGGCCTGTCGCATGCGCTCGCGGCACACCGCACACAGACGCATGTGGGTGGCGACCGCCACGCCGAGCGGCAAGCCCAGGGCTCCGGAGGCGTAACTGGCCAGGGTGGCGTCATCCAGATGATGCTGCGGTTGGGTCATGTGCTGGCCTCCAGGCTCGCCCGCAACTTGCCGAAGGCGCGACGCAGGCTGGATTTCACCGTCCCCAGCGGCATGTCCATGTCCGCCGCGATCTCACTGTGGCTGCGGGCCTCGAAATAGGACATGCGCACCAGTCGTGCCTGCAGCGCCGGCAAGGCATCGATGGCGCGACGCAGATTGGACTGCTCGACATAGGACTCGGCCAGGGTGCCGCGCATCGGCGCTGTTTCCTCGGGCAGCACATCGAGAGCATCCTCGACCGGGCGCCAGTTCGGTTCCCGCCGCACGCTGTCGATGTACAGGTTGCGGGCAATGCGAAACAGCCAGGTGGAGACCCGCGCGCGCGCCGGATCGAACTGCGCGGCCTTGCGCCACAGGCGGATCATCGCTTCCTGCACCAGCTCCTCGGCCTGTGCCGGCGCTACCCCCAGGCCGAGCAGGTAGCGCTGCACCCGCGGTGCGAAATGATCGTAGATCCGCATGAAAGCTTCGCGGTCGCGGTCCACGGCGACGGCCACCATCTGGGTATTCCAGTAGCGGGCATCGCTGGCAGCCTGGTCGGCGCGGGTGGACACGTTGCGGGGCGTCCTCGACAACTTGATGGGAGTCACGGTTTCCGGTACCAGCATAGCAACCTGCACGTTCATTCGGTCACCGGCGCGGGTGCCGGTGGTTTCCATTGTCCGCCTGTACGCACCACGCACTCCATCGGATGCATCCCCACGCCGGGCACCCGGCATGAAACGATCCACGCGCCCCTCCCGCAGCCGCTACAATGGGCGATCACGGCCGTACCACGGACACGCGCAGCGCCATGCGGATCTACATGCAGACCAACCCGGATGCGGGCCAACCGCCGCAGTATGTCCAGCTGACGCTGGAACAGGACCTGCTGGGTGGCTGGACGCTGTATCGCGAGTCCGGTCGCCAGGGCGGGCGCGCCAGCTTGCGCCGCGAGGTGTTCCTGGAGGACAAGGCCGCCATCGAGGCCTTCGAGAAGGCCCGCGATGCCCAGATCAAGCGCGGCTTCCGCGTGGTGTTTGCCCAGGGAACCGATGCTGCCCATGCCCACTGAACCCAAGAACGACCGTTTCCTGCGCGCCCTGCGACGCGAGCCGACCGACACCACGCCAGTCTGGATCATGCGCCAGGCCGGACGCTACCTGCCCGAATATCGTGCCACGCGGGCCCGCGCCGGCAGTTTCATGGCGCTGGCGCAGAACCCGGAACTGGCCTGCGAGGTGACCCTGCAACCACTCGAGCGCTTCGACCTGGACGCGGCCATCCTGTTCTCGGACATCCTCACCATCCCCGATGCAATGGGGCTGGGCCTGGGCTTTGTTGCCGGCGAGGGTCCGAAGTTCGAACGCCCGCTGCGCAATGCCGCCGACATCGCGGCGCTGGCCGTGCCGGACATGGAAGGCGAATTGCGCTACGTGATGGACGCCGTGCGCCTGATCCGCCGCGAACTGGCCGGGCGCGTGCCGCTGATCGGCTTTTCCGGCAGCCCGTGGACCCTGGCCTGCTACATGGTGCAGGGCGAAGGATCGCGCGATTTCGCGCGCGCCAAGGCACTGGCCTGGAACGACCCGCAGGCCATGCATCGCCTGCTCGATGTGCTGGCGCGCGCGGTCGCCGCCTACCTGTCCGCGCAGGCCGCAGCCGGCGCGCAGGCGCTGATGGTGTTCGACACCTGGGGTGGCCTGCTGTCGCCACCGATGTTCCGCGAGCTGTCACTGCGCTATCTGGCACAGGTCACCGAACGCCTCAAGGCCGATCCACATGCCGCCGAACTGCCACTGGTGCTGTTCTCCAAGGGCGCGGGCGCGCACATTGAGGCATTGGCCGATACCGGCTGCGCGGCGCTGGGGCTGGACTGGACCGTGGACCTGGGCGAGGCCCGCCGCCGCGTAGGCGATCGCGTCGCCCTGCAGGGCAACCTGGATCCGTCCGTGCTGCATGCCGCGCCGGATGTCATCGTGCGCGAGGTCGATGGCGCTATCGAAGCCTTCGGCAATCATTCCGGGCATGTGTTCAATCTCGGCCACGGCATCACGCCGGATGTCGACCCGGAGCACGTGAAGGTGCTGGTCGATGCGGTGCATGCGGCCGGGCGACGCATGCGCACGAATTGACGCTGCGTTATCGCGGCTTCCGCCGCTCCTGCGCGATGATGGCCGTCCCCGTGCTTGGGCCGGGACCGCCGGACCCGTACAATCACGGACTTTTCCCGCTTTCCCGCCGCGCCGTGCCGCCGGCGCCCGCCCGAGCCTGTCCATGGAAAAGAGTTTCGAACCCGCGCAGATCGAGTCGAAGTGGTATGCCCGCTGGGAAGCCGACGGCTGTTTCCGGCCCACCGGATCCGGCGACCCCTACTGCATCCTGCTGCCGCCGCCCAACGTCACCGGCACCCTGCACATGGGTCATGCGTTCCAGCAGACCATCATGGACATGCTGGTCCGCTACCACCGCATGCGCGGCGACGACACCCTGTGGCAGATCGGCACCGACCATGCCGGCATCGCGACCCAGAAGATCGTGGAAAACCAGCTTGCCGCCGACGGCACCGACAAGCACGCACTGGGACGCGAGGCCTTCATCGAGCGGGTGTGGCAGTGGAAGGAGGAATCGGGCTCGATCATCACCCGGCAGATGCGCCGGCTGGGCGTGGCTGCCGACTGGTCGCGCGAACGCTTCACCATGGACGAGGGACTCTCTGCCGCGGTGCGCAAGGTGTTCATCGACTGGTACCGCGCCGGCCTGATCTATCGCGGCAACCGCCTGGTCAACTGGGACCCGGTGCTGGGCACCGCGGTATCGGATCTGGAGGTCAACAACGTCGAGCGTGAAGGGCACCTGTGGTCGATCCGCTACCCGGTCTCCGGCAGCGACGAGGCGGTGACCATCGCCACCACCCGCCCCGAGACCATGCTCGGTGATGTCGCCGTGGCGGTGCATCCGGAGGACGAACGCTACGCGCACCTGGTCGGCAAGAGCCTGGTGCTGCCGCTGGTGGGCCGCGAAATTCCGATCATCGCTGATGACTACGTCGACCGTGAATTTGGCACCGGCTGCGTGAAGATCACCCCGGCGCACGACTTCAATGACTACGAGATCGGCAAGCGCCACCAGCTGGAACCGCTGAACATCTTCACACTGGATGCAAAGGTCAACGAAAACGCGCCGGATACATACCGTGGGCTGGATCGCTTCGAAGCGCGCAAGATGATCCTGGACGACCTTCAGGCTGAGGGCGCGCTGGTCGAAACGAAAAAACACACCCTGCAGGTCCCGGTCAGCCAGCGCTCGGATGCGGTGATCGAGCCGATGCTGACCGACCAGTGGTTCGTGGACCTGACCACAGACGAGCTACCCGAGGGCCGTGCCCGACCTGCCGGAGAACCCGGTGGTCGCAAGAAAATCACCGAACCGGCGCTGAAAGCGGTCACCTCGGGAGAAATCAAATTCGTGCCCGACAACTGGGCCAAGACCTACACCCAGTGGCTGGAGAACATCCAGGACTGGTGCATCAGCCGCCAATTGTGGTGGGGCCACCGCATTCCGGCCTGGTACGACGAGGCCGGCAACATCTTCGTCGGCGAGGACGAGGCCGACGCCCTGGCCCATGCCGACACCGCGCCGGTCGGCACGCTGCGCCAGGACGAGGACGTGCTCGACACCTGGTTCAGTTCGGCGTTGTGGCCGTTCTCCACCCTGGGCTGGCCGGCGGAAGGTCCGGTTCTCGATGCGAAGGGCGAGATGATTGCCGACTGGTCGAAAGACCGCCGCTTCCTGCCCAGCGCGGTGCTGGTGACCGGCTTCGACATCATCTTCTTCTGGGTCGCGCGCATGGTCATGGCGACAAAGTACTTCGTCGACGAAGTGCCCTTCCGCACGGTCTACATCAATGCCATCGTGCGCGATGCCGAGGGCCAGAAGATGTCCAAGTCCAAGGGCAACACCCTGGATCCGCTGGACCTGATCGACGGCATCGGCCTGGAGGCGCTGGTGGAAAAATCCACCCGCGCGCTGCTGATCCCCCAGGTGCGCCAGAAGGTGGAAAAGCGCATCCGCAAGGACTACCCCGAAGGCATCCCCGCCATCGGCACCGATGCCCTGCGCTTCACCTTCGCCGCGCTGGCCAGCTACAGCCGCACCATCAACTTCGACATCAGCCGCGCCGAGGGCTACAAGGCGTTCTGCAACAAGCTGTGGAACGCGGCGCGCTTCGTGCTGATGAATGTTCCCGAGGGGTGCATTCAGGCTACCGTGGACAGACCGGTCACCGAGGCCGAACGCTGGATCCTTACGCGACTGAAACAGACCCTGGCCGAAGCCGAGCAGCATTTCGCCAGCTACCGCTTCGACCACCTTGCGCAGACGCTTTACACATTCGTCTGGAACGAATACTGCGACTGGTTCCTGGAGCTGGCCAAACCCGCACTGCAGGGGAACGACGAAACCGCTGCAGCCTCGACGCGGCACACCCTGCTGGTGGTGCTGGAAACGGTGCTGCGCGCGCTGCACCCGGTAATCCCGTTCATCACCGAGGAAATCTGGCAATCGCTGGCGCCACGTCTTGGCATCGATGCCCGGCACCTGACGAACCGGCCCTGGCCAAACCCAGCCGAGCTGGACGAGGACGCCGATGCCAGTGCGGAAATCGAGTGGTTCAAGGCCGTACTGTCGGGCATGCGCAAGGTGCGTTCGGAAATGAACATTGCGCCGGGCAAGATCATTCCGTTGCTACTGGCAGACGGGGACACTGTCGACCGCACCCGCGCGGACAAGTTCGCCGCCCAGATCGCCTTCCTGGGGCGCACCGAACTTCCAGTGTGGCTCGATCGCGACGACGAGGAACCTGCCTCGGCGGCCACGGTGGTCGATGATTTGCGCGTGCTGATTCCGCTCGCCGGCCTGATCGACCTGGACGCCGAGAAGGCGCGCCTGGAGAAGGAAATCGCCCGCATCGGCAAGGAAATCGCCAAATGCGAGGGCAAGCTCGGCAATGCGCGTTTCGTCGACAACGCCCCGGCCGAGGTGGTCGAACAGGAACGCCGCCGGCTGGCCGACTGGAGCACCCAGCGCGAGGCGCTGCATGCGCAGCGGGAAAAGCTGGGCCGGTAAGGACACCCTATGGCGAGAAGTTATGTGTCGTATCCGACCTGGCCACGCTCGAATCCACGGGTCTTGCGCACTGCCAGTTGATTGGAAACACCGAGCAGCTCGTAATGACCCGACAAGGTCGCCAACAGTCCGTCGACGCCCAGCTTGGGGGTGTCGAGCTTCACGCTTTCGATCTGCTTGAGGATTGCTGCTTTTCTCCAGTCCTGGCCACGCATCCGATACCACTTGCGCCGCCACCATGGGGGCCTGGGCGGCGATCCCAGTTTCGGGGGCACCCAAAGATAGTCGTCGAAGATAATCACGCCCCCCACATTCAGCATGGGCCACGCCATCACACCGTCCGCCATGGCTCCAAATGCCGAATGCCAGCCATCCACATACACGATGTCATACGGTCCACCGAGCTTTTTCAGGGACTCGTAGCTCGAACCGTGAAATTCACGGATCCGGTCTTTCCACGCCGCCGTGTTGCGCTGGAACCGCTGGTGGTAATTGCCGAACACGGGATCGATTTCAAACAGGTCCAGGCAATCGATGCGACAGTCGGTTGCCGTGAGTATGTTTTCACACAGCCAGCATGTGGACCTGCCCTCGAAACTTCCGATTTCCAGAGCCCGCAAGCCCGGCTTTCCAGCCAGCGGGGAAAGCCAGGCTTGCCAATGGGGTATGTTGTGGTCGAACCAGTTGACCGAATACGGCGGTGATTGTTCAGGCACGTGGCGAACTCCCCGGCATCCCGTGAATCAGGTGCACACATGCAGTGTCTGTCCACATGCGGGCATGCGAGCCATGACGCCATGGCTATGCGGATGCAGATCGCCAAGGCCTGTCAAGGTCAACCGCCATTCTGGCACGCACTGGGTTCATGCGCCTCACATGAACCGGTGACGAACCTCAATCGACATGGTCGGGCGCCAGCTTGCGCAGCATCACGATGGCATCCTCGCGCCCGTGTGCGGCCGGGTAATAGCGCGGTCGGCGCCCGATCTCGACGAACTGCTCACTGAGATAGAGCTTGAGCGCGGCACGATTGGAGGGGCGCACCTCCAGGAAGATACGCGCCGCGCCGTGCCAGCGCGCCAGGTCGACAAGGCGGTGCAGCAGGCGTCGCCCGTGGCCGCCTCCCTGGTGGTCCGGATGCACGCACAGATTGAGCACATGGGCCTCGCCTGCGGCTGCCGAAAGGATGCCGTAGCCCACCAGTTCTTCCGGCCATGCCAGCACCCAGCAGGCGTGACCGGCCTTCATGCAGTCACGGAAGATGCCCGGGCTCCACGGGAATTCGTAGGCCTCCTGCTCGATGCGCACGACATCGGGCAGGTCGTCGATTCGCATCATGCGGATGCGCGGCAGTTCCGGAGCGACAACGGCAGCCATGCACCGATTATGCGCCCAAGCATCGTTTCCTGCCCAGTCACCTGCCGCCTGCCCCGGGATGGCCGAGAAAACGAAGCCGCACGGGTCTCAGAGCCTGCCACAGACGCTGCTTGGCCGCCGCTTCGTGCAGGCTGTCCGGGGGATCGAGCAACACCACCTCGGCCTCGCGGATCTCGGCCAGGGTCAGGGCGTGTCCCAGCGCCCTCGCCTGGGCATCACCGAAGGCCAGGTAGACCTGCGCCGCCGGGGGCGAGGGCTGCAGGCCCGCATCACCCAGCCACACCCGCGGCGCGTGCGCAAACGCATCGCCCAGCGCCAGCATGGCGCGATCGACCAGGGCCAGGCAGCGCTGGGGACATGCGGCAGGCAGCAGCAGCACGCAAGCCACTTGCCGGGCATCTGCATTCCCGGACGTTGCCGGCTGGTCCCTGGCTGGCGCATGGCCCTGCACGGGTGACTGCGTACCTCGCAAGCGCAAGGGACGCACCTCAAGCGCCTGCAGGCGCACCAGGCGACGTGCGGCGCGGGAAGCGGGCATGTTCACGAGGACGGCGGCTCGCCCCGCAGCACCCTTCGGCGACGGGTTCTGACCCGCCCGATCAGGGTCAGGACCGGACCGGAACATACGTACAGGGCAAAAACAGCCAGTAGCACATGCGGCGGATCGATCACCAGAAGGGCGATGATCAGGGCCGCAGCAAGGATCCACAGGAACGGCACGCGATCATGCTGCGGCCAGGCCTTGAAACTGAAATATCGTACCCGGCTGACCATGAGCAGACCGGCCACCACGGTCAGGAACGGGGTCACGAACGCCAGCTCGGGCCCGCTCACGCCGTCCTTGTTCATGCTCCAGACGAAAGCCATGCACAAACCTGCCGCCGCCGGACTGGCCAGCCCCTGGAAGTAGCGCTTGTCGGCTACCCCGGCCTGGGTATTGAAACGCGCCAGGCGCAACGCCCCGCAGGCAGCGTAGATGAAGGCCGCTGTCCAGCCGATCTTGCCCCATACCGGGCCATAGTCGCGCAATGCGGACAGCGACCAGGAATACATCACCAGCGCCGGTGCCAGACCGAAGCTGACCAGGTCGGACAATGAATCGTATTGCACCCCGAAGTCGCTCTGGGTGCCCGTCAACCGGGCCACGCGTCCATCCATGCTGTCCAGCAGCGCGGCAATGAACACGGCAACCGCGGCAACCGAGTACTGCCCGCTGATACCGGCGATGATGGCGTAAAAGCCGGAAAACATGGCACCGGTGGTGAACAGGTTGGGCAGCAGGTAAATGCCCCTGCGGCGGGGCCTGCGTACGTGCGAAGGTTCGCTCATGCGCTTGTCGGACTCCGGTGGCGACCAGTTGCCAGTGTAAACCATCCACTCGTCGCCGGCCGTCATCTGCGAGCGCCTGCGCAGGGCCTGATGCCGCATATCCAGCCGCTGGACACGAGTCCACACCGGACTCCTGGCCGGGTTTCGAACGTGCCACGCCTCACATTCACGGCACATCCGCACTTTCCCCGGACCGCCGCCTGTGCGTACCATGGGCGCAGGAGGGTGCGAGGACGCACCCAAGGAGGCTAACCATGCGCCGATCCCTTCCCGCCCTGCTGGCCATTGTGCTTGTGAGTGCCCCGCTGGTCGCCAGCGCCCAGATCTACAAGTGGACCGATGCCCAGGGCACCACGCATTTCTCCGAAATGGCGCCACGCGGCGTGAAATACGAGGTCATCCGCACGCGGCCCGATGCCGACCAGCCGCGCATGAGCGAGAAAGGTGCCGTAAAGGAACAGGACAGCCAGGCATCGAAGGGCAGCGGCAACGCCCGTTCGATCCAGCTCCAGCGTTTCTGCGACCAGTTGCAGTCCAACATCACGCTGCTCGAATCCAAGCAGTCGCTGCAGCGCATGGACAGCAATGGCAAGACCGTCCAGGTCGATGCCAAGCTGCGCGCCCAGCAGCTCAAGCAGCAAAAGCAGCGCTACGAGGCCTACTGCAGCAAATAGCCCGCAGCGCGCCCTGCCACAGCAGTACGAACGACCGCTATAATCGGCCGTTCATCTGCCCTGGCCGGGCATTCGGATGCGCCCCCGCAATGCCAGGTGCGCACCTGGCGAACGCGTCCCGGCCGGAGCCCACACCCGGACCGTCCGCATGCGCCTGAGCCAGTTCCATCTCGCCACCGTCAAGGAAATCCCCGCCGATGCGGAGGTTGCCAGCCATCGCCTGATGCTGCGCGCCGGCATGCTGCGCAAGCTTGCCGCCGGGATCTACACCTGGTCGCCACTGGGCCTGCGTGTGCTGCGCAAGGTGGAAACGGTGGTGCGCGAGGAAATGAATCGCGCCGGCGCCATCGAGATGCTGATGCCATCGATCCAGCCACGAGAGCTGTGGGAGGAAACCGGACGCTGGCAACAATTCGGTGGCCAGCTGCTGAAGATCCGCGACCGCAAGGACCAGGAGTACTGCTACGGCCCCACACATGAAGAGGTCATCACTGATTTCGCACGCAGCGAGCTGAAAAGCTACAAGCAGTTGCCGGTCAGCTTCTACCAGATCCAGACCAAGTTCCGTGACGAGATCCGCCCGCGCTTCGGCGTGATGCGGGCGCGCGAATTCCTGATGAAGGACGCCTATTCCTTCCACCTCTCGCCCGAGTCGCTGGCCGCCACCTACCGGGTGATGTTCGATGCCTACTCACGCATCTTCACCCGGCTTGGCCTGCGCTTTCGTGCCGTGCAGGCCGACACCGGCGCCATCGGCGGCAACGCCAGCCACGAATTCCAGGTTCTGGCCGAATCGGGCGAAGACGCCATCGCATGGAGCGACGGGTCGGATTATGCGGCCAACGTCGAACTGGCCGAGGCACTGGCGCCCGCAACACAGCGCCCGGCGTCTTCGGCTGCACTGCAGCGGGTCGACACCCCCGACTGCCGGACCATCGAGGAAGTAAGCGCGTTTCTCGGCGTTGACGCAACGCGCTGCGTGAAAACCTTGCTGGTCCGGGGCAAGGACGGACTGGTTGCGCTTTGCCTGCGCGGCGACCATGAAATCAACGAGGTCAAGGCCTCCAAGCTGGACGAACTACCGGGCGTGTCCGAGCTGGCCAGCGAAGCGGAGATCCTCGATGCCACAGGCACCCGTCCGGGTTTTCTCGGCCCTGTCGGACTGCCCGCGTCGATCCCGGTCATCGTCGACCGAAGTGCCGCGGTACTGGGCGATTTCGTCTGTGGCGGCAATGCCGAGGGTTCGCATTACACCGGCGCCAACTGGGAACGTGACGCACAGATGACCCGTATCGCCGATCTGCGCAAGGTCGTCGATGGCGACCCCTCGCCGGACGGTCAGGGGACACTGCACATCGCGCGCGGGATCGAGGTTGGCCATGTCTTCCAGCTTGGTGGCAAATATGCCCAGGCCATGGGCGCTACCGTGCTGGACGAGAACGGCAAGGCGCGCAGCATGCTGATGGGCTGCTACGGCATCGGCATCAGTCGCATCGTCGCTGCCGCCATCGAACAGAATCATGACGAACAAGGCATTGCCTGGCCCGACCCGATGGCGCCGTGGAATGTCGCCATATGCGTCATCAATTCGCGCCAAGGCACACGGGCCCAGGATGCGGCACTGGCGCTCTACGACCAGTTGCGCGAACGCGGGCTGGACGTGCTGCTCGATGACCGCGGCCTGCGCCCGGGCCCGATGTTCGCCGACATCGAGTTGATCGGCATTCCGCACCGCGTGGTCGTCAGTGATCGCGGACTCGACTCCGGGACCTACGAATACCGACGTCGTGGTGAAAGCGAAAATCGATCCCTGTCACATGATGCGTTGCTCGAAATGCTTGTGGCAGCCAATGCGTGAATGCATGAAGCCTGTATTAACACTGTGCAAATCATGCCTCCGTACGCAAAACCTCCTGTCCATCCCAAGCCGGTTGCACGGTCACCGGCTTTATGGATTGGCGCACCTGTCACGGCGTATTCTGCATAAAGACTTCATGCACTATTTCGAACAGACAACCCATCAACATACGTCGACAACAAGGTCCACTTCGCCTGCATAATCGAAGTGCATTTAACCCCCATTAACCATGGGTATTTTGCAAACACCCGCCATTTGATGCAGAATCACTGCGCCCCACGGGCTGCTGGCAGCCTTTCTATCCCCTGTAACCATCTGGAGTGCATTCATGGCAGTCGATCTGAACAAGTTGAATCCCAAACAGCTCAATGACCTCATCAACAAGGCCGAACAGCGCAAGGTCGAGCTGGAAAAGGAAAAAGTGGTCAAACTGCGTGAACGGATTCAGAAACTGATCAAGGACGAAGGCTTCACCTTCGAGGAAGTCTTCGGCACGCGCGGCGGCCGGCGCGGTCGACGCACCACCAGCAAGGTGGCGCCGAAATACCGCAACCCGGACGATCCGGCGCAGACCTGGTCCGGCCGTGGCAAGCGCCCGCGCTGGTTCAATGCCGCGCTCAAGGCCGGCAAGAAGGAAAAGGACCTGCTGATCAAGTGACTGATCATCGGCTCCTGCGATTACGAAAAAAGCGCCTTGCTGGCGCTTTTTTCGTGCCCGGCATTTCATGCCAGAAGCATTACAGGCTATGCCGGGGGACAATCAGCAGGTCACCGAACAGCAGGCCGGCCACCAGTGCCACCAGCAGCGTGACCAGAACAATCGCCATTTCGGTGCCGCTGTGGACATTGCGCTGGGCCAGGAAGGCAAGCGTCTGGTAACCGATGCTTCCCGGAACCAGAAGAATAATGCCCGGCTCCCGGATCAACGCTCCAGGGCGCCGCGCGTATCGCGCATACGCATTGCTCAGCGCACTCAGAACCAGGCCACCCATGAACACACCAAATGCGGGTCCGAAACCGGCACCGGTTTCGCGGGCCACCAGATAACCCAGCATCGCCGACAGGGCCACCAGTACCCAGTCGCGGCGTGCTGCCTGGAATACCAGGGCAAATCCGAACGTACCTGCCACCAGAGCCGGCCACTCCACCCATGAAGGCACCGGCGGCAACGTTGCTGCCGGAAGCCTCACCCCAAGCCAGGAGCTGGCGGCGAATACCACCATCACTCCGAAAATCAGCTTCAGCATGGAAGCCAGGGCCCCGAACAGGCGTGAAACGCCCGATGCCAGATGCTGTGCCGAAAGTTCGCGAACCGCTGCGGTCAACATCATCCCCGGCACCAGCACGATCAGTGCCGACAGCACCACCAGATTCACATGCAGGGGTACCAGCCATGCACTGACCAGGCTGGCACCGCTCGCGGCCAGCACGGCGGCAAGCGCCTCGCCCGCCAGCGCGACGCGCGGATGGCTGGCCGCCACGATCATCAGCACACCGATCATCCAGCCTAGTGCCGCTGCGGTAACGGCATCGGCCCATGAACCGTGCAGCAGTACGGCAAAGCCGAACACCGACAAGGCGAACCCAAGGGTCATCGCCAGCTTGCGGCCGCGAGTGGTCGGGCGCGACAGTCGCCGCAGTTCGCGTGCACCTTCCTCGATGCCCATGCGGCCATCGGTGACCCCGTGCGCAATCGCATCCACCTCGCACAGGCGCTCCAGATTGACGTCACCGGGCGGCATGCGGATGACCTGACTGATCTGCGCAATAGCGTCCTCGCCCTGCGCCAGATCGGCAAAGGAGACAATGATCGCCGTCGGGCTGGACCACACTTCTGCACGCAGGTCCAGCTGCTGGGCAACGCTGCCGACAGCGTCTTCCAGGCGCGGCGCCGCCGTGCCGTACTGGTGCAGCCGACGCGCCAGCTCGATGACGAAGGCAACGCGCGTGGACAGCGCCACCGTGCCTGCCGGCCGCTCGCCATGACTGTCGGCCACCCAAGCTGTTTCCATGCGTCATCCTCCCCGCTGACCGGGACGGCGAGTATAGGCGATCCTTGCCGGGTTTCGGGATGCTGGAGGCGTCAGCCCGGGGCGAACGGCAGCAGCATGCTCACCCGCAAACCGCCGTGACGACGGTTGTCCAGACGCAATTGCCCACCGTGCGCCTCGACGATCTCTCGCGCCAGCGCAAGGCCCAGCCCGGTACCCGAGCGCTTGGTCGAATAGAACGGCAGCAAAGCCTGCTGCAGCACGCTGTCGCGCATGCCCGGCCCGCGGTCGGCCACCTCGATGTGCCAGTGCCCGGCGTGCTCGCCCACTTTCAGGCTGACCGCATCGGGGTCAGAGCCCGATTCGTGTGCATTCTTGAGCAGGTTGATCAGGGCCTGCTCCACCTGTGTCGCATCGAAGTGAGCCTCCCGCTGCGGCGGTGCTCCTTCCAGACTGAATCGGGCATGCATGGCCAGTGCATCCAGAAAATCCTTCCAGCACACCGCTTCCATACGCGGCGCCGGCAGTTTCGCGACATCGGCGTAGCCGCTGATGAAATGGTGCAGATGCCGCGCCCGCTCGGAGATGCCCTCGAACACCGCGGGAAGCCGATCCAGATCGCCGCGGCGCGCGAGTTCCGCGCCTGAATGCGCCAGTGAGGAGATCGGCGCCAGCGAATTGTTCAGCTCATGGCTGATCACGCGGATCACGCGCTTCCAGGTCGCCACTTCCTGGCGCGATATCTCCCGCGTCATGCGCCGGAACAGATGCAGGCGATGCGCACGGCCCTGCAGCCGGAAATTGCGTTGCGTGACGTGATAGGTCTCCTCGCCGCCCTCCAGCATCACCGGCACCAGCGCGTCACGCCCACTGCGCACGATATCGTGCAATGCACTCGAATCGGCTTCGAGCAACGGACCGAAACGCTCGCCTTCCATGGCCCGGCCCTCGTTGAACAACTGCCGTGCCGCGATGTTGGCGTAGGTGATGTGATCGTGCGCATCGGTCAGGACCAGCGCCACCGGTGTTTGCTGCACCACGGTGTCGAGCAGCAGCTCGCGCTGCACCAGATGCTGGCGTTGTTCGCGCAGGGTCTGCCCGAGCTGGTTGTGCAGGCGCACCAGATCGCCCAGTTCGTCGTGCCGGCGGGTGGCAATGGAAAACCCGAAATCGCCGTCGCGGTAACTGGCTACCGCACCCTCCAGGGCGCGCACCAGGCGCAGTATCGGATGTGCCATGCGACCACCCAGCCAGAGTGCGACCGGCACCAGGATCGTGACGGTAATCAGCAGGCCGCCGGTGGGCGTGCGAAGCCAGCCACTGTCAAACGGCACCTGCAGGAAACCGAACGCCTCGGCAAGCAGCTGCGGCAGCGGCCATTCGGTCACGGCGGCATACACCAGCGCACCGGTCGCACTGGCCACGCCGGTCATCAGGGCCATCCGCCCCTCGAGGGATTTCATGCGCATGCCAGCCCCCTGGGCACGTTCAACTCTCTATGCCGTAGCGTTGCATGCGCCGGTACAGCGCCTGGCGCGACAGGCCCAGCGACTGCGCCGCACGGCTGATGACCCCGGCATGCGTACGCAAGGCGCTTTCCACGGTTTCCTTCGACGGTTCATCGAGATTTCGCCACGCAGCCGGCGCCTGTGTCGTGCCTGCAACAAGATTGAGGTGCCCGGGCCCGATCGGTTCGCCCTGCACCAGCAAGCAGGCGCGGTCGATGGCATTTTTCAGCTCGCGTACATTGCCCGGCCAGGCATGCGCAAGCATAGCCTCGCGTGCTTCATCTGAAAGTTCGGCGCGACCATCGAGGAAATGCTCGGCCAGGGGCAGGATGTCGTCACTGCGCTCGGCAAGCGGCGGCAGGTTCACCTCGATCACGTTGAGCCGGTAGAAAAGGTCCTCGCGGAACGCCTCCTCGGCAATCATCGCCTTGAGGTCGGCATTGGTGGCACTGATGACACGCACCTTCACCTGGCGCGTGCGACCCGAGCCCAGGCGCTCGAACTGGCCAGTCTCGAGCACCCGCAACAGCTTGACCTGGCCCGACAGCGGCAGGTTGCCAATCTCGTCCAGGAACAGCGTGCCGCCGTCGGCCAGCTCGAAGCGTCCCTCGCGCGCTTTGGTCGCGCCGGTATAGGCACCGGCATCGGCGCCGAACAGCTCGGCCTCGATCAGCTCGCTGGGCAGGGCGCCGCAGTTGACCGTCACGAAGGGTCCCTCGCGCACGGCCGAATTGATATGCACGATGCGCGCAATGCGTTCCTTGCCCGCGCCATTGGGGCCGGTCACCAGCACCGGCACCTCCGAACGCGCCACCTGGCAGGCCAGCTCCACCGTGCGGCAGGTGGTTTCCGAGGCGAATACCATGCCGTCCAGGTCGTACTTGGCTTCCAGCTGCTCGCGGCGCCGGCGACGCTCGCTGCGCGTGCGCTTGACCTCGCGGGTGGACTCGGACAGCTCCAGCAGGTTCTCCACCGTGGTCAGCAGCTTGCTGTCGTCCCAGGGCTTGGCCACGTAGTCGGCGGCACCGGCCTTGACCAGCTCCACCGCGGTCTCCAGGTGGGTCCAGGCGGTCAGCAGGATCACCGGCAGGTCCGGGTATTGCGCACGTATCGAAGCGAACAGCGCCACGCCCTCCTCGCCCGAGGTGGTGTCGGCGGAAAAGTTCATGTCCTGGATCACCACATCGACCTGCTCGCGTGCCAGAACGGCCATGCCCTCGGCCTGCGACAATGCCGTCAACGGGCGGATGTCGTGCAGCGACAGCAGCAGCGAGAGTGCCTCGCCCACTGCCGGGTTGTCGTCGATGATCAATACCGTGCGCATGGAATGCCTGTCCATGTAAGGATGGATGCGGCACCCCGCCCCGGGGTTGCCATGACTTGTGTCAAGGCGCCGCGGTTGTCATGCGTCATCATGCCCTGCCCCCTCACCGTTTCATACACTCCTTGTGGCCACCACCGGCGGCACATGCGAGGCGCGCAGGGCCGGGCCGAGGACGGATAGCTGGCCGATCAGCCACAGCGTGACCGCGCCGACCGGGAAGAAGGTCCACGGCATGCGCGCCATCTCGTAGTGCTGCATCAGGTACAGGTTGGCGCCATAGGCCAGCAGCATGCCCAGCACCACGCCGAAACTGCTGATGAGGAAATTTTCGGTCTGGAAGTAATGCAGGATATCGGCGCGGGTGGCGCCGACGGCACGGCGGATGCCGATCTGGCGACGCCGCTGGCCGACCCAGAAGCTCGACAGGCCGACGATACCGAAGGCCGTCACCGCCACCATCACCACGCACACCAGCACCAGCATCCAGGCCATCGAGCGGGTGTCGGCGAAGTACGCGTTGCGGATGTCGCTGAAGGTTTTCCCGTTCACGACTGCTTCGGGTGAAATCTTCTCCAGCGTGGATACCGCCTCACGCAGCACACGGGCCCGGTCCTGTGGAGCACTGCGGACAAGATATTTGTTCAGCGCCGCTTCCACCGGAGCCATGGGCAGGAACACGCTGTAGCTGAAACTGGCCAGGCCGCCGCCGTTCCTGTCCGGTCGCAGCACGTCGGCGACCACACCGACCACGGTGTAGCTGTACTTGTCGCCCATGTAGAGCACCTTGCCCAGCGCGTCCTGGTCAGGCCACATGCGCCGGGCGAAACTCTGCGTGATCACGATCGCGTGCCCGGTGGGCATGAAGGATTTGCCCAGTGTGCCCGCGGCGTATTCCTCTGAATGGAAGAACCGCCCGCGCAAAAGCTTGAGTCCCAGGGCCTTGTCCGCATCGGCCGTCACGAGGTACTCGGCCACATTGACGTAACTGTCGTCACTGAACTCCCTGACCCCCGACTGGGTCGTGAAACCCGTGTTCCAGCCGTCGTTGCTCAGGGGCACGACATTGATTGCCGCGACCGCCTTCACACCGGGCAGGTGACGCAGGGCTGCCAGGTTGCGTGGCAGGTCATCGGCGGCATTTTTCGGATTGAGGCCGCGCACGGTAACTATCGAAAGACCCGCTTCATCAATCGCATTGGGCTGGTGGATCGCCTCCAGTCGCTGGCCGATCATGAAGATCGCATTGCACAACACGGCGCAGGCCAATGCGATTTCCAGCACGATCAGCGCCGTGGGAATACGATGTTTGCGCAAGGTGGACAGGATCGGACGGATATTCATGAGCCCCTCCCTCAGGAAGCCTTCAGTTGCGGTGCCGGCGCCAGAACGCTGGCCCGCCATGCCGGCAGGACGCCGGCCAGCAGACTGGAAACCAGCGCGACCACGAAGGTGAACGCGAACATGCCCAGGTCCAGATGGGCCAGATCCGCGTATTCGGCCGGCTGCTGGCGAATGGCCCACAACCCCAGCTCGGCGAATAACAGGCCAAGCAAACCACCGGCCAGACCAATGATCGAAGCTTCGACCATGAATTGCGCGAACACCGCGCGTCGCGATGCGCCCAGCGCCCGCCTCACGCCGATTTCCTGCGAGCGCTTCAGGCACTTCGCCAACAGCAACCCCACCGTGTTGACCACGCAGATCAGCAGGAAGCCGAAGGCCAGCCAAGTCTGCAGCTGCACGTCGCTGGGCACCACGTGGGATTCGCGCATCCACTGCATCAGGTCGGGCATGGCTACGTCGGTGCGGTGCATGCGCCCGAGCGCGATCTGCTGGTGGACGTAGTTGTCCAGGAAGCCGCGATAGGCGCGCGCCTGCGACGCCGTGGGCAGGTCCACCCACACGCCCAGCCAGATGCACGGGGCCTTGGTCAGGTCGTTCAGGTCGCCGCCGGCGGCGAAGCAGTTGAGGTTGTTCGGCGACATCTTGTCCGCCACCGCGGTATGCAAGGGCAGGAACACGCCGTCGCCATCGCCGTAGCTGCGCCCACCCAGCCACACCGCGTAGAAGCGCGGCTGCGGCGACCATGGACGCAGCACGCCGACGATGCGGAAATCGTGGTCCCGGATACGCAGCGTGCGGCCGACGCTGTTGGCGCCGGCGAACAGCTTGCGGTTCAGCGCATCAGATATCACCACCACCCGCGCGCGTGCCTGACCTTCCCCGGCACTCCAGCCCGAGCCGTAGCGGAACGGCACGTCGAACATCGGGAAGAAATCGGCAGTGGTCATCACCGCGTCGCTGAAGAAGGGGCGCTCGCCGGTCTTCGCCGGCATCACCTTGGCCTGGGTCAGCGCCATCGCCGCCTGATAACGCGCCTTGCGCGCGTTGACCAGGTTCATCGCATCGGTCCAGCTCATGGCCGGCATCGGCCGGGCGCGGGACGGGTCGTCCAGCGCCGGCCGCGGATCGACCTGCGGGTAGTAAAGCTGCGCGCTGCGCGCGGGCAAGGGATCGCCCGACAACAACCGCAGCACCGTGAGCGTGGTGATCGAGGCCCCGATGCCCAAGGCCAATGCCAGCACCATCAGCGCCGTGAGCACCGTGTTGCGCCTGAGACTGCGCAGGGCCAGGTCGATGTAGTAGGTGAACATTACTGACGATCCTCTTGACCCGGGGTCCGGAAACCGGGACCCGCCTTCGTTGTGGGTTGATTGCGCTGTGTAGTCATCACCTCATCCCGAACTTCGCGTCGAAAACCGGTGCGGGCATGTGCTTTTGCTAGTCGCCCTACCTGTAGCCAACCAACAAACCGCCCATCACTGCATGCTGATGAACCCCTGCAAGAGCCGGGTTCCGGGTCACGGGCCCCGGGTACCGGCTCTTGACCCATTACACCGAACGCGTGGCCACCACCGGCGGCACCGCCGCCGCACGCAGGGCCGGACCCAAAACCGCCAGTTGACCCACGCACCACAGGATCAGTGCGCCGGCGGGCAGATAGGAAAACGGAAGACGCGGCAGTTCGTAGTGCGCCATGAGCAGCAGACTGAGGCCATAGGCCAGCACGATGCCCAGCGCGATGCCGAAGCCGACGATCAGGAAGTTCTCGGTCTGGAAGTAGCGCAGGATGTCGCCGCGCGTGGCGCCCAGCGCGCGGCGCACGCCGATGGTGCGCCGGCGCTGGGCGACCCAGAAGCTGGCAAGGCCACCGATGCCGAGCGCCGTGATGACCAGCAGGGCCAGGCAGACGGCGATGAGCGTTCCCGCCATCGCGCGATCGCCGCTGAAGTATTCGGCACGCATCCGGTCGTACGAGCGCTGCGCCATCACGATGCTGCCGGGATTGTGCTGCTTGAGCCTGGCCACCGCATCGGCCAGCACCCGTGCCCGGTCGCGCGGCGCGCTGCGGATCACGTAGTACCCCCCTTCATCGGCATTCATCCGGATCGGCACCACCCAACTGAACCCGACGCCGCGCTGCAGGCTGTTGGGCCGTGCCAGCTGCGCCAGGACACCGACCACGTGCATCTGGATGTCCTTGCCGATGTAGAACGTCTTGCCCAGCGCGTTCTGTCCGGGCCACAGGCGCTGTGCCATGGCGCGGGTGACGATGGCCACGCGCGGAAGGTCCCGGACGTTGTTGTCATGCAGACCGCGCAGGGCCCGGTCGAGGCTGAGGTATTCGTCCGCATGGAACATTCGCCCGGCGATCAAACGCGCCCCGAAGGCCGACAGCAGGTTCTCGCCGAAATACAGCCCGGCGCTCAGGGAAGGCTGCGGCTGGTCGGGGCGCAGCTTGATGTCGCTGTTGTTGCCGGAAAACATGAATGGCATCTTGTCGACCAGCGCCACCTGACGCACACCGGGAATCTGTCGCAAGCTTGCCAGGTTGGCCTGCGCCCTGGCATCGGCGTCCGGACGATCCCTGATGCTGGCCATCTGCACCACCACCAACTGATGCTCGGCGATGCCGCTCGGCAGGTTCATGCGCTGCAGGTTCTGCATGATCAGGAACACCGAATTGCACACGATGGCGCAGGTCAGCGCGATTTCCAGGATCAGCATGCCCATGACCAGCCTGTGGCGTCGCAGCGCGGAAAAAATCGGCCGGATATCCATGTCACTGGCTCTTCAGCATCGATGCAGGGGTGATGGAACATGCGCGCCACGCGGGCAGCACACCGGCCAGCAGGCTGGCGCAGATCGCAAGCAGGAACGTGATCATCAGCATGGCGCCATCCAAATGCGCCAGCGAGGCATAGGCCGCGGGGCGATGGCGCACCAGCCACAGTCCGAGCAACGCGATCACCAGCCCGCCGGCACCGCCGGCCAGGCCAACCACGCCCGATTCCACCAGCAATTGCGCAAACAGGGTCCGGCGCGAGGCGCCCATGGCGCGTCGCACGCTCAGCTCCCCCTGCCTGCGCATGAACTTGGCCAGCATCAGGCCCACCGTGTTGACCAGGCACACGAACAGGAAGCCGAAGGCCAGCCAGGTCTGCAGACGCACATTGGCGGGCACCACCTGGTTGTAATCCAGCCACTGCATGACATTGCGCAGGCGCACGTTCGGCGGGCGCTGGAAACGTCCCAAGGCCTTCTGCTGCTGCGAGTAATGCACCAGGAACCGGCGGTAGGCGGCCGCGCTGGCCGGCGTATCCAATTGCACCCAGAACTGCAGCCACGCGCACGGAGCCGCCGGATCCATGCGCTTGCTGCCGCCGCCGTTGCCCCAGCAATCGGTACTGCCATCGTGCGCGAATCCCAGAACCTGCGATGTCGACAACGGCACGTAGATGCCTTCCGTGGCGTTGTAGCTGTTGCGGGTCAGGTCGTAGAACAGCGGATTGGGCCGCCAGTCGCCGAGTACACCGACCACACGCAAGGCATGGCCACCCACATCCAGCATCCGGCCCACGCTGTTCCTGCCACCGAACAGCTTCTCGTTCAGGGCATGGCTCAACACCACCACGCGCGCACTGGCCTGGTCGTCGGCGGCATTCCAGGGATGACCGTAGCGGAATGGCACGTCGAACATCGGGAAGAATCCTGCGCTGGTGTAGCGTGCCGGCGCAAAGAACGCATCGAGCATGGACTGTGCCGGCTGGACCGCCACCAGACCGCCCGTCATCAGCGCCTGCCGATCCGCGCGCGCGGCGTGCAGCAGGTTCATGCCGTCGATCCATGAAACCTGGTTTGGCGGCTCCATGCCGGGTCGGAAGCCGAAGCTGCCGCGCGGGTCGATCTGCACGCGATAGAGCCGCGCACTCTTTTCCGGAATCGGGTTGCCCGACAGCACATGCAGTACCGTCAGTGTAGTCATCGATGCACCGATACCGACGGCAATGGCCAGCACCATCAACGCCGTGAGCACCTTGTTGCGCTTGAGGCTGTGAATAGCCAGTTGGAAGTAGTAAGCGAGCATCATTGACCTTGATTGTGATTACACGCTGCGCGTGGCCACCACCGGCGGCACGTTCGAGGCGCGCAGCGCCGGGGCCAGCACGGCGGCCTGGCCCAGCAGCAGGAGCACCACCACGCCACCGGCGATCCACGGCCAGGACAGGCGCTGCATCTCGAAGGCGTGCATCAGCCACTGGTTCATGCCCACGGCCAGGGCCCCGCCGATAGCCACACCGGCGATACCGATCAGCAGGTTCTCGGTGAGGAAATAGCCGAGGATGTCGTGTCGGGTCGCGCCCAGCGCGCGGCGCACGCCGATCTGCTTGCGGCGCTGGCCGACCCAGAAACTGGTCAGGCCGACGATGCCGGCTGCGGTAATCGCCAGCAGCACCGTGCAGATCACGCCCATCAGGATGGCCATGCCACGATCGCTCTTGTAGGCCTTGGCCCGCATCTGTTCGAACGTCACGACTCCCTGATCATCCGGAATCACGCGCATGCGATCGGCCGCCAGCAAGGCCGCCGGCGCACTGTGCAGGACCTTCTGCAGTTGTCCGTCGCGCACGCGGATCACGTAGTTGGTGCCGTTGGTCAACATCTGTCGCGGCACCAGGGTCGAATTGCCCTCCCAATTCGAAGCCCAACTGGCGACCCATGGCACCTGCAAACGTGCCACCACACCAATGATGGTGCTGGGTTTCTTGCCCAGGTAGACGACCTTGCCGACCGCATGGCCATCAGAAAACAGATTGTCGGCGAGGGCGCGAGTGACAATGATCTGCGGCGGTTGCAACGTGTCGTTCGGCAGAAAGCCCTGCACTTCACTGGCGTGAAAGTTGCGCCCGGCGACCAATTTCAGCCCCAACGTGTCCAGAGTATGAGCATCGGAAAAATAGATGGCCGTCTGCACACGCTTGCCCTTGCCATCCGGCTTCGAATGCATCCCGGTAGCCCAGCCGCCCCCGCTGAGCGGCGTGGCATTGGTGGCGTAGGCATCCACCACACCCGGCAGGCGCCGCAGGGTGTCCAGGTCGGATTGCATCAGCGGACCGACATCCTTGTCGCTGGCACCCACCCAGCCGTTCATCACCCGGATCAGATGTGCCTCGTCGACACCGCTAGGACGCGTGAGCAGCGAGATGCGTTGCTGGATGATGAACAGCGCGTTGCAGACGATGGCCAGGGTCAGGGCAATCTGCAGCGCAATCAGGAGGGTGCCGGCCTTGTGATGGCGCAACGCGGAGAAGATGGGTTTGACTTGCAAGTTCATGCCTTTCCCCGCTCAATTCGATTTCAGTTGCCAAGCCGGTTGCACATGCGCGGCCCGCCAGGTGGGATAGAACGCGGCAATTACGGTGGAGAGGACCGCCACCAGCACGGTCAGCAGCATCAGCGAGACATCCACGTGCGCCAGGCGCGCAATGTCCGGATCGAACACCATGCCGATGCCGAGCACGCCCAGAGCCGTCAGCCCCAGTCCCACCACTCCTCCGGCCACGCCTACCATGGCCGCCTCGGCCAGGAACTGGCGATACACCTCGTAGCGTGAAGCGCCCAATGCACGTCGCACGCCGATCTCCGGCGCACGACGCATGAACTTGGCCAGCAGCAGGCCGACGGTATTGACGAGGCATACCACCAGAAACCCCAACGCAACCAGCAGCGAGACCTGCGATTCCTGCGGCACCACATGCTTGTAATCAAGCCATTGCGTGACATTGCGCAAGCGCACGTTCGGCGCCCAGTGAAAACGCCCCGCCTGCTGCTGTTGCGCGGCATAGGCCTCCAGATACTGCCTGTAACGCGCTACTGCTTTCGCGGTCGGCAATTCGACCCAGGTCGACAACCAGACGCATTCCGAATGCAGCCAGCCAACCCAGCCGGGAGGCGAACCGGCATTGCAGTTGTTGTTGCCCCAGGTCTGGATCTTCAGATCGACCGCGCGCGTGAAGGGAATCCAGAATTCCGGCGATTCGGACTTGAATCCCTGTGTGTTGTTGACATCGAAGAAACGCGGCTGCGGATTCCACGACCGCACGACACCGGCAATACGGTAACTATTGCCCTCGATATTCATGCTGCGGCCGACGCTGTTGGCCCCGCCGAACAGACGCTGATTAAGTTTGGCGCTGATCACCACCACCGGAGCGTGCTGCGTATCATCGGATGCCGGCCACGCTCCGCCGTACTTGAAAGGCACCTCGAACATCGGGAAAAAACTGGTATAGGTTGCATAACCGTTGGCAAGGAACGGTCTGGACTGCGGGTTGGCGGGAATCACCGACAATCCAACCGGATACAACACCGTCTGTTTCTCAGCCTTGTGCGCACGCATCAGCGCCATGGCATCGGTATAGTCCATGGCATCGGGCGGCTCGTCGCTCGAGCGTCCGTTATCGTGCCCCCAGTTGTCGATCTGCGGCTTGAACAATTGCGCCGACTTGTCCGGTATCGGATTCCCGGAGACCGCGCGGAACACCGCGTAGGTGGTCATCGAGGCGGCCACGCCGAAACCGATGGTAAGTACCATGAGTGCCGTCAACATCGGGTTGCGGCGCAGGCTGCGCAGCGCGAGTCGGGAATAGTAGGCCAGCATGTGCAGTTGCGCTCCTCTTCAATCACACTGAACGGGTCGCCACCACCGGCGGCACGTGCGAGGCGCGCAGCGCGGGGCCGAGCACGGCCAGCTGGCCGATCAGCCACAGCGCCAGTGCGCCCGCTGGCAGATAGATCCATGGCAGGCGCGCCACCTCGTAGTGCTGCATCAGGAACAGGTTGATACCCCAGGCCAGCACCATGCCCAGGGCGATGCCGATCGTCGCCAGCAGAAAGTTCTCGGTCTGGAAATAACGCAGGATGTCGCCACGGGTCGCCCCGAGTGCACGCCGCACGCCGATGGTGCGGCGGCGCTGCGCGACCCAGAAACTGGCCAGGCCGACGATGCCCAGCGCGGTCACGGTGAGCAGTGCAACGATCACGCCCAGCAGGATGCCGGCCATCGCGCGGTCGTTGCGGAAGTAGTCCGTGCGGATCTCGGCGAAGGTCTGTTTCTCCAGGATGATGCGGTGCGGATCGAGCTGGCGCAGCACCCTGGCCGCCGCATCAAGCACCCGCCTTCGGCTACCGGGTTCGGTACGCAACACGTATCTGGATGCGTGATTGACATCCATGCGAAGCGGGAAAATCATCGACCATTGTGCCCCGCCATCCCCCTCGAAAAGGGACGGGCGCACGAGTGACTTGACCACGCCGACCACACGGGTCTCGACACCGGCGAAGTAAATCCGCTTGCCCAGTGCCGACTCCCCGGGCCACAGTCGCTCCGCCAAGGCCTCCGTGATCACCACCGAACTGGTTTGCGTGCGGACAAGATCGAGATTGTGAATCACCTTGGCGTAATCCAGATATTCATCGGGGCGAAAATCGCGCCCGGCCACCAGCTGTGCGCCAAAGGTACGGATCAGGTCCTGTCCGAAATACTGGGTTGCATTGAGCGTCGGCAGTTTCTGACTCGGGTCGGTCCGGATTTCGGTATTGGAGGAACTGTTGGTCAAAGGCACCTGACTGGCCAGGGTGACATCCTTGACGCCCGGTATGGCACGCAACGCGGCCAGGTCCGCCTGCGTGCGTGCCATGGCATCCCTGGCCGGTGTGGTATGGGTCATCTGCACCATCACCAACTGATGCTCGGCCACTCCGCTGGGCATTTTCATGCGCTCCAGCCGCTGGCTGATGAGAAAAACGGCATTGCTGACAATGGCGCACGTCAGGGCAATTTCGATCACCAGGAGGAAAGCAGTGATCTTGTGCCGGCGAAGGGTCGAGAGTATGGGTCCGATTTCCATGTCAGTTACTCTTCAATTGAAGGGCGGGCGGAATCAGACAAGCGCGCCAGGCCGGCAGCAGGCCGGCGAACAAGGTTGCGACAACCGCCAATAGCATCGTTGCCCCCAACATCGACATGTCCAGATGCGCGAGCGGGGCGTAATCGGTTGCCTGCATGCGCACGAGTCCCAATCCGGCTAGCGCCAGAAGCAATCCTCCGATGCCGCCGACCAGCCCCACCGCGCCGGCCTCGACCAGCAACTGGGCGAAAATCGACCGACGCGATGCCCCCAGCGCACGGCGTACACCAAGCTCGCCCGCACGGCGCAGGAACTTGGCCAGCATCAGGCCGATGGTGTTGACCAGGCAGACCACCAGGAAGCCCAGCGCCAGCCAGAACTGCATCTGCACATCGGAAGGCACGACCTGGTTGTAATCCAACCACTGCATCAGGTCGGGCAATCGCACGTTGGGGTCGCGCTGGTAGACGCCCTGCGATTTCTGCTGCCGCGAATAGTTGTCCAGGAACTGCTTGTAGGCCGCAGCCTTCGCCGGGGTATCGAGCTGCACCCAGAACTGCAGCCAGGTGCATTGCGCGGTTTTCTGGTCGACATTGGCGCTGTTGCCCCAGCAGTCGCGCGATCCGTTGAACGGGAACTTCAGGTCAGTCGCGGTGAGCAGGGGCAAGTACACCCCTTCGCTGTTGCTGTAGTCGCCCGTCATCAGGTCGTAGAAATGCGGCGCCGGTCGCCACGGCTTGAGCACGCCGACGATGCGAAAATCCTTGCCCCCCATGCGCAGGACCTTCCCCGTGCTGTCGGCGCCACCAAACAGGCGCTCGTTGATCCGGTACGAGAGCACCACCAGGCGCGCATCGTTGTTGTCGTCGGCACGGCTCCAGGCATGGCCATACAGGAACGGCACATCGAACATCGGAAAGAAATCGCGGGTGGTGTAACGCGCACGCTCGAAGAAGGGGTCGATGGCCGCGTCGGGCGGCGACACCGCCACCGCGCCACCGGTCATCAAGGCCTGGCGGTCGGCGCGTCCGGCCTTGAGCAGGTTCATGCCATCCATCCAGCTCACCTGCTTCGGCGGCGCCTCGCCCGGACGCATGTCTTCGAGACTGCGCGGATCGAGCTGCGGGTAATACAAGGTGGCGCTCCTGCCCGGCAGCGGATCGCCGGAAAGCACGTGCAGCACCGTCAGCGTGGTCATCGAGGCGCCGATGCCGAGCGCAATGGCCAGCACCATCAGCGCGGTGAGCCCCTTGTTGCGCTTGAGGCTGCGCAGGGCCAGGTCGAGGTAGTAGGCAAACATGTGCGATTCCCGGTGCGGCCGGCGAAAACTCGCCTGTCGAGGTCAGGCGTGCGATCCGGTGGCGTGGTCGGCGTGGAAGCGCGGCTCCTCGGCGATGTCCACCTCCTGGCCGTCGATGATGTGCACGTTGCGTTGCGCGCGTGCGGCCAGTTCGGGGTCATGGGTGACCATGACGATGGTCGCGCCCTCGCGGTGGATGTCTTCCAGCAGCTCCAGCACGCCGCGCGCCATCTGCGTGTCCAGGTTGCCGGTGGGCTCGTCGGCCAGCAGCAGGCGCGGGCTGCCGGCCAGGGCACGGGCAATCGCCACGCGCTGCTGCTGGCCGCCGGACAGTTCGGCCGGATAGTGCTTGATGCGCGAGGCCAGGCCCACGCGCTCCAGCGCGTCCATGATGCGGCGCTTGCGCTCGGCCGACTTCATGCCGCGATAGCGCAGCGGCACTTCGACGTTGTCGAACACGTTCAGATCCGGAATCAGGTTGAAGGCCTGGAAGATGAAGCCGATCTTCTCGTTGCGGATCTTCGAGCGGGCGTTGTCGTTGAGGCCGCTGACATCGGCGCCGTCGAGCAGGTACTCGCCGCCGGTGAAGGTCTCCAGCAGGCCGGCGATGGTCAGGAAGGTGGTCTTGCCGGAACCGGAAGGCCCGGTCACGGCGACGAACTCGCCCTCCTTCACGTCGATGGAAAAATCACGCAGGGCGTAGGTCTCCACGACTTCGGTGCGGTAGACCTTGGACAGGTGGGTCATCTTGAGCATGGCGGTTGCTTCCTTTGGTGGCGTGCTGTGGATTTGGCGTTTATCGGGTCATCGGGTCTGTTGTTCGGGACTCGGGACTCGGGACTCGGGAATCGGGACCCGGGGTGATGTACGGAAACATGGAGGGCATCGCTTTGGATCATGCATGCGGTAAAGCCGGAAATGGACCGGCAAAAGAAGCTGTATCCAGAATTTCCTTCGCAGCATCCCAGGACAATGACCTGCAATGACAAACGGTCCGCAATGAACCCAGTGCACCACGGAACTGAAACGAAACCGGTTCCGAGTCCCGAGTCCCGAGTCCCGAGTCCCGAGTCCCGAGCCCCGAGTCCCGAGTCCCGAGTCCCGAGTCCCGTGTCCCGAATCCCGAGTCCCGGCCTCAATCGCTGATCGCCACGCGCGCGGCGCCATTGAAGTTGTCGGTCCCCGAGATCACGACCTTGTCGCCGGCCTTCAGGCCCTCGAGGATCTCGACCTTGTCGATCGAAGTGGCGCCGATGCGGATCGGTGTCTTGACCGCAATCCCGTCATGCACCACATAGGCGTAGCGCCCGCCCGACTGATCGACGAAGGAACCGCGCGCCACGGTCAGCACGTTGTCGCGTTTGTCGAGCACAATGCGTACCGACAGGCGCTGGTTCTGGCGCAGGTTTTCCGGCTTGGAACCCTCGAAGCGCACCCGTGCGGCCACTTCACCGTTGACCACTTCGGGCGAGATCGCGCTGACCTGCCCGTTCCAGTGGTTGCCGTTGCCGCTGATGCGGGCCGGCATGCCCACGGCAAGATCGCGGGCAAAGCTCTCCGGCACCTGCACCTGCACTTCCAGCGCCGACAGGTCGATCACGCTGAGCAGCCTGGCGTCCTTGGCCACGGTGGCGCGTGGCGCCACGAACAGCTGTCCGACCTGGCCATTGACCGGCGAACGCACGTTGAGATCGGCGACCTGACGCTTGAGATCGGCGACACGCAGGGCCTGCCGGTCGTGGGCAAGCTTCTTGGCCTTGATGTTGAATTCCAGGCTGTCGTTGTCCAGACCGAGATTGGCGCGTGCATGATCGAGCGCGATATTCGCCTTCTGCATGGCGTCTTCGGCGCGGTCGACATCCGAACGCGCGAACGCGCCGGCCTTGAAGGCCTGCAGGTAGCGCTGGTAGTCGCGTTTGGCGCTGATCGCGTCGATTTTGGCGTTCTCGTAGGCCTGCTGCAGCGCGCCGCGCTGCTTGCGGGCATCGATGCGGGCACGCTGGTAATCGACCTCCATGGCGTCGAGCTGGGATTCCTCCTGCGCCAGCCGGTTGTTGAGTTCCGGGCTGTCGATCACGGCCAGCACCTGCCCGCGCTTGACGCTGTCGCCAGCATGCACCTTCAGGGTCACCATGCCCGGTGAATTGGTGTACAGGGTCGGACGCACCGCCGCCACCACGCGCCCGTCGGCGGCGATGTCGTTGACGAACGAACCCCGCTGCACAGTAGCAAAGGAAAGCCGCGATGCGCTGACCGACTGCGAGGCCGACAGCATGTGCCGCAGGCCCGGCAACGCGATCACGATCACGATCACCAGCGCCACGGCCGATCCCGCCCAGATCAGCCGGCGTCGCCCCGGTTTCACCTCGATCAGCCGGTCTTGTGCGGAAGTATCTCGAATCATGCAGGGCCCCCTGGCGCCCCTGTGGTTGCTGTCCAACATGCGATGCAAGCGGTATGCCAGCCCCGATGCAAATCGCAATCCATTGTTTTCAGAGAAGATCCAGGATCTTCCGGACCATCCCGGCGGTGTCCGCGGACACCCGCGGACACCGGCATCACTGTCCGCACAGTGCATGAGCGAGCTGTAATGACCCAGCGGTTTCTGCACAGGTCAGGCCGCTAAAGCATACGCTTGAGCGGGTGTCTTCATGCCCAGCGCCTGATGTGGCCGGCGTTGGTTGTAAAATTGGATCCAGTCGCCGATCACGCGGCTGGCGTGCTGCTGACTTTCAAAGCGGTGCCGGTGGGCACATTGCTCCTTGAGCGTTCGTATCACACGCTCAACCATGCCGTTTTGTTGCGGGCAGTGCGGCGTGATGAATTCCTGCTTCAGACCATAGCTGCGTACCAGACGCGTATAGGCGCGACTGGTGAAGACCAGGCCATTGTCCGAGCGCAGCAGGAAGGGCGTACGAACTCGCCCCAGGGTGCCATAGCGTGCAATCAGGGCCTGTTCCAGCGCCGCGGCCGCCGTACTGGCCTTGCCACTGCGCGAGAGCTGCCAGCCCAGCAGCTCGCGTGTATGGCAATCGATCACCAGGGCCAGCGTCAGCCAACCGTCACGACCGCCCCAGATACGGCACAGATCCGTGGCCCAGCGTTTGTCAGGCGCCGTGGCCACCGAGGGCAAGGCCTCGATCCGGGGGCGACAGCCCACGGCGCGTTTACGCACCTGCCAGCCTTTGAGCTGGAAGATCCGCTGCACCGTGTTCTTGTTCATCCCCAGCAATCCAGCCACCGTGCGATAGCCAAACGACGGCTCGTCCTCGATCAAGTCCTTGATCGGTCCGGCCAAAGCCTCCTGCACCTTGGGCAGTGCCTTTCGGGGCCGGTAGTACACCGTGCGCCTGGGCACATCGAACCAGCGACACAGCTTGACCATCGAGACCACAAACCCATCTTCACGCAGTCCCTGCTGGATCGTGACCATCAGGTCTCGTCCTTGCCCAACAGGGACTCCAATTTTTTTCGGGCACGCAGTTCCAGCATGGCCTCTCCGTAGGCCTCCTGCAGGTCCTTCAGTTGGCGCTCGTATTGCTCGCGCACGTCCTCGGGCTTGGCCCGCAGGGCGTTCTCCATGCCACGCTTGCCGTCCTCCACCCACCCCTCGATCTCTGAGGGTTGCAGATCGAACTGTCGGCTTGCCTCAGCCACGGTCGTTTTGCCCTGGATGATCTCCAGGACCAGGGCCGACTTGCGTCGTGCCGTCCAGCGCTTGATCTCTTCTTCCATCACCATGCTCACAGGCGTCTCCTTCTCGTAGTATCGCCTGTGCAGCTTTTCACTGGGTCATTACAGAGTTGTCGCACGGCAGGCGGGTCTGAAACACCACCTCACCGCAAAAGTATTGAAAGTAAGGGTTCTCCAGCCAGCGCTGACACACCGCTTCGTCAGACAGGTTGTACGCGTGCTTGAGATACAGC
>JALUXG010000018.1 GCA_027019085.1 Rhodanobacteraceae bacterium | reverse complement strand
AGGCCCGCAGGGTGCACATCTTGCCGCAGGGGCGCAACATCGCCATGCGGCTGCGACCCGCCATACCGCATGGACATGGACTGCGTAAGAATAGGCGGCACAAGAATTGGATTGTTCAAGGGCGACTTATTATTCTTATCTGTAATCACAATATTTGCACCTGTGTACTTTAATATTCTATCCCACGCTTTTGAGCTACCATTAAAATTTGCATTTCTTACAAGTTTTTCCAATCGTGGATCGTACCAACTATCCGTGAACGCACGTCCTGCAAATACCGCACTGAATGGACTCTGCATATCGAGTATTAATGTTCGAGCCATCGCGCCATATCGGGAATATATCATCTTAGAGAGTCGACTTATTGGTGCAAATTTATCAACAACGGCATCAGAACCATTATAAACCCTGGCCATTAATGCTCCATTTTGGGTTTGCCAAGATGCACCAGGTAAAAACAAAATGTTTCCGATTATTAATATAATCAATGCGAGGTAAACACCTGCGCTATATTCATTATTGGAATCTGTGCATTGAACTCCAAAAAGCATTGCCGGTATTATTAGGACCATCGCTGGCAGAGCGTACCTAATGTACTGAATTTCATACAGCGGGATTAATAATGATAATAATGCTATACCTGCCAATGCACGGCTTCTAGATCTAATTGTCGAAATAAAAAAGCTACCGGCCAATGCAATTAAGGCTAATGTTGGTGCCTTGTCGCCGCTTTCAATGTATTTCCCGGAATGAAAAACTATTCGCCAAATAATGTCCCAGCGAAATCCCGTATACCATCGGCTATCATGAAAATTTATATTTTGGAAATATGGAGACTTAAAATAACTATTAAACAATGGTAGAACCGGGTTACCCGTCAATATGTATGAATATACATAACTTGATCCCGCGACCACAAAAAATATAATGGCTGCAAAAGGTAACAACCTCCACGCAATATATTTTCGAAAACGCCATAAAAATAATGTAAGTAATGGCAAAACAAACATCAAATTACTTGTTTTTAAGGAAATTAAAAGCCCAAACAATACAGCTATTAATAAAAAATATTTACCATTTGGTTTTGTAGTCCTTAGTATCAATAGGGACAATCCCGCAATTACTGCAGATGTCGGCCCTTCTGTTTGCATTACCCCAAGATTATAAGCCACTAATGGAATAGAGGCGTATATCGCAAGTGCGAGCCAACGAAGAGACAGCTTCAAACCTATTTCTTCGCATAGCTTCCAAATGAAAATCAATGTAAGTATTGCCCACATGCCGTCGACAGCACCACGGGACTGGTCACCTGCAATAATCCAAGTTATCCCCTGAATTAGATCTGATATCCATGGAGCCAGTGCCCATACATTTGTTTCAACATTCATCTGGTAATAACCCAGCTGGACAAGTTGGGTCGGCAAGTTGAGATGATATGCCAAGGAATCATAGTCTAATGTAGGTAACCACGCAAATGTGGACATTAAACCGATTGCATTAATTGCAATATATGCAGAACTGCCTGACTCAGATGTAGACTGTTTCCACATGGCAGGCAAATCTTTTACCATTTCATATATAGCTTTCCATCGAACTACAATAATACTTCCAAAAAGTATAATAAATACTGCATGATAATATAACTGAAATGGCAGAAACCACCCTGCCATCCCAAATATTAATGCGTATCCCGATAAAATTGAATATGCAAACCTGGCTGGAACTTTATCACAAACAAATAAACTACCAATTCCAATGGAAGCAAGCGAGATATAAATTATTGAGAGGCTAGAAATCAACCCAGAATAATATGTGAAAGCTATTGACCATATAATTAATGCTGCAGTTGTCATTGTACATCGCATTATTAAACTAATAATAAAACTAAGTGAAAGCGATATACCCAGCAGCTCCAGAAGGAATAATGCCGGCTTAACTTCAATTTGCCTCCATAGCATATTTACTACTACGCCAAATACTAGTAGTGTGAAGCCTAGCCAAAACATTACAATAGATAATTGACGGTTTCTATTCATTATTTTCAGACTCAGATCGCCGTGTAGCTAGAAATTAAATCTGGCAAGGTGTTATGACCAAGATGCAGCTTGAAGTATTTTAATCAAGCCATAGGCGTTATTCAACTTATTAAGTAAACTAGAAAGAAGACGTTATATGCTTGGATAGGCATCTTTGTACGCATTACAATTTGTTGTAATTTTATCAATGAATATGACGTAAATTTATACCAGCAAACCTATTAAAATCAGAGGATGCACGTCCTCATGGTCACATTATACGTTGGAATTATTTTTGCTTTTAATTTTTTTCAATTCTTGATCGAGATTCAGGGCCCATTGCGTGCGATCCACATATCCTTCATAATAAAAATAACCACGCGCTGATTCTGACACCGCCTGATACAATAATGGATTCTTGATAAGAAGGTCTTCATTTTCCTTGATAGGTGAAAATATGCGCTGCTCAAAACTGGCCGACTCCTCTTGGCCTGGATTGTACTCTGCAATGAATGCAAAACTTTTACCCGGTAATTTGAATATATTGAACCCATGAGGCTCGAATATTTTCTTCAACCCATCGATTGAATATGAAATGATATGACCTCTGTTAATTGGATCCAAATACCCCTTGTCTTCTTTCATCACATACTCAGGCAACCCAGTATTAAATAGCCATATTGATCTTTCATGGCTAAGTTTAGCCAAGCTTATTACTACATCAGAAAGCATACTTGGCGTTAAATGTTCGACAACTTCGATGCATATTCCGGCATCATATTTACCATCCTTTAGGCTTGATACATCACCAATATGATAATTATCATTTTTCGAATGTTCGTCGGGTGGAAATAACTCTACGCCATGAAATAACTCTTTGTCATTCGGGTATAGCCTGGATATTTCGTCCAAAAAATATCCAGGGCCTGTCCCGACATCCAGGAACCTCGTGACCGGCCTTCTGCAATACAAGATTGCTTCTCCTGCACGGACCAAGGATGGACCTCGCGCACGCTCAAGGGCATCCTTGAGCTCCTGATTCCAGTAGCTCTGGTTGTAGATCCGCGGAGATTCTCCACGGTCAATATTCCGAATTACATCATCTGATATATGCAAGGATTTGCATTTACCGCACTGGAAGTATTCATATCCATCTATTAATTCATAGGGGATAGAATTTTCAGAATTACAGATAGGACACCTCATTATTTACTCCTGTATAAATGAAGATGTACAGATTCGATATTTCCCCAGGTTAACTTCCTTCCTCCGAAACAGGACCAAGCATCCCGTCTTGCCCTCATGATGCATGAGCATGAATAACCGTACTAAACGGCTCTGAATTCATTACATCATCAAAGTAATCTCAGTTCCGCTGTTTGCGTTCATATTTCGGCTTCGGTTTCAGAAAGGTTTGCGAATCAATCGATTTCATGCTGTCAAGCACGGCTTGCGTTACTTCCCTCGACCGCTGATCGGTATCCACGATGTACGGGACGATGATGACCAGCAGCTCGGTACGTGTCTTCGACTTTGTTCGTGTCTTGAACAGGTTTCCAATCAACGGAATGTCCTTCAGGAAGGGAACCCCCGAATTTCCGGTGGTTTCCTTGTCTGAAACCAGGCCACCCAGAACGACTGAACCTCCGTCCATCAAGGTCAACGAAGTCTTGATCGACCGTTTGAATATCGATGGGGAATTCAGCCCCCCGGTGGTGGCGCTTTGCGCGTCGCTGACTTCCTGGCTGATATCAAGATCGATGCGGTTATCCGAGTATACCGTCGGCTTGACATCGAGGATGATGCCGGTGTTCCGGTACTGGATCGACTGCAGCAGGTTGGAACTGCCCCCAGTCAATTGATTGGAGGTGGTCTGGGCGGACAGCGTCGGGATTTCAGTGCCAACGTCTATGCTCGCTTCATCGCCACTTTTTACCAGGATTCTGGGTGTCGATAGAACTTTCACGCGCTGGTCCTGTGCGATGGCCGTCAACATCGCACGGTTGACTCCCGCCACATCCACCAGGTAGGTAAGCCCGGCGGATGCAGTTCCGGTGCTTGGTGTGAGCGTCCCCGATTGCCAGGTTCCATGGAACCGCCCGTGTCGATCATAGGCGAGCCAGTTCAAGCCGATATCCGTGCTGTTGTCCAGCGTCACTTCGGCAATCGTGACCTGAATCATTACCTGCCTTGCAGCCTTGTCCATTTGCTTGATCAGGGGCAACAAACGTTTCCATTCTGTGGGGTCGCCGCGAAAAATCAGTGCATTTCTTGGCTCGTCGACCGTCAATACACCCTTGTCGGAGAGCGCGCCGCCTGCCATATTCGATGCCGAAGTCTGTTTGTTACTGTTCGAGCTGGTGTTTGACTGAAGGCCCGTCGATCCGCTGCCCATGCCCGAACCGGTTCGATTCGGGATCTTCGTCGACCCCATGGTCAGATCGTTGCTGCCGCTGCTTTGGGGTGAACCATTGATCACCGCAGCAATTTCCGACGCCTTGGTGTTCTGCACGGGATAATAGAAAAGACTGTCCTTGCTCGAAGAGGGGTTGGGCTGATCGATGGTTCGCGCCCAATCGATGACATGATTCAGCACGGAACGGTCGGGTGCGAAGACCAGCAGAGTGTTGGTCGATTGCACAGGCAATACGACAATGGATGTTCCGGGGGAAATCTGCGAATCGGCCGCATAGCCCTGAGCCCGGAGGGCTTCCACAAGCTTCTTGGCCAGATCATCGGCAGCGATGAAGGCCGGCTCGATACGGGCGCTGAAACTCCCTCTCAGGTAGGGCTGATCGAGCACCTTGATGGCCTGTACCGCCTGGCGCACCAGCACCGGCGGCCCCGACAGAACAACCGCATTGCGACGGATGTCTTCGTCGATCTTGAGTTCCTTGTTGTCCCCGTAGGCCGTACGCAGCCAGCGTGTAACATCACCGTTGCTGACGTTATGCAGCTGCACCAACTGGAATATCGGCCTGTGGCTTTCTGGCACCTGCGGCAGCGCCCTTCCGCTTATGAGCAAGGGCGGAGTGCTTGCCGATGCATCCGTGGCGAGAACGATATTGAGGGTATGTCCGTCCCACACGGCAGCAATGCCGTAACGGCGCAGAACATCCAATACCGTCCGGTAAAACACCTTCCTGGGCTGGGGATCGGTAATCCTGAGCGTGACAAGGTCGGTCTTGTTGGCCAGCGACGGGTCTATGAAATAACTGATGTCGAGCAGATGCCCGAATACTTCGTTGACAAAGGCAGGCAAGGGCATGTTTTCCAGTGCGACCTTGATCGGCGCACCAGCCAGCGGGGGCTCGATTTGCTTGAGCCCGAGACCGGAAAGACGCTTGCCCTGGTGCGGCATGGGAGGCGTAGGCTCCACTCTCGTCGTCGTCTGGACACTGCCCTGTGGCTTGATGGTCAGACCCGACTTGCCCTGTTGTGGAGAAGGCACATTCAATGGTTGCGGCAATGTCAACCTTGGAGGCGCCATCTGACAGGACGCCAACAGTACAGCGAGGGATGCCGCGGCCAGAACTGCTTTCCTACTCATGTCTTTCTCCACCGCTCCCACTCTCCGATTCGTTTTGCATGGACGAACATGAATTCCGGGAGGATCGTTTTTTCAGGGAAAATAGCTTGACGGTCTGCTGGCAGCCGTCGATTGCCAGAGTTATTGCATCGCTCGCAATCTGTTTAACGACGTTGCCGTCTGGCAATGTCGCACCTTGAGGCACCCGTTTGACTTTGCTGCCTTGCAGGATCAATGCATAAGGTGATGGTTTCATCACAATGCCCACCAGCGACCATGATGGACCTGGTGCGCCACCCTCCACTTGCCCCGGGCCCGAGGCTACGCTCTCCGGTGGCCAGGCCGTACTCGACTTGATGCTCTGGAAAACGGCTGCGCTGTAACGCTCCACCACGGATGACGGAGGCAGAGACCATGCATGATCACGATGGGTCGGCGCTATATCCGCGCCCGATGGTCCTCCAGCTATCCACCCCAACAACAACCCCATGGTTACAACAAGCAACACCGCCCCGGAACGTTGGCTCGGCGCGTGCCATTTCAAACCGAAAATCATGGACGCCCCGCCTGCTTAGGAATCCGGTAATACGCCACAACATCAAGCGTCAGTGAATTGGGAGACACCACGCTGAGGCGTATTCGCCGGATCACGGCCAGATCGCCACGACTCTCGATCTTTCGTACGATTTCCAACGCTCTGGATCGAGGCAGCGACCCGGCCAGTTGTGCCGGAATTTCCCAATAGTCGCTACCGTCGGAAACCTGCTGGGGCGTTCCCATGTGTATATCGAGCTTCGGATCCGTGGCGATGGCAGCGCCACGAAGCCATCCCTGAAATGTCGCCTGGGCAAGTCCGACACTGTCGCTTTGCGGAATCTGAGCCTGTAATTGAGTCAGCAATTGTTGCGCATCCTCAGCCCGCTTGTCCCAACCCTTTTCCCTGGCTATATGCCGGACACGCTCCAGTCGCTGCATGTCCTGCACGTATTCGGATGAGATACGTGCGCGCATGGATGACAATCCTCCAATGCCGTACATGGCAATCAGAAGCACGATGAACATCATGCCCATCTGCAACCGTCGGTTACCCCCGATCTCGCCCCTGAATCGTGAAAGGATGTCCTGCACCAGACTCATGTGTCCTTCCCCGCCGGATGGGATTGCTTGCCAATCACTCGGGCCTGTATCAACAGACGATCCTGCGATCCTTGCACGATATTGGCGCTGACATCGCGGAAGAATGGACTTTTCTGGAATGCCAGCACCAGGGCGCGTGGATCCGGAGAGCGCATGCTGACCACGACATTGATGGATTTCGGATCGGGCATGGCCCACTCGATGATGCTCGCATGCTGCTTCTCCAGCAGCGCCAATGCCCTGGACATGATTTGTAGCTGGGTGGCTGGTGGACGCATCGACAGCAGGCGGTCGATTTTCGCCCTGGCCGTCTCTGCGCGATTACGCAGGGATATGACATCCGAGGCCTGCGCACTGACCTGCCGGATCTGGCTCTCGACGTGATGCCGTTTGTACATGGCATGCGCCAGCGCACCCAATTGATAGGTGGCCGCCAGGACCACAAGCAACAGTGCAGCAGGTATCCCGTAGCGCCCGGCAAATGCCGCCCCTTCCCTTAGCCCACGGTCCGTTGCCGTATGCCACGGCTGCTCTCTCCAGTCGGCCTGCGCAGCTTCCGGGCACGGGCCCGCCTGGACACCTGCCCCGCGGCAGAATTCCTGCCATTGAGACTGCGAGGGTGTTTGCGGCCACCATGCACTGGCAGCAAGCAACCCCGCCTTCCATGCACGCCCTTCCACGCCTTGCGCGCAATGGATCAATTCGACACCCTGCTCGCGGGCTTCACCGCGATACAGGCTCTCGGGCAGGCAACGACGGACCCGGATCTCGATGGTGTCCGAACGCAGGTCATCGGTATCCCCCACCTCCTCGAAATCGAGGTTTTGCCTGGACCAGGTCCACACCATCGCTGTCGAGCCGTGCCAGGCCACATACCACTGCGGATCGGCAAAGGGCACGGCCTTGCGTACGGCCAGCGCGAGATAGGCGTCGCGTCGCTTGACCGGCACCGATCCACACGCCACCGTCAGAAACATCGAAAGATTGCGTGCAATCACCCATTCCGCATGCCGGCCACCGTCGCGGATCGGCTGCAGATCATCGGATGTTCGCAGCAGGCGAGCCGGAGAGAAGCGCCGTTTGAGCTTTGCGAGCAGTTGCGTCGCCACTTCCTGAACGCGCTGAAGACCTGATTTCATAATCGATGCGCCAGGGGCGTCCACCGTCGTCGAAAGGGGTCAGGGTCCAGTGCACCGCCCAGCCACCCGTCCCCCTTCCGGGCCAAAGGTTCAAGGTACCAGAAAAGCCGGGAAACAGGCTAACCAGATCATCCTCCGGCGGCAGCGTGGGCAACAACTCCTGGACCGAGCTCAAGTTCTGAAATGCCTGAACGCTGCGCAATGCCACCACCCGTTCAGCCTGCTGCTCACTGACACCGGGCAGAGCGGCAAGGACGCTAGCGGGAGCGGTATTGATGCAAATCTGAGCCCAGCGGTATACCGTGGCCTGGCTCATCAGCTGCCGGTTGTCCAGATGCTTGAGCGCCTGGTTCCAGCCCAGCACCTGGCGCAGTTCGAGCGCCGTGATCAATGGCCGATTGGGTGGCGGCTCAAGCCCCAGGGCCCGGTATTGATCTGTCTCCGCACCGCCGATCCGCCGGTCGTTGTCCGGATCCTGGTAATCGAGCAGTCTGGCGCGCAAGGAACCCAGTTGGTCGGGTGAAACACCAAGCCTGCCCAACCACTTGGCGACCACCATAGGATTGGTCCAGTTCACGCTTATTTTCCCGGAATCGGCACGAAGATCGAACATGGCATGCCCAAACCCCTGATACACCGTGCCGTCCATCCGGATTTCATTGCCGACCGGAGCAAAAGAGATGACGCTCTCCCCTTCCTTGACCTGCTCCTGCTCGGAGGGCGTCAACACGATCTTGTCATCAACCGTCAGGCCGGCAAACGTGATGCGCTGCGTAGCCAGCAGAAAGAGTACGGTCGCTTCGGTTGATCGCAATTCCAGCTCGCCCTGAAGTCGCTGGTCGGCGATTTGCTGGTCGTGCCTGACACGATCGACCGTAATAGCAATGGCCCCGGCCAGCAGGGACAGAACCACCAGCACCCCCAGGACGAGCAACAGCACGAAGCCTCGCGCAGCGGTCCTACTGGCAAACCCGGGGCGGCCGTTCACTGGCTTGCCCCTTCATCCGTATACGCAGGCAGTTCCAGCGGGTGTGCCACGGCTACAGCTGCATAGGTCACCGTATGCCCATTCGCGCCTGACTCCAAGGCTATGCCTGCCGGCATGGCAGCCTGGATACCCAGCCGCGGCGGCCATGACCGATGCGGTTTGCCATCCTTGTCGAAATACACAAAACCCCTAAGTGACACGCCCAGATCAAGTGTGACCGGTGCGGAACCGGCCTCGGTGTATTGCAGCGCGCCGCCAGTGGGCGAGGAAACGATGCGCCAGGTCACCTTCGTGGGAATGCCCACACCCTGCTGCAGGGGAGCAAGCGAGACCCCCGTGAAACCCGTCGCCGCTCCCTTCAGGCCAAAGATCGGCGCATGCGGATTGGTCGTTCCCGGCACGGAGGCCGGATCCACCGCCACCATCCCGCCCACGCTGTCGCGAAACCAGCCCAGCATCACGCTCCGGTTACCCTGCACCGTCTCAAATCGCGCCGCCACACTGCGGGCACGATCGAAACCACTGACAATCTGGAACAGCAATGCGACCGTCAGTGCCGTGACAATCAGGGTCACCAGCGTTTCAAGAAGGGTGAATCCACGCGAGCGAAGCATGCCCATCAACCCTCGTTGATCTTGCGGGCCTGCACGTATCCGAGCTTGCGATAGCGAAACTGAGCCACGGTACGCCCTCGCTGCAGGACCATCACCCGGACCGTGAACAGTTGCAGGTCGAACAGGCTGAGATGGCCCGAGAATGTCCGCCCCTGTCTGCGGGGTGCAACGGGTTTCGATGACCACTTCACGGCAAGGCTGCCCGCGGTGCGCTCACCTTCGGGCTGTTTGAGCATGTTGACATGATCCATGATGGCCAGTGCCGAACGAACCATCTCGTTGCGTTCGGCGTGCGCCCGGGCACGGTCCAGGGTGACATAACTGACATGCTGCCAGGCAAACAGTGCCCCCACCACCATGCTCAGGATGACCAGCGCCACGATGGATTCAAGCAGGGAAAAACCCGATTGCCGCGTGTTCAAGGTGCGCCACCGACGAGCTGGAGCCGACAAAATGGCGCCGTGACGATCCGCGGGTAGGTGTGCACACCCTTCTGCAGAACAATCCGTGCGCCCCGGCAGAACCCCGCCCCGGTCACCACCAGCCGGCGGTCGAAATGCACCAGCCAGTCCGGAGGAAGGTGCAGTCCCTCGGCCGAACCGGACGACAAGCGCCTGCGCCCACGCGACCCGGCGACGTCCGGAGGCGGCAACACAATCGTTTCGCCCCGCTGCCGGGCCAGCACCGGCAAGTGCTGGAATTGCTGGTCGATATCGTCGAGCTGGGTGCGCACTCGCCAACTATCGATCATGGAAAACACGCGTACGGCGGCTATGCCCATGACCAGGGCCATGATGGCCAGCACGACAACCATCTCCAGCAAGGTATATCCCCCGCTGCAACGGGCGCTAGTGCTGCGGGAGATAACCGATGTCGGCATTGATGCCCGTCCCTCCCGGCTTGCCGTCGGCACCGTAGGAATACAGGGTGAATGGCTGATTCCCGCTCGGTTCCGGACTGTAATGGTAAGGGTGTTCCCAGGGGTCGAGCGGTACCGCGTCACTCAGATAGGGTCCGCGCCACAGGGCCGCGAGGGCCGGATCGGAAGGCTTGTTCACAAGCAATTGCAGCCCTTCCTGTTCGGTCGGGAACCGGTTGATGTCCAGCCGCATGGTTTCCAGGGCACCACGCAGCATCTTGATCTGGGTATTCGCGGTCTGGACCTTGGCCCGGTCCGCCTGTGAAAACAGCCTCGGCCCGACCAGCCCCATGATCAGCCCGATGATGACCAGCACGACAATCATTTCCAGCAACGTGAAGCCTGCCTGGCGCTTGATACGTTTCATGACTTCCAATCTCATACAGCAAGGTTGTTGGCACTGGTGATGGCCAACATGACACCCATGATGATAACGCCGACCACCGCACCGATGACCAGGATGGCGATCGGTTCGATCAGGGCCAGCATGCGCTTGAGGCGCTGACGCCCGGCTTCCTCGTACATTCGCGCCAGGGACATCAGCATCGAGGGCAACTGCCCCGAACGCTCGCCCACCCGCACCAGATTGCATCCGGTCCCGTTCAGGGCATTGTGGTCTTCCAGCGCTTCGGCCAGGGTCGCGCCCCCACGTACGGCGCGCGCCACCTCCTGCAGCCGGAAACGCCGTTGCTGCAAGCGCACGCCCTCGGCGGCAAGCTCCAGCGCGCGCAGCAGCTTGACCTTGCTCTGCAGCAAGGTACCCAGCATCTTGGCCCAGCGCGCCGTTTCCGATTCCAGCAGCCAGTCGCCGACCACCGGCAAGGCGCTGACGCGTTGATACAGGCGATCGCGCACTTCCGGCCGCCGCAGTGCGGCAACGGCACCGATCAACCCGAAGATCAGCAATGGGGCAAGCCACAAACGGTTGCTGTTGACCCAGGTGCCACTGGCCAACACGGCCCAGCCGAGCCAGGGCAACTGGTCGGCCTTCTTCAGCAACATGGAAAACTTGGGCACGACAAACGTGAACACGATCAGTACGGCCGCGATACCGGCACAAATCAAAATCGTCGGGTACACCAGCGCATTGCGCAGTTCGGCACGCGCCTGCTCCTCGTATTCCATCTGCGAGGCCGCACCACGCATGGCCTCGCCCAGCTCGCCGGTCAGCTCGCCGGCCTTGACCAGCTGCACCACATAATCGGGCAAGGGGATGCCGCAGGTCGCCAACACATCGGAAAACGACTGCCCGCGTTGCAAACCGTTGCTGATGTGCTCGAACCCGGCCACCACGACCGGATGATGCGACGACTGCGCCTGCACCGCCACCGCTTCGGCCAGGGCCACGCCCGACTCCAGCATGGTCGCCACTTCGTGCAGGGAAAGCACGATGTCCATCACGCGCAGCCTTCCGTGACGCCGCTTGCGCTCGCCCTGTTGCGTCTGCAGGGAAAGTGCCTGCAATCCGCGCCGCTCGAGCATGCGCATCGCTTCACGCTCGCCTTCGGCGCGCAAACTGCCGTTGAGCACCATGCCATCGGCATTCAGCGCCTCATACTCGTACCGGGGCATGGCCATCAGCTCCCCGTCACGCGCAGGACTTCATCGACCGAAGTGAGCCCTTGCCAGGCCTTCAGCAAGCCGTCCTGACGCAGGGAGCGGTAGCCCTCCTTGCGCGCCTGGGCCGTCATGTCCGTCACGCTTGCGCCCTCGTTGATCATGTGCCGCATCTCGTTGGACACCGATACCAGTTCGTAAATGCCGACGCGGCCACGGTATCCGGTATGCAGACAACGCGGGCAACCGACCGGTTCCTTCCAGTTCGGTGCCGTCGAGCCTAGCAAGGCAGCCGCCAGTTCACGCACCTCACCGGCGACAGGGGGGGCTTCCCCGGCCTGGCGCGCGCACTCGGTGCACAACCGGCGCACCAGCCGCTGGGCCTGCACGGCGCGCAGCGGGGTGGACACCAGGAACGGTTCCACCCCCATGTCGACCAGCCGGGTAAAGGCGCTGATGGCGTCATTGGTATGCAGGGTCGAAAGCACCAGATGGCCTGTCAGCGACGCCTGCACGGCAATCCGCGCGGTCTCCAGGTCACGAATCTCGCCCACCATGATGACATCCGGGTCCTGGCGCAGGATGGAACGCAGTGCGCCGGCAAAATCCAGCCCGATGTCGGCGTGGGTCTGGATCTGGGTCACCCCCGACAACTGGAATTCGACCGGATCCTCGACCGTGATGATCTTCTTCTGCCCGTCATTGCTGGCGGCAAGCGTGGCGTAAAGCGTGGTGGACTTGCCCGATCCGGTCGGCCCGGTCACCAGCACGATGCCGTTGGACTCGCCCGCCCACTCACGCATCAGGGCCAGGTGGTCGGCCTGCATACCCAGGCGCTCCAGCCCCAGCTCCTCGCGTTTTTTCGGCAACAGGCGCATGACGATCGATTCACCATGCACGCCGGGCAGCGCGGACACGCGAATATCCATGTCCTGACCGCTGACCCGCGCACTCATGCGTCCATCCTGCGGCAGGCGTCGTTCGGCAATGTCCATGCCGGAAATCAGCTTGATGCGCGAGGCGACCGCATTGAACCGTTCACGTTGCAGCGTAAGACGCGTATACAGCACGCCGTCGATACGGAAGCGCACCAGCAGGCGCGATTCCTCCGGCTCGAAGTGGATGTCCGAGGCGCGTTGCTCCACGCCCTGTGACATCACGTTGTTGACCAGCTCGACGATCGGCGCCTCCTCGGCCATCTCCCGCAGGTGCTGTACGTCCGCATCACCGTAGGCCTCGCCATCGCGATGCTGCACCCGGGAAAGCTGATCCAGCAGCCGTTCCAGGATCTGGCTGGACACCAGGCAAAATCGGACCTGTTCGTGACCCAGCACGAATCGCAGGGACTCGCGCAAGGCACTGGCCAGCGGATCGCGTGCCGCACACAACCAGGTACCGTCTTCACCGCGCCACAACAACACCTGCTGGTCGAGCATCCAGTCGGCGTTGATGGCCCCGTCGAGCATCGCATCGCGCAACACCGCTTCGTCCGGTTCGGCCACCTCGCGCCCGACGACCGGCAGCTCCAGTTGCCGCGCCAGCGCATCCAGCAGCGTGTCCTCGGAAATCGCGCCCACGCGCATCAGCAAGGCGCCGATGCGACCGCCGATGCGCCGTTGCATGTCCAGTGCCCGCTGCACGTCTTCGGCACGCACCAGCCCTTCGGCCTGCAGTATTTCTCCCAGCAGGCGCGGCGGGTCCTTCTCGGCAGGCGTGGCAAGTGCATGTTGCATTGCACGAATCCTACATCACATCCGAGAATCCGCGGCGCAATCGCTGGAAGATCACCAGCCCCAGCACATAGACCACCAGGCCGAAGCCGGTGTAGACCAGCATCACCCCCCATTCCGGCGGCTTGCCGGTGAACAGCACCCGGCGCGCCTGCTCGACCGGGACGGTCAGCGGGTTGATCACCATCACGTCGCCCAGGACGCCGGGCGCCTGGCTGCGGTGATAGAAAATCGGGCTCAGAAACAGCAGCATGCTCACCACCGAGGTCATGAACTGCGCCAGGTCACGCAAATACACACCCACCGCCGCCAGCGCCCAGGTCAGCCCCACCAGATACAGGGTGTAGGGCAGCACGATCACGGGCAACCACAGCGTGGCGAGGTGCAGCGGCGGCATGATCAGGGCCATCACGCCAAGCAGCAGAACCAGCCCGACCGCAAAGTGCACCAGCGCGGTCGCCATGCTCACCCAGGGCAACAGTTCCAGCGGAAACACCACCTTGGTGACGTAATTGGGCTGCTCCATCATCAACGCCGGCGCCCGGCCGATGGTGTCGGCCAGCAGGGTATGCAGCAGCAACCCGGAGAACAGCACGATGGCAAAGCCCGACACCCCCTGGTTCGCCAGCCCCTGCCAGCGCGACTTGAAGATCACGCCGAACACGAAGGTGTACATGCCCAGCATCAGCAACGGCGTGACCACCATCCACAGATTGCCCAGGAACGAGGACCGGTAACGCAGGGCCAGTTCGCGCTTTTGCAGTGCGCCGAACAGCGCCCCGTGTTTCAGAAAGGGGAAAAGAGCCTTCAATCCATTCATCAATGACGCACCTAGATCCAGACCCGGCCACGTCGACCGGTACGACGGGCGCCGCTCGATGCCCGCGCCACGCAGGGGGCGCAAGTGTACACCGCAAGCCGGTTACGGGGCGCGGCACCGCCCGGCCCGCACGACCCAGTCCCGGCACCCCTGCGGGTGGGCCCCGGCATGGCGCTCGGCAAGTACCGGTGGGGGCCGGCGGCCCGGCCATCAAGGCGGCGCAAAGCGCCCCGGCAAGCATGCCGGCCCGCGCCATCGCGCCCCCGATAGCACCCGTCCGCAGGATGCATCGCCGAACCGTCGCAACCGGCCCGGCCGGCGGCTTGGTTCCACCCTCGCGGTACCTCCACATGGTGTTGTGGCGCCAGGCCGCCTTTCGGGCCCCACATGCGGGCAGGCGCATGGCCCTGGCCTTCACCCTGAACCCGGGCTTCATGCAAAACCTGACAGAGCTCACACCGGGCCACAAAAGCCGCTTAACCTTGGCTTGACGAAGTCAGACGACTTGCTATAGTGCCTGCCGTAGCACGTTGTTTCAGGGGGTCCGGCGTATCAAGGGGACCGTCCGCCATGGGCACGCAAGCCATGGCCGTGCGAAACACACGTCAGCAACGCTCGACTCTGGTACCGGAGCGCGCGTTGCGCCCATCGGGGGGCTACATGCGATTGGGTTCATCTTTCATCCTTTTAAGGAGTTCCATCGACATGTCGATTCTCAAGACTTCCACGCTCGCGCTTGCCCTGACAGCCGCACTCGGCCTGTCGGCGGCGGCGTCCGCAGCGTCCGTGAACAACGGCACTACGAATACCTTGCCGACCAAGGTGGCCAATGTTGACGTCAAGGACAACACCACCGTGGTCACGGTTCCGGGCACCGTCAACCTGGCCATCGATACCACCGACCTGATCATCGGCCGCACCACCGGCTTCTCGGTCCGCGTCGATCTGCAGAACGGCGCGACATTCGGCGCTGCGGCCCCGGTGCCCGCAATCGGCCCCGCTCTGCCAAACTCCTCCGGAGGCACCGGTCCATGGACCGTCAGCATTGCAGCCGGCGGCGCCAGCGGCGACAACTATGTTGTGTACTCCGTGCAGCCGGGCTCCACCTCCCTGGGCGTGACCTCCGGTACGGCTCTTTCCTTTACTGGCCTGAAATTCAGCAACGTGGGCGGACTGGCTACGACCGGAAGCAATGCCGCGGCCAAGTTCACCTTCGCCGACCCCAACACCGCGCAGCAGATCCTGACGCCGGTGACGCAGAACCTGCTGACCTCGGCCGATCCGCTCAAGTTCTCCGTGAGCAACCCGGCCCACCCGAATGCCAAGATCGATGTCGGCTCCCAGGTGGTGTCCAGCAAGACGGCCTTCTCCAATGACGGCAGCCTGAACAACGCCACCCCGAGCTACGCCTTCGATACGGGCACGGTCAGCATCGGTGTCAACAGCGGCATCTATGATGCTTCGGGTGCCACGTTCACGTGGGCTACAACAGACACCACGAACCTGACTGTCACGGGCACGTTCTCCGCGTTTACCCAGACGGGCGCCAGCGTCAAGCTCGTGACCGCAGGGACGTGTGCAAGTCCCTCGACCACTGTTGCCGCCACCAGCACCACGGGCAGCCAGGTGACCTTCAGCGGCGTGGCATATTCTTCGCTGAGCAGCACCGGAACGGGCATCCTGTGCTTCACCCTGCCCTCGGCGAATAGCCAGGTCATCGACGCAACCAGCGTGGGCGTGGCCGCCACCGAAACGCGTACCGCGACCGGCAAGTCCTCCTCGGCCAGCGCCAACGGTCTGGCCATGGCCTACAACGGCCCGGTGGCCAAGGTCTACACCTTCAACCCGGCCAGCAACACCTCGATGCAGAGCTTCCTGCGCATCACCAACACCGGCAGCAACGCGGGCAAGGTGACCATCACCGGCACCGATGACACCGGTACGGCCGGCGGCACCGTCTCCTTCACCCTGGGCGCCGGCAAGTCCATCCAGCTGACCGCGCAGGACCTGGAGAACGGCAACAGCGCCAAGGGCCTGACCGGTTCGCTGGGCATGGGCACCGGCAAGTGGCGCCTGACCGTGACCGGCGAGATCGCCGGCATGGAAGTGACCAACCTGAACCGCAGCCAGACCACCAACCAGGTGATCAACCTGGGCACCCCGGTCAGCGGTGACTACAAGTAAGCAGTACGTTTTTCGTCTTGGACGAATCGCGGGCGGCCTTCGGGCCGCCCGTTTTTTTTGTGTCCTGTTGCAGGTGCTTCTTCGCGCCGAGCGTTGGACCGGCATCCTGTCACCGGTGCCGTACATTGCACGGGCACAGGTATACTTGGGGGCTGGAGATCTGCCCTGATTTCGCATGAGCACGTCAACCATGGAAACACCCGCGGTGGCCATCGAGGCCCGAGGCATCGGCAAGACCTACCGGCTGTGGGCCACCCCGGCATCGCGCCTGTGGGTGCCAATGCTGCAGCGGCTGGAACGCATGCTGCGTCGATGGATGCATCCGCTTGCGCAGCCCCTGCAGGCACACATCGACCGGTTTCTTGCCTATCATGTGGCGCTGCACGATGTGCAGTTCACCCTGCACCGCGGCGATGCGCTGGGCATCATCGGCCTGAACGGCAGTGGGAAAAGCACGCTGCTGCAGATCGTTGCCGGCGTGATTGAACCGACCCAGGGCGAGGTGCGGGTCCACGGGCGCATTGCCGCGTTGCTGGAGCTGGGCTCGGGGTTCAATCTGGAAATGACCGGGCGCGAAAACGTGTTCATCAATGCCGCGATTCTCGGCATGTCTCGGGCGCAGATCGCCGAACGCCTGGAGGACATCATCGCCTTTGCCGACATCGGCGCGCACATCGACCAGCCGGTCAAGACCTACAGCTCGGGCATGATGATGCGCCTGGCCTTTGCCGTCCAGGTGCATGTGGACCCGGATATCCTGATCGTCGACGAGGCGCTGGCCGTGGGCGATGCGCGCTTCCAGGCCAAGGCCATGACACGGATCGAGGAAATCCTGGCCCGGGGCACCACGTTGCTGTTCGTCGGTCACGACCTCAATGCCGTCAAGGCCTTCTGCGACCGCGCCATGATTCTCGAACGCGGGCAGGTCATCCAGGAGGGCACGCCGGAAGATGTCATTACCGAATACCTGTACCGCATCCACGCCGATGCGCTCAAACAAAGCCGCGAGCACGAGGGCACCCGGCTCGACCGCGTGGACCACGGCTATGGCGCCACCGATGCGTGCATCGTCAAGGCAGCCATCAACGATGCGCCGCGCCATGTCTCGCTGCGCTATGACGCGCCGGTACGGGTCGATCTGCAGATCCGGCTGACGGCGGACCTGCAGGCCCCGTACCTGATTTTCGACATCATGGACGGCAAGGGCCTGCAACTGAGCGGACGCCGCATCTCCCTGCCGCCCGCGCAGGCCGACGGCATCAGCCCGCTCACCATTCGCTTTCCTGCACGCCTGCAGAAGGGCATCTACCGTCTGCGCTTCCGCATCGTGGACGCCCCATCCATTGAACACACCACGATATTGTCGCGCCAGGAAGGCTGGCTGTCCTTCGAAGTGGTGGACGACAGCCGCGACCGCTTCACCGGCCTGTTTCCCCTGCCCATGGAAACCGGACCCGCAGCATGAGCCGGTGCATGCTGGTGCATCGCCGCTTTCAGGGCTATACCGGCGGGCATGGCAAGATGCTCGACTACATGCGGCACGTCCAGGCCCATGCCCGGTGGGACGTTCTCCTGCATCTGTCGGCCACCCGCACCGATACCGAAGCCAATCCGTTTTGCGCCTGGCCCAACCAGAGCACGCAATGGCGTCCGCAGGAGGCCGATGCGCTGCTGATCGGCGGCATGGACTGGACGTTGCTTGCCGAATGGGATGATCAGGACCTGCCGCCGGTCATCAACCTGGTCCAGCATGTCCGCCATGCCGACCCGTCGCTGCCCCTGCGGGCCTTTCTGAAGCGCCCCGCGATTCGCATCTGCGTCAGTCACGCCGTGCGCGATGCCATTGTCGCCACGGGTGAGGTCCATGGCCCCGTGCACGTCATCCCGCTGGGCATCGATGTCGAAGGTTTGGGCTGCCTCGGTGACATAAATCCAACGATGGACGTGTTCATCGATGGCGTCAAACAACCCGACTTGGCGCGTTGCGTGCATCAGGAGCTGGTGCGCCACGGACTGCGTGTACGGCTCCATGATCAACGCACGCCGCGTTCCGTGTACCTTCGCCACATGGCGCTAGCGCGTATCGTCGTGGCGCTCCCGGATCCGGAGGAGGGCTTTTACCTGCCGGGGCTCGAAGCCATGGCCATGGGGCGCGCGCTGGTGCAGCCTGACTGCCTGGGCAGTCGCGAATATGTGCGCGCGCAGGAAAATGCACGGGTCCCCGAACGCCGTGCCGACGCGATCGCCGCCATGGCCCTCGACCTTGCCCGGGATGCACAAGCAACGGACACTATTTCACGAGCAGCCCGCCTTGCCGCGTCACGATTCACCCTTGCAGCCGAGCGTGCCGCCGTACACGCACTGCTCGACACCCTGGACGGGACATGCACATGACAGGGGGCCGCGACATCGCATTGACCGGCGTGCCCCGAAGCGGCACCACGCTGGCGTGCCACCTGCTGGGCCGTGCGACAGATACCCTGGCGTTGTTCGAACCCATGCCGGTGGAGCAGCTTTCACTTGACCGGGCGAACGCCCTGGGCGAGATCGAAAGCTTCTTTCAATCCGCGCGCCAACGCGCCATCACACAGGGCCGGGTGCCAAGCAAGCATCGCGATGGACGCGTGCCGGACAATCCCATCGGGGCACATGCCGATCCGTGCCACGGACGCCCCTGGCTTGCCGAGCACGGCGAGCTGAATGTCGACAAGCCGCTCAACGAACAGTTCACCCTGGTCGTCAAGCACAATGCGGCATTCACCGCCCTCTTGCCGCAACTTGCCGATCGATTCGAGGTTTATGCCATCGTGCGCAATCCGCTGGCTGTGCTGGCTTCCTGGCATTCGGTGAACCTGCCGGTCAGCCACGGCCGCCTGCCAGCCGGGGAGCGGCTGGACCCGGACCTTGGCCAGGCCTTGCACAGCGAGGATGACCTCCTGGCAAGGCAGATACACATCCTCGACTGGTTCTTTTCGCGCTATGCCGCGACGCTGGAAACAGACCGGGTGATCCGTTACGAGGACATGGTCGCATCCCGCGGGCAATGCCTGTTTGCCACGACCCGGGTCCCCGGCTTGCCCGACGCCTCGCCCCTGGCCAGCAGAAACGCCAGCAACCAGTACCAGACATCACGTGCGCCGATGCTGGCGCAGGCCCTTTGCCGGCATGGCGGGGCATACCTTCGTTACTATGCCCGGGACGATATTCTTGATCTGGCCGCATGCATGCAGGAAACATGACCCACACGCCACGCATCCGCTTCGTGATTGGTGGCGTGCAGAAAGGCGGCACCACGGCCATGGCCCACTGCCTGTCCCTGCATCCGGAAGTCGCGCTGCCCTCGAACAAGGAAGCGCATGTATTCGATGCCGGGGATTTCGACGAGAACTGGGGCCGGGACGACATCGACCGCATCTATGCAAAGCATTTCCAGACGGCATCGCCCGATGCCCTGCATGGCGACGCGACCCCGATCTACTGCATGCATGAACGCATCATTGCCCGCATCGCGCGTTACAACCCGGCCATGAAATGGATCGTACTTCTCAGGAACCCGGTCGAACGCGCCATTTCCCAGTACCACATGGAACGCAACCGGGGCGATGAAACCTGGCCCATGCCGGCGGCCATGTTGCTGGAGCGCTGGCGGCTGCACGGACATTACGACGACTGGTCTGCCCACTCGCCGCTGCGCCACCACTCCTACCTTTATCGCGGCGACTATGCACGCCAGCTCGATGCGCTGCTTGCGCATTTTGACTCCAGCCAGCTTTTGCTGTTGCACAGCGCGCAGTTTCTAGCGCAACCGAAGACGGTACTCGACAAGGTCTACCGCCATCTCGGCATCAGGATGCCCATACGGATGCCCGAATCGGTGCGCCTTTTCAGCGGAAACTATCCGGAAGTTTCAAGGCGAAGCCTTAGCTACAGGCTGATCCGGTGGTTGGCCCGAAGATCCAGCAGGCAACTGGAGCGAAAGTACGCGATACGCTTTGATTGAAGGCCCTGATGACAGCAACCACACGCCCGCCCGGTACTGGACTGGTTTGGGACCATCGGGGCATCGAAATCCGCAGGTTCGTGAAAGCATGAAGTTTCATGCCATTGATGGCCCGCCGCATCGCGGGGTATTGCCATCGCACATCATCAGGCGCAATCGGAATCGGCCGCCCCACCCTGATCGCTCATGCAGCTTATGATGCGTTCTCGATCCGATACGTCTATTTGCAAGCCCGGAGACGACCCCGTGGCAGGCAACGGCTTGATCCGGATGCAGCTACCGATGCCCGCCGCCCTGCCTGCTTCGATATCGGATATCTTGTCTCCAACCAGGATCGACCTGGACAGATCCAGGTCATGGTCCTGCCGGGCACGCAGGATCATCCCGGGTGCCGGTTTCCTGCAAGGGCATGTTTTCCGGTATTCGCCCCGGCCTTGCGTGGGATGGTGGGGACAGTAGTAGACCGCATCGAAATCTGCCCCCCTTTGTTCAAACTCGCGCTGCATCCAGTCCATGTAATCCATGAACTGCCGTTCGGTGTAATACCCCCGCGCGATTCCCGCCTGGTTGGTGACGATGATGACGCGATAGGCCCTTTCCCGGGCCAGACGCACGATGTCAAAAATGCCATCGATGAAATCGGTGCGCTCGGGGCTACACACATACCCATGATCGACGTTGATGACGCCATCACGATCCAGGAACAGGGCTCGCCGGCAATCGGTCACACGGCGTCTTCCGCTGTCGGCAGGACTGTTGCAGCGCGCGCATAGTCCGCGGGAATGCCGATATCGATGAATCCCCGCGTCTGGGTGAATGCGCTGACTAATCCTTGCTCGACTGCCGGCGCCAGCACCTCATTCTCGAAGGAAAACCGATGCTTGTCCGGAAAGGACCCCAGCATGTCCCGTGTCACGCGATAGACACCTGCATTGATGTGTCCGGCACCGGAACTGCCCTTTTCGACGAAACCCGCAACGCGGTTGTCTTCGACGCGCACCGCCCCATACCGCGAAACGTCTTCGACACGCGCCAGCGCCATCGACAAGGGGGCTGACGCCGTGACTGCGGCACGATCAAAGGCGCCATAGTCGAGTTCCAGCCATGTATCTCCATTGAGCAGGAAAAAACTGTCGCCCTGGATGCACCCGGCGGCCAGGGATACAGCCCCTCCCGTACCCAGGGGCTCGGGTTCGCGGGAGTAGATCAAAGCGGCTCCCCGCCAGCTTGAACCCAGCGCCTGCTCGACAACTTCCCCCATGTAGCCGACCGCCAGGACCATGCGGCGCATGCCCTGTGCAGCCAGTGCATCCAGCAGCCAGGCGATGAACGGCCGGCCGCCAACCGGAGCCAGCGGCTTGGGCACATCGCGGACCACACTTTGAAGTCGAGTACCGAAGCCACCTGCCAGTATGAGAGCTTCGTCAGTCTTCGCCATCCCCGAATATTTCCTTCTCGATCAACGCGCAGATCATGTGGCCAAGAATCTCATGCCCTTCCTGGATCTTGGGTGTGGACGAAGAAGGGATGCGGAAGCATGTATCGCAAGAATCCGACATTTTTCCACCGGACGCTCCCGTAAAGCCGACAACCGTGATGCGACGCTCTTTCGCAACCTCGATGGCACGCAGGATGTTCGCCGAATTGCCGGATGTCGAGATCGCGAAGAAGACATCGCCTTCAACCCCGAGTGCCTCGATCTGGCGTGAAAATACCGATTCATAGCCGTAATCGTTGCCGATGGCTGTGAGGATGCTGGTGTCGGTTGTCAGGGCAATGGCGGGCAGTCCGGGACGATCGAAATAGAACCGGCTGACCAGCTCGCCCGCCCAGTGCTGGGCATCGGCGGCGCTGCCTCCATTGCCCGCGAACAGTATCTTGTTGCCCCGGCCAAGGGATTCGGTGCACAAGTCCACGACATTCTCGATCTGCTGGTGCAGGGAATGATCCTCGATCAGCTTGCGCAACAGTTCGAGACTGGTGGACAGTTCGTCCTTGATAACGTCGCTCATTGGGCTCGCCACGACATCGCTCCTCGATGGGAAAAGTGAAATTCCATGACCTGGCCCGGACCATCCGACAATGCGCGAATCAGTTCCAGCCGGTTCTCCGGGGGACACATGAACAGCATGAATCCACCGCCACCGGCGCCCGACACCTTGGTCGCCAGGGCGCCATTTTTTTTCGCCAGGTCTTCCGTGCGATCAATGTCCGGATTGGTGATGCCACTCGCCATGCCTTTCTTGGCTTCCCATCCGGCCTGCAGGGTGCTTGCAAACGCATCGAGCTTGCCCAGCAGGAGTGCTTCCTTCATGGTAAAGGCTTCGGCTTTCAATCGATGCATGGCATCGATCGAAGCCTGTTGCCGGGAAGCCACGTTCCGGGTTTGTTCTTCGATGATGGCTGCGGAGGAACGGGAAACCCCCGTGAAATACAGAACCAGCGATGCTTCCAGTTCCGCCCACACGCTTTCCTTGATGCGCAGCGGATTGACGATGACCCGATCGTCCTTGTAGAACTCCATGAAGTTGAAACCGCCAAATGCAGCTGCGTACTGGTCCTGCTTGCCTCCGGCCAGGCTCAGATCGTTGCGTTCGATTTCGTAGGCGAGATGCGCTACCTCGTATTCGCCAAGTGGCAGGGAAAAATATTCGGAAAATGCCTGCACCAGCGCGACGACCATGGTCGAAGATGAACCCAGACCGGAACCTGGCGGGGCATCCGAAAAAGTCCTGACGCGGACCGGCGGTTGCTCTCCGCCGAGGAAATCCCTGCAGATTCGCGCATACACGCCTTTCAGCAGCAGCAAAGGCCCGGACAGATCGATAGCCTGTTCACAACAATGGGTTTCCTGACAGTCGCCGTCGAGCATCCGGAAGCTGCAGGTCCTGTCATCGCCCGGGGATACGCTTGCATAGGCGTAGCGGTCAATGGTGGCATTGAGTACCCGCCCACCGAATTCGTCGCAATACGGCGCGACATCGGTACCGCCACCGGCAAGCCCGATGCGCAAAGGCGCCCTGGATCGTGCAATCACGACATTTGCTCCCTTGCATGCACGGTTGATGCTCCATTGATTTCGGGTTCGAAAGCGCGCCACTGCGCATCTTCCGTGTAATGGGTCTTCACGAAGGTCTGCCCCGCGCGCGATACCCGTCTCCAGGCCAGGTCGTCGGCAAGCAATGTCAATACCTGACGTGCATATTCTTGGGGATCCTCCGCTACGGGCAGAAAGTTGCCCACATCCGGCATTCCCTGGATTCCAGCCGGCGTCGTCACGCACGGCACGCCAAAACGCATCGCTTCGATCACCTTGCCTTTCACTCCGCCGCCAAAACGAAGCGGAGCCACCACCAGACGGGTCTCGGCATAAAATCGCCGCAGCTCGTCGTCAGACACGAATCCGGTCACCGTGACATGCGCGCCTTGCAGGCGCTTGACCGCATCGGTCGGGTTGGATCCCACCAGGCTCAGGTGAATATCGGGGTGTTTCTCAAGAATCCGCGGCAGGATCTCCTGCACGAGCCATCTGGCACCATCGACATTCGGTGAATGTGCAAATCCCGCCACGAAGATCAAGTCGTGCCTGCGGGAAAGATTTTCTTCCGGGTTCTCCGGAAACCAGTCATAGGCATACGCAGGGACGGTACGCGCCCTGACTTGCAGCGCCTTGCGACGGAGCCATTCCGTCACATGGCGTGTTTCCGATTCGGAGGGGTAGTAGATGGCATCGACATTTTCCCAGACCGCATGCTCGAGCTTGCGTGCCTCGTTGCGTTCCATCCTGAGACCCTTGTCATTCGGGTCGATGCGCAACTGGTCCTCGATACGCAAATAATGCACGTCATGACCGTAATACAGAAGTACCGCTTCGGTATGTTTGCGTACAGACTCGATGAAATGAATCGCGATATGCGGCCGACTGAGCAATACAGCACTCAATTCCTTTCCATGCTCGCGCATCCATTCATCAAAACCCTTGACATATTCGGCACCATAGATGACTTCCACGCCTTCCTGCTCCAGCAGACCCACGTACTGGGGATCCCGGAACAGATTCTCCGGCCAGAACTTGACGGCAAAACCCTTCCTCTGGAACATGCGTATGAATTGCAGCATGGTCCGCGACCCCGCATCCCGATCCGGCTGCGGAATGTAGTGGTCGACGATCAGAACGTAGCGTGATTGACGCGCACGCTCCCTGGCTCGCATGACATGCGTGCCATTGGGGTAGTGGTCGCGTTTGATCACGCCCTTCCAGCGCTCATAGAGCCGGACCTGATTGGCAACCTGACAGGACTTTATGCCCGACGCAAGATCGGTTCCATTCGAGACCCCTTCATGGTGAATCACCACGGACCGGGGCTGATAATAGACCTTGAGTCCTGCGTTTCTTACCTTGAAGGCAAGGTCCGAATCTTCACAGTAGGCCGGCGCATAGCATTCCTCGAATTTTCCAAGCCGCTCGAACAATGCTTTCGAAATCAATAACGAGGCCCCTGAACAGTAATCGACCTCACGGACATAGTTGTAGATGCTGCGCTCAGGGTCATCCAGCCGACCGTAATTCCATGCGCTGGCGTCGTCCCACATGATGCCGCCCGCTTCCTGGAGCCGGCCATCCGGATAGACGAGCTTGGACCCCACCATGCCACACTCGGGAAAGCGCTCGAAAAGATCGAGCATGGACTCAAGCCATCCTTCGGTCACTTCCGTGTCGTTGTTGAGATAGTAGAGGTATTCGCCACGCGCCAGGTCCGCTGCCCGGTTGCAGGAAAGCACGAAACCGAGATTGTTCTGATTTTCCTCGTATCGAAGCCCAGGCACGCCCTCAAGAATCCGGATATCCGGATCACCCGATGCATCTTCGATGACCAGGACCTCGTGAGGAACCGTCGGCTCATGGCGCATGATGGACCGCAGGCACGCCGTCGTGACGGCAAGATTCCCGTAAGTGGGGATGATGATGGACACCACAGGCCTGTCATAGGTCTTCAATGAAAGCCCATCGAGCCTGGTCTCGCGTTTGTCCTCTTCAGGACCAGGGTTTGTATGCGACGACGACGCTTCCAGCGTGTCCGGTGGCGAGGTGGGCGCGCCATCGTTCGATTTTTTCATCGACCGCATGGAAGATCGCACAAGGCCCCATTCGCCGCGCAGCAATCGGGCGAGCACGCGTAACGGCCGGGTCAGCTTCCATGAGCGGGATGCGAGAATCATCTCGTAATTTCTTCGCAGCTCTCCCATGGAAAGCTCCATCTCGGCTATGTCCATGCGCTGCTTGTCGATCTGCGAGCGCAGGCTTCCGATCAACGCCTTGCTGTCGCCAAGCTCACTGCGCGTGGATTGCAGCTCCGTGTCCAACGAACGCGCCCATGCCATCCCCTGCTCATGCTCGGCATGCAGCGCCTCGTAGCTTGCCCGCGTCTCGCTCAACTCCTTTTCCAGCGATGTCGCCCATGCGCCCTGCTGCTCGTGCTCGGCCTGCAACAAACCCAGCTGCTTGCGCGTCGATTCCAGCTCCGTGTCCAGCGAACGCGCCCATGCCATCCCCTGCTCATGCTCGGCATGCAGCGTCGCCAGTCGCTCACTGGTCTCATGCAATTGCTTATCCAGACTTTTAGCCCATAAAGCTCTCTCTTTAAGCTCCCCTTCTATGCGCTGCACAGTATTTGCCAGGGCGGACTTCTCGCGAGACCTTCCTCTTGCGATGGCCTGCAGCAGATGATCCGGATCCCGGACGCGCTCCTGCAGACGCGATTCCCAATCGCTGGCGACCCGCCAGTGCAGTTTTTGACGTGCAGCGTCAAGCAATTCGCTGTAGAGCTCCCTTGCCATTCCCGCCAGGCCACGGGATGGCCTTGTATTTGAGGCTGCGTGATGGCGTATGGAGCTATCCAGAAAAGCATCCACTTCACTGTCATGCCGATGGAATCCGGCAAGCGCGGGGACCGTGAGATCATCCCTCAGCGCCTGTATGCAGCCACGCCAGTCCTTCAGCAAGCCCGCGTAATCCACGATGATGCGCTGTGTACCACGCGTGTTCTTTTCCGCATCGAGCACATACCGCATCCACAGTGCGCGACCAAGTGCCAGCGATTCACCGTCACGATGCCGGAGTGATGCCGACACTTCATCCGGATGCCGGATCACCACAATCACTGACGTCTGCACGCCCCGTTCTCGAAGAACCTCCAGCCAGACCGGTGCACAGCGGGACATGCGTGGATCTTTCAGACCCCAGAGGGCGGATCCTGAAAACTCGCGATCGAGCAACGCCCTGATCTTCTTGCGTGCCCTGTGGGCCGCGCGGCCTGAAACCCAGTTCTCCGGCAGGGGTCGCGGGTCATTCCATGCGTAACCAAGGTCTTGCAGTAGCTCGTCGTTGATGGAAACGGCGTCCTGATGCTCCCAGAACCCTTTCGGATTGTCGGGACCAGCCGGCATGAGACGGTTGCCCAGATTCACCCCCAGGATCTGCAGCACTCCCGCCAGTGCCGAGGTCCCGCTGCGGTGCATGCCAAGCACCAGGATTGCGTGCGAGTCTTTCATGCGTGGACGGTTCGCCATCAGCCGAGCGCGCCTGCCAGTTCGTGCATCAGATCCCCGATATCCTCCACCCCCACCGAAAGCCGCACCAGCGAATCACTGATCCCCAGCCGCTTGCGGTTGGCCGCCGGCACCGACGCGTGCGTCATGATGCCCGGGTGCTCGATCAGGCTTTCCACGCCGCCCAGGGATTCGGCCAGGGCGAACAGGTGGCAGCGCTCGAGCATGCGGCGGGCTTTTTTCAGGCCGCCCTTGACCTCGATGCTGATGATGCCGCCGTAGCCGTGCATCTGGCGCCGTGCCAGGGCGTGTTGCGGGTGGCTCTTGAGGCCCGGGTAGATCACGCGCTCGACCTGCGGGTGTTTTTCCAGCCACCTGGCCAGTTCCAGCGCGCTTTCGCAGTGCTGGCGCATGCGCAGGTGCAGGGTTTTCAGTCCCCGCATGGCCAGGAAGGCGTCGAACGGGCCGGCGATGGCGCCGACCGAGTTCTGCAGGAAGCCCATGCGCTCGGCCAGCGCCTCGTTGCCGGCCACCACCACGCCGCCGACGATGTCCGAATGGCCGTTGAGGTACTTGGTGGCCGAGTGCAGCACCAGGTCGGCGCCGTATTCCAGCGGGCGCTGCACCATCGGCGAGCAGAAGGTGTTGTCGACCACCAGGATCAGGCCGTGCTTTTTCGCGAAGGCGGCGACCTTTTTCAGGTCCACCAGCTTCAGCATCGGGTTGGTCGGCGTCTCGGCCCAGATCATGCGTGTTTCGGGCTTCAGCGCGGCCTGCATGGCGCGGCTGTCGTTGAGGTCGACGAAGCTGAAGTCCAGGCCGGCCGAGCGCCGGCGCACGCGCTCGAACAGGCGGTAGGTGCCGCCGTACAGGTCGTCCATCGCGATCACGTGGCTGCCCGAGTCGAGCAGGTCGAGCACGGTGGAGGCCGCGGCCAGCCCGGAGGCGAAGGCGAAACCGGCCACGCCGCCCTCCAGATCCGCCACACAACGCTCGTAGGCCATGCGGGTGGGGTTCTGCGAGCGCGAGTACTCGTAGCCCTTGTGCTTGCCCGGGCTTTCCTGAACGTAGGTGGAGGTAGCGTAGATGGGCGTCATGATGGCGCCGGTGGACGGATCCGGCGCCTGGCCGGCGTGGATGGCGCGGGTGCCCAGTCCCAGTTCCTTCGCGGCGTTCTTGCGTGGCATGCGTGCTCCGGCATCGATCGGCAGACGGTTGCAGAAGCGCATTATGGCATGGCGGCGGATCGATCCTGCACGGATCGACCTGTGCTCCATGACCAGCATCGCGTGCTGGTCATGCACTATCTGCAGGGTGCGAACGAGCCCATGGACGCTATGGTCAAGCCAGCCGATGTGACTCGGAAACCTATGCGCATGCCGTCAGGCAGCGCGTCCCTGCAGGGCACGTACAGCTGGCTGCGCGTGCTGCCTGGCTTGCCAAAGATCATGGTTCGCCTGCATCGAAAGCCAGGCCCGGGCCGTACTGACGCCTGACTGCTCAAGGCGTACCGCCAGATCAGGACTGATGGCGGCTCTGCCATTGATTACCCGCGACAAGGCAACGCGCGACATCGCCAGCCGGCTGGCTGCCTCGGTCACGGACAGGTTCAGCGGGGCAAGCACTTCTTCCTTGAGGATGCCGCCCGGATGGGGAGGGTTGTGCATCATGGTCTGGTTCCTCAATGATAGTCCTGGTAGTCGATCAGTTCGACGTCTGCACCTGCGAAACGGAAGGTTATCCTCCAATTTCCGTTCACCCAGACCGACCAGTGACCTTTCATCCGGCCTTGGAGAGGGTGCAACCGGTTGTCTCGGCCCGGGTGGCAGCACGGCAAGAAAGAAGCGGGCAGTTGCACACCCATACCCCGCCAAACCGGAATATCCCTGGGAATGCCCAGGGGTGCGAAACAGCTTGCAACCGTCACGAACGCCGCGCGTGGCGCACGATCAAAAACACCCCGACCAGGCTGCCTGCCGCCAGCAGGTACCAGGTGATGGCATAGCCCAGGTGGTGGTTGGGAAAGGCGATGACGGTCTGCCCGCCGAGCGGCCAGCTTCCCGTCGCGCGGGCGGCGGCATCGACGAAGTACGGCGCCACGTCCTGCGCCGACAGGTGCTGGGCGCGGGTGATGGCAGCCACGTCGCGCGAATACCAGCGATGGTGTGCCGGGTCGTTGGGGCGCAGGAATCCGCCACCGGGCTCGCTCAGGCGCAACAGGCCGGCCAGCTGCACCTGGCCCGAAGGTGGCCGGATGCGTGCGAAGTCCGGCGATTCGGGCAGGCTGGCGGGAATGTAGCCGCGATTGACCCACACGATGAACCCGCGTTCGGTGCGCAGCGGCGTCATGACCCAGAAGCCGTAGCCGCGCGCACTGGTGCCGTGCACCAGGGTCTGCGCGACGGGCAGGTAGGTACCGGTCAGGCGCACGTGCAGGTAACGCTCGTGTCCGGCGGCGATGCGCGGCCACTGCGCCGGGCCCGGAGCGGGAACCGGGGCGGCATGCACGCGCGTGTCCACGTCGTGAATCAGCTCCAGCTTCCAGTGCAGGCGGTGCACCTGCCAGTTGCCCAGCAGGACGAAGCCCACGCACGCGGCCAGACCCAGGATCACCCAGAGCGCGGTGCGCGAGGCCGGGATGGGCGCACCCACCGCGTTGTCTGCGGGTTTTCCCGGTTTCACGGACCGTTGACGGGATGCTGCTGCTGGTACAGCGGCGACATCGGCATCATGTTCGCGTTTTCGTTGTACATGACCCACAACGAGGCGCCCAGCACGATGACCACCAGCACCAGGGTGAAGATGAAGGCCAGCATGTTCCAGCCGTGCTCGGACTTGGTGTTCAGGTGCAGGAAGTAGATCATGTGCACCACGATCTGCACCGCGGCCAGCGCCAGTACCAGCAGGATGGTCAGCGGCTTGCTTTCGATCACGTGCCCCATCACCAGCCAGAACGGGATGATGGTGAGGATGGAAGCGAGCACGAAGCCGGTCAGGTAGCCGCGCAGGCTGCCGTGGTCCTCGCCCATGCCCTCTTCGTGCAGGTCGTGACCGGGCGCCGATTCGGAATGCGTCGGATGGCTCATCGCAGGACTCCCACCAGATAGACGTAGCTGAAGACACCGACCCAGACCAGGTCGAGGAAGTGCCAGAACATGCTCAGGCAGCGCAGGCGGCGGATGTTGGCCTCGGTCAGGCCCACGCGGCCGATCTGCACCATCAGTACCGTCAGCCACAGGATGCCGACAGTCACGTGCAGGCCGTGGGTGCCGACCAGGGTGAAGAACGAGGACAGGAAGGCGCTGCGCTGCGGTCCCGCGCCCTCGGCGATCATGGTCGCGAACTCGTGGATCTCCAGCCCCACGAAGGCGGCGGCCAGCAACCCCGAGATTCCGAGCCAAATCAGCATGGCACGCTTGCGTTTGCGCGCCATTTCCAGCATGGCGAAGCCGAAGGTGACCGAGGACACCAGCAGCAGCGCGGTGTTGACGGCCAGTCCGGGCAGGTCGAACACCTCGCTGCCGGTCGGGCCACCGGCGTAGTTGGTGCCCAGCACCGCGTTGCAGGCAAACAGCGAGGCAAAGATGAACAGGTCGCTCATCAGGTAGATCCAGAACCCGAGCAGGGTCCCGTTGTGATGCACCTCTTCGCGGGTGTAGAAGACCGGCTGGCCCGGTGCGTTGATGTCGACTGCGGTGGTGTTCATGCGGCGGCACCTTCCACGCCCGGCTTCCAGTTGCCGGTGTGCTCGAATTTGTTGATGTCTTCCGCGGGGATGGTTTCCTCGCGGTGGTAATGGAACGTGTGGCCAATGGCGACGGCGATCATGCCCACGAAGCATGCGATGGCCAGCCACCAGATGAACCAGGTCATGGCAAAACCGAAACCGAAGCCGAGCATGCCGATGTAGACGCCGGTACCGGTGTTCTTCGGCATGTGGATCGGCCGGAAGTCCTCCAGCGGTCGCTTGTAGCCGTGTTCTTTCATGTCCGCCCAGGCATCGCGCTCGCGAACCACGGGGGTGAAGGCGAAGTTGTACGCCGGCGGCGGCGAGGACGTGGACCATTCCAGCGTGCGCCCGCCCCACGGGTCATGCCCCACGGCATAGCGTTCCCGATGGCGGACACTGACGTAGATCTGCATCAGGAAAGCCCCGATGCCGAGCAGGATGAGGAACGCGCCGAAGGCGGCAATGATGAACCATTTCTGCAGGCTCGGATCCTCGAAATGGCTCAGGCGCCGTGTCACGCCCATCAGGCCCAGGATGTACAGCGGCCCGAACGCCACCCAGAAACCGATCTGCCAGCACCAGAAGCTGACCTTGCCCCAGAACGCATCGAGCCGGAAGCCGAAGGCCTTGGGGAACCAGTAGTTGATGCCGGCGAAGGCGCCGAACACAACACCGCCTATGATCACGTTGTGGAAATGCGCGACCAGGAACAGGCTGTTGTGCAACAGGAAATCGGCCGGTGCCACCGACAGCATCACGCCGGTCATGCCGCCGATGGTAAAAGTGAACAAAAAGCCCATGGTCCACAGCATCGGCACGTCGAAACGCACCCGCCCGCGGTACATGGTGAACAGCCAGTTGAAGATCTTCACCCCGGTGGGGATGGAGATCATCATGGTCGTCAGGGCAAAGAACGAGTTGACGTCCGGCCCCGAGCCCATGGTGAAGAAGTGGTGCAGCCACACCAGGTAGGACAGGATCATGATCGACGCGGTGGCGTAGACCATCGACGAATAGCCGAACAGCCGCTTGCCGGAGAAGGTGGCGACAATCTCCGAGAACACGCCGAACAGCGGCAGGATCAGGATGTACACCTCCGGATGACCCCAGATCCAGATGAGGTTGATGTACATCATCACGTTGCCGCCAAGGTCGTTGGTGAAGAAATGCGTGCCAACGTAGCGGTCCATCGACAGCAGGAACAGCGCCGCGGTGAGGATCGGGAAGGTCACCACGATCAGGCCGCTGGTACACAGCGAGGTCCAGGTGAACATCGGCATTTTCATCAGCTTCATGCCGGGCGCGCGCATCTTGAGGATGGTGACCACGAAATTGATGCCGGTCAGCAAGGTGCCCAGGCCGGACAGCTGCAGGCCCCAGATGTAGTAGTCCACGCCGGGTCCGGTCTGGTACTCGGATACCGGCGGATAGCCCAGCCAGCCGGCGCGCGAGAAGCTGCCGACGAACAGCGAGACCATGAACAGCATCACGCCCGCGACCGTCAGCCAGAAGCTGAGATTGTTGAGGAACGGGAAGGCCACGTCGCGCGCGCCGATCTGCAGCGGCATCACGTAGTTCATCAGGCCCACGATGTAGGCCATGGCGACGAAGAAGATCATGATCGCGCCGTGCGCGGTGAAGATCTGGTCGTAGTGTTCGGGCGGCAGATAGCCCATGTTGCTGCCGAAGGCGATGGCCTGCTGGCTGCGCATCATGATGGCGTCGGCGAAGCCGCGCAGCAGCATCACCGTGGCCAGGATCATGTACATGATGCCCAGCTTCTTGTGGTCGACGGTGGTGAACCACTCGCGCCACAGGTAGCCCCACTGGCGCTTGACGGTGACCCAGCCGAGGATGACCGCGCCAGAGAACGCAACGATCACAAAGGTGACCTGCAATATCCGGTCTTCCAGGGTGTTGTGCAACGGCAAGACGCTCAGGGAAAGGTTTCCGAGCAGAAAATTCCAGAATTCAGAACGATGCGGCATGGTTCGACTCTCGATGCAAACGTGTCAGTGAGCGGATGATTCGCGGGTCTGCGATTGCGGTTCGGTGGAAACAGACCGCGCCTGCGATTTTTTCGATGCCTCAGGCCCCCACTGGTTGCGCCGTGCGTCAGCCGCCATCATCTTGTCCATGCACACCTGTCCAGGCAACGTACACATGTTGAGGATGCGATGGTACAAACCGGATGCATAAGTGGAGAAGTACTCGGCCGGCACATTGCGTGAGGGCTCGACCAGTTTGCGATAGGCCGGAAGACTCAACACATGACCGCTGGCACGGGCCTTTGCAATCCACTTTTCGAAGCCCTTGCGTGACAGGGCACGGAAAGTGAAACGCATGTCGGTGTAGCCAAGCCCGCTGTAGTTTGCCGAAAACCCCTTGTAGACACCTGGTTTTTCGATCGCGGCATGCAGTTCGGTCTGCATGCCTGCCATAGTGTAAATTTGGCCTACCAGCGCCGGCACGAAGAACGAGTTCATCATGCGACTGGAGGTGAGTTTGAAGTGGATCGGCACTTTCACCGGCGCGGCCACGTCGTTGACCGTGGCAATGCCGTACTGCGGGTAGAAGAACAGCCACTTCCAGTCCAGCGACACGACTTCGATCTCTAACGCACGAGCTTTATAGTTGATCAAACTGCCATCGTCGACGCGACTCAGTGGTCGATAGGGATCGAGCTGGTGGGTACCAATCCATGTGACCGCACCCAGCGCAATGATGATCAGCAGCGGGGCCGCCCATACCACCAGCTCCAGCTGCGAGGAATGTTCCCAGTCGGGCTGGTAGCGTGCCTTGCGGTTGGAAGCGCGGTAGCGCCAGGCGATCACGCCGATGGCCACCAGTACCGGCACGATGATCAACGAAATGAGAACCACAGAGGTGATCATCACGTCGCTCTGCTGTCGTGCGACGTCGCCGGGCGGATTGAGCAGCACGGCCTTGCAACCGGCAAGAATCGCGAGAAGAGGAAGCAGCGCAAGGCCACGAAGACGATTTACAGACATGGGGGACATTCAATGTGCGAAGAATCCCATTATACTAAACCTAACGCGGCTTGAGTTGTCGAGAGGCCGCTTTGTTCCATCGGCAATCCATATCGATTCAACCCCGACGCCAGGCCAGCCCTGCGAGCGCAAGGTTCTATCAGACCGATTGTCAAACGACCTGTACCACGACCGGAAGCTCCCATGTCGACTACTAGCTCTTCGCCAGCAATGAATCCACCACTACAGGAAGCCACAGGAAATCACCTGGATCATCACGGACACGTGCCCCCCTCGGAGATCTCGGTGGGTGTGGTCATTGGGCGCATCTCCGAGTTCTTCGATTTTTTTGTATTCGGTCTGGCCTGCGTCTTGGTATTCCCACGTGTCTTTTTCCCGTTCGCCAGCGAACTTGACGGCATCTTCTATTCCTTCGCCATCTTCGCCCTGGCTTTCATTGCGCGCCCGATTGGCTCGCTGTTTTTCCTGTACATACAGCGTGAGCACGGGCGCGGCGCCAAGTTGACTGCGGCCCTGTTTCTGCTGGGTACCACCACCGCGGGCATTGCTTTTCTGCCCGGCCACGCCTCGATGGGCAACCTTGCCATTGTCCTGCTGGCCGTGCTGCGCCTTGGTCAGGGTTTTGCCATCGGTGGAAGCTGGGACGGTCTGGCCTCGTTGCTGGCCCTGAATGTCCCGCAGAACCGTCGCGGTTGGTATGCCATGATCCCTCAATTGGGCGCGCCGATCGGCTTTTTACTCGCTGCCGGGCTGTTCACCTACCTGATCCTGCAGCTGTCACCGCACGAGTTCTACACCTGGGGCTGGCGCTACCCGTTCTTCGTCGCCTTCGCCATCAACGTGGTGGCGCTGTTCGCACGACTGCGCCTGGTGGTGGCGCCGGAATATGAGTCCTTGATGAAACTGAAAGCACTGGAACCTTCCCCGGTCGGCCAGTTGGTGCGTACGCAAGGACGTTTCATTGCACTGGGCGCCTTTGCCCCGCTGGGCAGCTATGCGCTGTTCCACCTAGTCACCATCTTCGCACTATCCTGGGCCTTACTGTTCACCAGGCAGTCGGTCATCAGCTTCCTGGTGGTGCAAATGATTGGTGCCGCTCTGGCAGTGCCTGCAATGATGCTGTCCGGCAAGGTCGCCAACCGCTATGGACGACGCACGACGCTTGTCATGTCCGGGGCGCTCATTGCCATCTATAGTGGCTGGACCCCGTTCATGCTGGTCGATGGCACTACGCAAAGCTACCTGTTCATCATTCTGGGCTTCATTCTGTTGGGCTTTTCCCACGCACAGGCGGCAGGCGCCGTAAGTTCCAGCTTCAAGAGCCAGTTCCGCTTTACGGGCGCCCTGATTACATCGGACCTTGGCTGGCTGATCGGTGCCGGGTTTGCCCCGTTGATTGCGCTGGCCCTGTCCAAGTATCTGGGTGTGGGATATGTCGGTCTATACCTGCTGTCGGGTGCCGCAGGCACGTTGATAGCACTGTGGCTCAGCCGCACAGGCACGCTACTGAACGACTGATCCGGCAAAGGCGCAACACCGCCCTGCGGATCGTGCGCGCTGTCGCACCACGGCCATGCCCGTCGGTCGTACCACGGGCATTCCCTGCGGTCACGGCTGCCGCCGCTCCCACAATTGCGTGCATGGCCTTGTGGGAGCGCCGGAAGGCGCGACAGCGGGATGTCAGGTCGTGCAGCGCACCCGATGGCAGAGCGCGCCGTCGCACCACAGGCATTCCCGTCGGTCGTACCACGGGCATTCCCTGCGGGCACGGCTGCCGCCGTTCCCACAATAAACCGCATATCCCTGTGGGAGCGCCGGCAGGCGCGACAGCGGGAAGGCTGGTCGTGCCACACCCCCGATGACAGAACGCGCCATCGCACCATAGGCACTCCCGTCGGTCACGGCTGCCGCCGTTCCTACAATAAACCGCATATCCCTGTGGGAGCGCCGGAAGGCGCGACAGCGGGGAGGCTGGTCATACCACGCACCCGATGAACAGGGCGCGCCGTCGCACCACAGGCATTCCCTTCGGTCACGGCTGCCGCCGTTCCTACAAAAGCCGCATGTTCTTGCGGGGGCGCCGGCTGCCGCTTATTCCACCGTAACCGACTTGGCCAGGTTGCGTGGCTGGTCGACGTCGGTGCCACGCAGGACCGCGACATGGTAGGCGAGCAATTGCAGCGGCACGGTAAATACGGCCGGGGCGATGAATCCGCCATCATGGTGCAGGCGCAACAGGCGCCCGCCGAGGTCGTCGACATCGCGTCCGATCGCGTCCGAGCCGATCACGTGCAGTTCGCCACCACGCGCACGCACTTCCTGCAGGTTGGCCTTGAGCTTTTCCAGCAGCGCATCGGACGGCGCCACTGCAATCACCGGCATGTCCTCGTCGACCAGCGCCAGCGGGCCGTGCTTGAGTTCGCCGGCGGGGTAGGCCTCGGCATGGATGTAGGAGATTTCCTTGAGCTTGAGCGCACCTTCGAGGGCCACGGCGTACTGCACGCCGCGCCCCAGGTACAGCGCATGCTCGCGATGCACCAGTTGCTCGGCCATGGCCAGCACCTCGTCGCTGGACTCGAGTGCGGCTTCGATGGCGCGCGGCAGATGCGCCAGCTCTCCGGCCAGTGCCGCCAGGCGTTCCGGCGCCACACCCTGCTGGCGCCCCAGCTCCAGTGCCAGCAGGGCGAGTGCGGTCAATTGCGTGGTGAACGCCTTGGTGGACGCGACGCCGATTTCCGGGCCGGCGCGGGTCATCAGCTTCAGGTCGGCCTCGCGCACCAGCGAGGATTCGGGCACGTTGCAGATGCCCAGCGTGCCCAGATAGCCGCGGGCACGGGTTTCGCGCAGGGCCGACAGCGTATCGGCGGTTTCGCCCGACTGCGAGATGGCCACGAACAGGGTGTTTTCCGGCACCACCACATCGCGGTATCGGTATTCACTGGCCACCTCGACCGAGACCGGAAGCCCGGCCAGTGACTCCACCCAGTAACGCGCCACCATTCCGGCGTGGTAACTGGTGCCACAGGCCACGATGTGCAGACCGCGTACCTTTGACAGCAGCGCATCGCCGCCCGCGCCGAAGATGTTGGGAAGTACGCCGTGCGTCCCCAGCCGGCCTTCCAGGGTATCGGCCACGGCGCGCGGCTGCTCGAAGATTTCCTTGAGCATGTAATGACGAAATTCGCCACGCTCGACCGCGTCCGCGGACAGCTCGCTGGTATGCACCCGGCGCTGCTGGGCCGTGCCTTCCAGATCGAAGATGTCGAGCCGCTCGCGGGCGATCTCCACCAGGTCGCCTTCCTCCAGGTAGACCACCTTGCGCGTGACCTGGATCAGGGCCTGCACGTCGGAGGCAAGGAAATGCTCGCCGATGCCGATACCGACCACCAGGGGACTGCCGCGACGCGCGCCGATGATGGTGTCCGGGGTGTCCGTGTCCAGCACCGCGATGGCATAGGCGCCGCTCAGCTTGTCGACCGCCTGGCACACCGCATCGCGCAGGCTTGCGCCCTGCTGCAAGGCGCGATCGACCAGATGTGCGATCACCTCGCTGTCGGTATCCGAACTGAAGCGGCGGCCCTCGCCCTGGAGCTCGGCGCGCAGGGCCTCGTGGTTCTCGATGATGCCGTTGTGCACCACGACTGCGCGCCCGGCGGCGTGCGGATGCGCATTGCCTTCGCTGGGTACGCCGTGCGTGGCCCAGCGGGTGTGCGCTATGCCGGTGCCGCCGGGGAACGGGTCGGCCCGATAGAGCGACTCCACCTCGCGCACCTTGCCCTTGGCACGCAGTCGTCGGAGTTCCCCGTGATCGAGCACGGCAAGGCCGGCCGAATCGTAGCCCCGGTATTCGAGCGCCTTGAGGCCGGCAATCAGGATAGGGGCGACATCACGCTGGGCGATGGCGGCAACGATTCCACACATGGTCAGGGGCATTCCGGGTTGGGAGCGCAAGCCGGCAAGAGCGGGCCGATGGCTCCGTGGGTGGAGGTGTGCGCATCCGGATGCTTGCCGCACACGGACATCAATTGACTTTCCGGCGCAGGTAGTTGAGCAGGTCGATGCGCGTGATCAAGCCGATGAACGTGCCATTGTCGCTCACGATGGCAACATGGCCACGGTCGAACACCGGCATGAGATCCTCGATGGAGGCCTTCACGTCCAGTTTTTCCAGATCCGTGACCATCGCCGCCGACACCGGGTCGTTGAAGCGCGACTCGTCGGCATGCACGTGCAGCAGCAGGTCCGATTCGTCGACGATACCGACGATCTGGTCGCCATCCATGACCGGAAGCTGGGAGACATCGTACAGTTTCATGCGCGTGTAGGCGGTCATCAGCTGCTCCTTCGGGCCGACGACCACGGTGTCACGCAAGGCGTAGGGGCGCAGGATCAGGTCGCGCAGGTCGCCATGCTGTTCGCGCTCGAGAAAGCCGTTGTCCAGCATCCAGTAGTCGTTGTAAAGCTTGGACAGATACTTGTTGCCGGTATCGCACACCAGCGTCACCACGCGCCTGGGCCGGGTCTGTTCGCGGCAGTAGCGCAGCGCGGCGGCCAGCAGGGTGCCGGTCGAGGAGCCGCCGAAGATCCCCTCCTTCGCCAGCAGCTCGCGTGCGGCCAGGAAGCTTTCCCGGTCGGGAATCGCGTAGGCCTTGCTCACCCGCGAGAAATCGCTGATGTCGGGCAGGAAATCCTCGCCGATGCCCTCGACCAGCCAGCTGCCGGATTTCTCCGACAGCGTGCCCTCGTTGATGTACTCGGCAAGGATCGAGCCGACCGGATCGGCCAGCACCATCTCGGTCTGCGGCGAGGCCTTGGCGAGAAAACGCGACAATCCGGTCATGGTGCCCGATGACCCGCAACCGAAGACGACAGCATCGACGCGACCATCCATCTGCGCGAGGATCTCCGGCCCGGTCGTGGCTTCATGCGCGGCAGGATTGTCGGGGTTGCCGAACTGGTTGATGAAATACGCGCCGGGTGTTTCGCGGGCAATGCGTGCAGCCATGTCCTGGTAGTACTCGGGATGACCCTTGGCCACGTCCGAACGGGTCAGCACCACTTCGGCGCCCATGGCCTTGAGGTTGAAGATCTTTTCCCGGCTCATCTTGTCGGGCACCACGAGAACAAGCTTGTAGCCCTTGGCCTGCGCCACCAGCGCCAGACCGATGCCGGTATTGCCTGCCGTGCCCTCGACCAGGGTGTCGCCGGGCCTGATCGCGCCGGCCTTCTCGGCGCCCTCGATCATCGACAGACCGATGCGGTCCTTGATCGAACCGCCCGGGTTCATGCTCTCCAGTTTGAGGAACAGTTCGCACGGCCCGGTATCGATGCGGCGCACCCGCACCATGGGCGTTTCGCCGATCAATTCGAGGACACTGTCGTGGATGGGCATGCGGACTCCGCTCGTATCATGCGCACGCGCGCCGACAGGGCACGCGAATGACGCCGGGACAGGCCCTGCATGATACCCGAGGACGGCTTTCGCGCCGCTGTCGGCGGCATGGTTCGCGGGTGCGTCCTGCCAAGACCAAGGCGCCGGCCGTCACGAGGGCGGCCGGCGCGGCTGACGTGCCGTGCCCGACGCATGCCGCGTCGGGTCGGTACAGGACATTTCAGTGCACGGAGTGGCGTCGCTCGCCCCACATGCGCAGCAAACGGTCCTTGGCCTGAAGCTTTTCCTTCTTCATGCCGGCCAGGGTGACATCATCGATGGGCAACACGCCCAGTTCCGCGTCCTGGACCTTGCTGTCCAGATCCTGGTGGTGCCGATACAGACGGCGGAATTCCGTATCGGCTTTCATCAAGGCTTCCAGGTCCTCGCGCGACTGGTTTTCGAACATGCGGCTTTCTCCTGTCTTGCGGGTGGGTGCGGCCGTGGCGGCGCTCACGGGGAGGCCCCGACGGCACGGCGGAAAACCACGCACGCACGACACATCGGCCCGTACCTGGCAGGTGACGGGGCCGGAGTGCAAAAGGCGTGCATGCATGGCGGGATTCAGGCTCGCGAATCCGGGGCGGGAAATTGCCCTCGGGGTATCGACCCTACTCCTCCCCGACGGCCTGTGCAAGCAGATGCCGACACCTTCAAAATACGTAAAAAACACGTTAATTCATGGGCTTGCGAAGGGTGTGCGCACCTGCACGCGCGTGCCCCCATGTGTTCCGGCAGGACACGCCGGCTGGCATGGAAACCCGGGCGCCGTCGGTTCGCACACGGTGTTTCGCAGCCACGACTGCGAGCGGCTGACAGGTGCGGATCCGGCAGCCATCATGCCGGCCCGAGCGGCTAGCGATCGCGCAGGATCACCACCACGCGACGGTTCATCGCCCGTCCGGCGGCAGTGGCATTGCTTGCCACCGGATCGGCCTCGCCCTTGCCCACCGTCTGCATGCGCGAGGCACGCACGCCGGCGGCAATCAGGGCATTGCGCACAGCCTGGGCGCGCTGCAGGGACAGCTTGCGGTTGGCGGCCGCCGCGCCCGTGGCATCGGTGAATCCCTCGATGAGGATCGGCTTGTCGGGCTCGCTGCGCACGAACTGGATCAGCTTGCCCAGATGCTGACGTGCCTCGGGACGCAGGCTGGCATGGCCCGGCGCAAAGGCGTCGCCGGTCAATGTCATCTGCCGCCCCTTGCTGCCACGATGCGCGGTCATGCCTTCCAGGCGCGCGCGCAGGGCCCTGGCGGCCGCGACCGCCAGACGTGCCTGCTTGCGCGCCAGAGCCGCCGAACGCGCCTGGGCCTCGGCCAGTTGCCGTGCCTGCTCGGCCTCCTGGCGGGCCTGTTCGGCAGCCTGCGAATAGGCTTCGCCCTGCGCCACCAGCCGCTTGGTTTCCTCGGCAGCCAACTGGTTCTGCAGACGTTCACGCTCCAGTTCGCGGCGAGTGGCCTGCACGTCCTGCTGGCTGGCTTCGAGCAGGATGCGGTCGTGTTCTCGCTGCAACCGGTTCAGTTCGTGGTGCGCAAGGGCCAGCTGGGCGGAGGCCCGGGCCTGGTCGACGCTGCGTTCGGCCAGATACAGGAGGTGCGGGCGCTCGCTGGAGCCGGCGTCCGCGAGCTGCTGCACCGCAACCCGCGCCAGCGCCCGTTCGGCCTGCGCATACGGCCCCAAGCTGGGGTTGCTGTCAAGCTGGTTGAGACTGGTGGTCAGGCGCTGCACATCGAGGTTGTCCTTGCTCGAGGCCAGCGCGGGGAAGCTGACGGCGAGAAGCGTCAGCACCGCCATCAGGTGGATCATGCGTGTGCGCATTCAGTGGCCCTCCCCGGCGGTCGATGCAGCCGCTGCCGGCTGTACGGGTGACGCGGCACTGGATGGTGGAGCCGGCATCGGCAGAACGGCTTGCGGCAGTTCCTCCACTGTGCCGCCGGAGCCCGGCGCGACGGTCTTGCCAGGGGCCGGGGCACGCTGCAGCAGTTGATTCTGCAGGCGCTGGTTCTCCTTGCGCTGGGCTGCGACCCGGGCACGCAGGGTGGCCAGCCGCGCCTTGGTCAGGGCCAGCTGGCTGTCGGCCAGCGATTCCTGCGCCAGGTCGCGCGCCTTGCCGTTCTTGCCCTTGCCCATGGCCTGCTGCGCCTGCTGCAACTTGCCGCGTGCAAATGCCAGATCGACGGGATCGGCGTCGGCGGCCCCGGCCTGTTGCGCGGCATCGATGGCGGCCCGGGCCCGGCTCATGATGCCGGTCGGAGGGGGTATACTCGCGCAGGCGGCAAGCAGGACCACGCTCGCCCAGGGGAGCAGTCGCGACAGCGCGCGGGGGTAATCGGACGGCTTTGATGGCTTTCGAAGCATGAAAACGTGACCTTCACGACGTTTTGCGCGCAGCATTGACCCGCACAATCTATCATCAACCCCATAGCAATCCATACGGTCGCCCATGGACATCGGTTACTTCCTCAAATTGATGGTCGACAAGGGTGCGTCGGACATGTTTCTGACCACCGGCGCCCCGGTCAACATCAAGGTCGAAGGCAAGCTCTATCCGCTTGGCAATACCGGCCTGCCCCACGGCATGGTCAAGAAAATCGCCTATTCGCTGATGGACGAAGGCCAGGTGCCGCAGTTCGAGCGCGACCTGGAGCTGAACATCGCGCTGGCGGTCAAGGATGCCGGCCGTTTCCGCATCAACGTGTTCAAGCAGCGCGGTGAGGTGGGCATGGTCATCCGCGCCATCAAGAGCAACATCCCGGTGATCGAGCAACTGCACCTGCCGCCGCTGTTCAAGGAACTGATCATGGAGCCGCGCGGGCTGATCCTGGTCGTGGGCGCCACCGGCTCGGGCAAGTCGACCACGCTGGCGGCGATGATCGATCACCGCAACAGCAACCGTTCGGGCCATATTCTGACCATCGAGGATCCGATCGAATTCCTGCACCGGCACAAGAAGTCCATCGTCAACCAGCGCGAGGTCGGCCTCGACACACACAGCTACCACGAAGCCCTGCGCAATGCGATGCGCGAGGCGCCGGACGTGATCCTGATCGGCGAGATCCGCGACACCGACACCATGGAAGCGGCGATCTCGTTCTCCGAGACCGGCCACCTGTGCCTGGCCACCCTGCATTCCAACAACGCCGACCAGACGCTGGAACGCATCCTCAATTTCTTCCCCGAATCGGCGCACAAGAACGTGCTGATGAACCTGGCCCTGAACCTCAGGGCCGTGATCAGCCAGCGCCTGGTGGTCGGCAAGGACGGGCGCCGCATGCCCGCCGTCGAGGTGCTGCTGAACACGCCACTGATCCGCGACATGATCCGCCGCGGCCAGATCCACGAGATCAAGGAAGCCATGGACCGCAGCCTGCAGGACGGCATGCGCACCTTCGACCAGTCCCTGTACCAGTTGTACAAGGAAGGCAAGATCGAACTGGAAGAGGCCCTGAACAAGGCCGACTCGCGCGATGGCCTGGCGCTGAAGGTGCGCCTGGCCGAAGGCGGCGGCGAGGATGCCGAACTGAACGAATCCGACCCCTACGGCGCCGGCATGTACTGATCCCGCTCAGGGCGCATCCGGCTGTGCTTCCGGCGCGGCGGCACGGAAGGCCGGCAGTTCCTGGCAGGTGGCGTGAATACGCGCCAGTGTCGGATACGGGTCCATCGACATGCCCCAGCGGCGCGCGTTGTAGACCTGCGGCACCAGGCAGATGTCGACCAGTCCCGGGCTGTCGCCCATGCAGAAGGCTCCGGTGTTCGGACTCGATCCGAGCATGCGCTCCATCGAGGTGAATCCGATCTCGATCCAGTGCCGCACCCAGTTCTCCCGTTCGACCTGCGGCATGGCGCACTCGCGTTCCAGATACTGCAGCACGCGCAGGTTGCCAAGCGGATGCACATCGCAGGAAAGGTGCAACGCCAGCGCGCGCGCGTAGGCACGGTCCCGGGGAATCGCCGGCAACAGGGGCGGACCATCGGGCCAGATCTCGTCGAGGTATTCGATGATCGCCAGCGACTGGGTGATGATCCGCTTGCCGTGCAGCAGGGTGGGCACCAGCTCCTGGGGGTTGAGGTTGCGGTACTCCTCGCCATGCTGCATGCCGCCGTCACGCACCAGGTGCACAGGCCGGTTCTCGTAGGCCAGGCTCTTGAGCTCCAGCGCCAGGCGGACACGATAGGCTGCGGCGGATCTCCAGTAGCCGTACAGGACCAGATCGTTGTTCATGGACATCTGTTTCTCCCGGGCCCAACCCCCCGAAACGGGATACGGCCTGCATTCTACGCATGCATCGCTGCCGATGTCTCCCCGTGGCAGGCTCGCCTCCACCGCGCATTTGCATCGGCACGTCCGAGCCAAGGAGAATGAAAGTCCACCTGAAGCCCGTCCCGGGCCCCCACCTTAGGAGTCTCCGTGTCCATACCCCGCATGAGCGAACGCGAGTTGCGCGGCAAACGCGTGCTGATCCGCGAGGATCTCAACGTGCCCATGAACGAGGGGCACATCACCTCCACCCAGCGCCTCGAGGCCGCCCTGCCCACCCTGCGCGCCGCGCGTGACGCCGGGGCCCGGGTGATGGTGCTTTCGCATCTGGGCAGACCGAAGGAAGGCCAGTTCGACGCCGCGGCCTCGCTGGCTCCGGTGGCGACATGGCTGGGACAGGCCCTGGACGCGACGGTGCGCCTGGAGCACGACTACCTTGGCGGTGTCGAAGTCGCCGAGGGCGAGGTCGTGTTGCTGGAAAACTGCCGCATGAACGCCGGTGAAAAGGCCGACGATGAAGCCCTGGCCCGTCGCTATGCCGCGCTGTGCGACATCTTCGTCATGGATGCCTTCGGCACCGCCCACCGCGCCCAGGCCTCCACCCACGGGGTGATCCGCTTTGCCCCGGAAGCCGTGGCCGGACCCTTGCTGGCCGCCGAACTGGACGCCCTGGGGCATGCGCTCGATCAGCCCCGGCGTCCGCTGCTGGCAATCGTCGCCGGCTCCAAGGTCTCGACCAAGCTGACCCTGCTGGAGAACCTGGTCGACCGCGTGGACCAGTTGATCGTCGGCGGGGGCATCGCCAACACCTTCATTGCCGCCGCCGGCCACGCCATCGGCACGTCCCTGATGGAGCCCGACCTCATCGAGGCCGCGCGCAAGGTCATGGCGCGCGCACGTAAGCGTGGCGCCGAGGTGCCGATGCCCGTCGATGTCGTCGTGGCCCCGGAGTTTTCCGCCAGTGCCCAGGCGAGGGTCCGGCCGGTCGATGGCGTCGGCGAGAAGGAAATGATCCTCGACATCGGACCCGAGACCGCACGGGACTACGCCAAACGCATCGCCGCAGCCGGCACGGTAGTGTGGAACGGACCGGTGGGCGTGTTCGAGTTCGAGGCCTTCAGCCACGGCACCGAAACCCTGGCGCGTGCCATCGCCGCTTCGCCGGCCTTTTCCATCGCCGGCGGTGGCGACACGCTGGCGGCCGTGGACAAGTACGGCATCGCCGATGACCTGTCCTACATCTCGACCGGCGGCGGCGCGTTCCTGGAATTTCTCGAAGGCAAGGAATTGCCCGCGGTGGCCGCGCTCAAATCCCGGGCAAATGGCTGATGCTGTGGCTGTTCGACCTTGACGGCACGCTGATCGACTCGGCACGCGGCATCATGGGCAGCATCGAGCACGCCCTGGCCAGCGAAGGCGTCGAGGCGCCGTCGCCCGACCGCCTGCGCGCGTGGATCGGACCCCCCCTGTGGCACAGTTTTGCAGACGTGTTCGGCGACGATCCGCCACGCATCCAGCGCGCCATCGAACACTATCGCGAACGCTATTCCGAGGTCGGCTGGCGCGAACACGAGGTCTACGCAGGCATTTACGAGACCCTCGACCAGCTCATTGCCAGCGGCGCCCACTGTGCCGTGGTGACCTCCAAGCCACAGGCCCAGGCCGAACGCATCCTGTCCAGCCAGCCGCTGGGCGAGCGATTCGTGCGCGTCTACGGACCCCACCCCGACGATCACGCCCACTCCAAGGCCGACCTGATCGCCCTGGCGATGGACCAGCTCCACGGTACGCCGCAGACCACAGTCATGGTCGGCGATCGGCGCTACGATATGGAAGGGGCCCGCGCCAACGGAGTGCCCGGCATGGGCGTGCTATGGGGTTTCGGCGACGCCGATGAACTGCGTGCCGCTGGCGCGTCACGACTGGTGAAGTCGCCCGCGGAACTTTCGATGCCGTACATCAGCTGATGTACGGGCTGGAACAGCCAGGCAAAAAACATCCGGTTGCGGCATATTGCGGTTTGCAGCGCCGATCGTGGTGCCTGCCGGGAATTTTCAATACATGGAGATCGCATGCAAACCCTTCTAGTCACCGGCGGTGCCGGCTTCATCGGCGGCAATTTCGTGCACCAGGCCGTGGCCGACGGCCTGCGCGTGGTGAACCTGGACAAGCTGACCTACGCCGGCAACCCGGAAACCCTGGCGCCGTTGCGCGACAACCCGAACCACGTTTTCGTGCACGGCGACATCGGCGACCGTGATCTCGTCTCCCGCCTGCTGCGCGATCACCGTCCCGCGGCCATCGTGCATTTCGCCGCCGAATCGCACGTGGACCGCTCCATCGACGGCCCGGCGGCCTTCGTCGAAACCAACGTGGTCGGGACCCTGGCGCTGCTGGAATGTGCACGCGACTATTGGCGCGAGCTGGAGGGCGAGGCGCGATCCGGTTTCCGTTTCCTGCACGTGTCCACCGACGAGGTCTACGGCTCGCTGGGCAAAAGCGGCAAGTTCACCGAGACCACCCCGTACGCGCCAAACTCCCCGTATTCGGCCTCCAAGGCCGCCTCCGATCACCTGGTGCGCGCCTTTCACCACACCTACGGCCTGCCGGTGGTGACCACCAACTGCTCCAACAACTACGGCCCCTACCAGTTCCCGGAAAAACTGATCCCCCTGGTGCTGCACAAGGCCATGGTCGGCGAACCGCTGCCGGTCTACGGCGACGGGCGCAACGTGCGCGACTGGCTGTATGTGGGCGATCACTGCGCGGCCATCCGCCGCGTACTGGCAGCGGGCCGCGTGGGCGAGACCTACAATGTCGGTGGCAATGCCGAGCGCGAGAACCTCACCGTGGTCAAGACGCTTTGCGCCCTGCTGGATGCGCATCAACCGCTGGCCGACGGGCGCGCACGCGAGGAACTGATCACCTTCGTCCCCGACCGGCCCGGGCATGACCGGCGCTATGCCATCGATGCCAGCAAGCTGGAGGCCGAACTGGGATGGAAACCGTCCGAAAGCTTCGAAACGGGCATGCGGCGCACCGTCGACTGGTACCTCGACCACCCGACCTGGGTGCAGCACGTGCTCGACGGCAGTTACCGGCTGCAACGTCTGGGTGAGGGGGCGGCGGCATGAGCGAGGTTCGCGGCATCATCCTGGCCGGCGGCTCCGGTACACGGCTGTACCCGATCACCCAGGCCGTCAGCAAACAGCTGATGCCGGTGTACGACAAGCCGATGATCTACTACCCGCTGGCCACCCTGATGCTGGCCGGCATCCGCAAGGTCCTCATCATCAACACGCCGCACGAGCAGGCCATGTTCCAGCGTCTGCTCGGCGACGGCTCGCAGTGGGGCATCGAGATCGAATATGCCGTCCAGCCCTCGCCGGACGGTTTGGCGCAGGCCTTCCTGATCGGCCGCGATTTCATCGATGGCCACCGCAGCTGCCTGATCCTCGGCGACAACCTGTTCTACGGACACGGCCTGACCGAGGTGCTGCAACGCGCTGCCGGGCGCGAGCACGGGGCCACGGTGTTCGGCTATTACGTCAATGACCCCGAGCGCTACGGCGTGGCGGAATTCGACGCCGAGGGCCGGGTGATCGGGCTGGAGGAGAAGCCGGCCAGGCCCCGTTCCCAGTATGCCGTCACGGGTCTGTATTTCTACGACGAGCGGGTTTGCGAGTTTGCCTCCGGGCTACAACCGTCCTCGCGCGGCGAACTGGAAATCACCGATCTCAACCGATGCTACCTGGATGACGGCTCGCTGATGCTCGAACAGCTGGGCCGCGGCTACGCCTGGCTGGATACCGGCACCCACGACTCGCTGGTCGAGGCGTCCAACTACATCGCCACCATCGAGAACCGCCAGGGCCTGAAGGTCTGCTGCCCGGAGGAAATCGCCTACCTCAATGGCTGGATCAGCGCCGCCCAGGTGCAGAAGCTGGCCAAACCGCTGGCCAAGACTGGCTACGGACGCTACCTGCTGCAACTGGTCCGCCACGGGGTGGTGCGATGAAGCGCAACGACACCCGTCTTCCCGGCGTATACGTGCTCGAACCGCGCGTGTTCGGCGATGCACGCGGCTTTTTCTACGAAAGCTTCAACGCGGCCACCTACGCCGAACTGGGCATCGACGCGCAGTTCGTGCAGACCAATGTCTCGCGCTCGGCGCGAGGCGTGCTGCGCGGGCTGCACTACCAGTGGCCGAACCCGCAGGGCAAGCTGGTCAGCGTGCTGGAAGGCGAGGTCTACGACGTGGTGGTGGATATCCGCCGTGGATCGCCAACTTTCGGCCGCTGGGAAGCTGCCGTGCTCAGCGCCGAAAACCATCGCCATTTCTGGATCCCGGAAGGCTTTGCCCACGGTTTCTGCGTGCTGTCCGAATTCGCGACCTTCACCTACCAGTGCACGGCCCTCTACGAGCCCCGGGCCGATGCCGCCATCCGCTGGAACGACGCGGCGCTGGCCATCGACTGGCCGGTCAGCGATCCGCAACTGTCGGACAAGGATGCGCGCGCACCGTTGCTGGCCGAGGTACCCGAAGACCGACTGCCGATCTTCGTGCCATGAGGGTCCTCGTCACGGGTGCGCGCGGCCAGGTCGGCACCTGCCTGCTCTCGAGCCTGCGCCCGCTGGGCGAGATCCTTGCCGCGACGCGCGATGGCCAGGGCACTTCAGGCAACCGTGCGATGGCGATGGATCTGGCGCGACCGGACACCCTTGCCGACGTGCTCGATGCCGCGCACCCGGACCTCATCGTCAACGCCGCCGCCTACACCGCGGTCGATCGCGCCGAAAGCGAACCGGAACTGGCTCACCGCATCAATGCCGCCGCGGTCGGGGCCATGGGGCACTGGGCCGCGCAACATGACGTGCCGGTGGTGCACTATTCCACCGATTACGTGTTCCCCGGTGATGCCGCGCGGGCACTGCGCGAAGACGAGCCCACCGGCCCGCAAGGCGTCTACGGCCTCAGCAAGCTGGAAGGCGAACACGCGCTGGCCAGGAGCGGCGCCAAACACCTGATCCTGCGCACCGCCTGGGTCTATGCCGCGCACGGCCACAATTTCCTGCACACCATGCTGCGCCTGGGAGCCGAACGCGAGGTGCTGACCGTGGTCGACGACCAGCACGGCACACCGACCTCGGCGAAGCTGATCGCCGACACCACATCACGGGTGCTGGCGCACTGGCTGGCCGCCGACACCAGCACCCGCCGCGTGCAATCGGGTGTCTACCACCTGGTCGCCGGCGGGCAAACCACCTGGTGCGGGTTCGCGCGCGCCATCTTCGCGCGCGCCGTGGCGGCCGGGCTGCTGGACCGTGCGCCCCGGGTCGACGCGATCACCACGGCCAAGTTCCCGACGCCGGCGAAACGCCCGGCGTGGTCGGTGCTGGACACCTCGCGCATCCGCGAGGTGTTTGGTGTTTCGTTGCCGGATTGGGGGGTGGGGCTGGATGGGGTGATCGAGGAGTTGGCGGCCCATCGTTGATCTGTTTTCGGCATCGTCGCTTTAGCCCTGAACAGGACTACTTGCGATTTCATGGGTTTTGAAAAGCGGTTCCGACCGGCTGACGCCGGCCGGGTTACTTTCTTTCTGCCAAAGAAAGTAACCAAAGAAGGGCAGCCGGGGACCGCGCCCTGCGCGCCTGCGGCGCTACGGGTGCGTGAGGGGGTTCCGGGAGTTCTTCGCCAGGGCATCCTGCCCTGGCGAAGAACCGGCCGGCGTCCCTGCCGGCCGCCCTGCGGGTCTTGTCCTCCACCCCCTCACCGCGATCCACGGCACGGGTGGCACTTCGCGTTGCTGTCTCTCTTTGGCTGTTTCCCGGCAATCATCAGCAAGAGCGAATCGTGTTGGGCGCATCCATTCCCCCTTCCGAAGCGGCGTATACCTGGAAGACCAGGCCTGTAGGGGTATCCCAAGGGGGCGGGAAGGCCTCGAATGGTCGGTGTTTCAGGGGGCTTGTTTCTGGTTGATGGTTTTTGACAAGCGGTTCCGACCGGCTGGCGCCGGCCGGGTCACTTTCTTTCTGCCAAAGAAAGTAACCAAAGAAGGGCAGCCGGGGACCGCGCCCTGCGCGCCTGCGGCGCTGCGGGTGCGTGAGGGGGCTGCGGGAGTTCTTCGACAGGGCATCCTGCCCTGGCGAAGAACCGGCCGGCGTCCCTGCCGGCCGCCCTGCGGGTCTTGTCCTCCACCCCCTCACCGCGATCCACGGCAAGGGGCGCAAACCCCGATGCTGTTTGTCTGTGTTGCTCTATCCGGCAATCACAAGTGGGCGGATCGTGTTGGGCACATCCATTCTCCTTCGGAAGCGGCGTAGGTCTGGAAGACCAGGGCTGTAGGGGTATCCCAAGGGGGCGGGAAGGCCTCGAATGGGCGATGTTTCAGGGGCCTTGTTCCTGATTGATGGTTATTGACAAGCGGTTCCGACCGGCTGGCGCCGGCCGGGTCACTTTCTTTATGCCAAAGAAAGTAACCAAAGAAGGGCAGCCGGGGAGCGCGCCCTGCGCGCCTGCGGCGCTGCGGGTGCGTGAGGGGGCTCCGGGAGTTCTTCGACAGGGCATCCTGCCCTGGCGAAGAACCGGCCGGCGTCCCTGCCGGCCGCCCTGCGGGTCTTGTCCTCCACCCCCTCACCGCGATCCACGGCACGGGTGGCACCTCCAAAAGCGTATCGATCCTTCGGGGCACCCACCAGATTTGGATATACGTCTCTCCAGCGCTCGCACGCGAGCGCGGCGCGCCGGGCGCGCTGTGATACCCCTTCGGAAGCGGCGCAGGGTGGAGGATCAGGCCCGCAGGGGGGCGCACATGGATGTGCGCCCGTTCGCCGCCAGCACAGGATGTGCTGTCGGCGAACCCCCGGAACCCGGAGCGAACCTTTCGGCCCGCAGGGCCGGAAGGCGCGCGCGTAGGGGCGCCCTTCTTTGGTTCGTTTCTTGGGCGAACAAGAAATGAACTCGGCCGGCGCCAGCCGGACGAAATGCTTCAAGGGGACCTGGCCGAGCTCGAAAAAACGGGAAAGACGGACTCAGCCGATCACGCGCCGCACCGCGTCCGCCACATGGCCGACAGTAAACCCGAACTTCTCCATGAGCAGCCCCCCCGGCGCCGACGCGCCAAACGAGGTCATGCCGATGACCTCGCCATCCAGCCCCACGTACTTGCGCCAGTAGTCGGCGATGCCGGCCTCCACCGCCACGCGCGCGCGGCAGTGGCCGGGAAGGACGCCTTCGCGGTATTCGAGCGGCTGCGTGTCGAACACCTCGGCGCAGGGCATGGACACCACGCGCACGGCGATGCCCTGGCCGGCGAGGTGGCGCATGGTGTCCATCGCCAGCCCCACTTCCGAGCCGGTGGCGATCAGGATGGCCTCAAAGCGCGTGTCGGCCGGGTCGTGCAGCACGTAGGCGCCGCGTTCGATCGAGGCCAGTTGTGCCTCGGTGCGCTGCTGGTGCTGCAGGGTCTGGCGCGAGAACACCAGGCACGAGGGTCCGTCGCGGCGTTCGATGGCCGCTTTCCACGCCACCGCCGATTCCACCGCATCGCAGGGGCGCCACAGCCGGTTGTTGGGGATGTAGCGCAGGCTGGCCATATGCTCCACCGGCTGATGGGTGGGGCCGTCCTCGCCCAGGCCGATCGAATCGTGGGTGTAGACGTGGATCGAGTGCGCCGGGATCAGTGCGCTCATGCGCACCGCGTTGCGCGCGTAGTCGGAGAACACCAGGAACGTGGCATCGTAGGGAATGAATCCGCCGTGCAAGGCCAGGCCGTTGCCGATGGCGGTCATCGCGAATTCACGCACCCCGTAGTGGATGTAGTTCATGTCCGGTCCGCCCTCGGTAACGCTGTGCGAATCGGTGTGCATGGTCAGATTCGAACCGGCCAGATCGGCCGAGCCGCCGACCAGTTCGGGCAGCAACGGTGCAAAGGCGTTCAGCGCCATCAATGAAGCCTTGCGCGAGGCGACTTGCGGACCCTCGGCTTGGGTGGAGGCGACATACTGCGCGGCTTTTTCGTGCCAGTCCGCGGGCAGTTCGCCGGCCATGCGGCGACGAAACTCCGCCGCGGTCTCGGGGTGCTCGGCCGCGTAGTTTTCGAACAGGGCATTCCAGCTTTCCTCGCGCTGCTTGCCGGCTGCGCGTGCATCGTAGGCGGCATAGATGTCTTCGGGAATCTCGAACGGAGGGTGATGCCAGCCCAGCTGATCGCGGGCCGCCTTGACCTCGTCTTCGCCAAGTGCCGCGCCGTGGCTGCTTTCGGTGCCCTGCTTGTGCGGCGCTCCGAAGCCGATGATGGTCTTGCACATCACCAGGCTCGGCCGTTCACTCTCATCCACGGCCTGCTGCAGGGCCGCCTTGACGGCATCGGCATCGAGTCCGTCCACATCGCGCACCACGTGCCAGCCGCAGGCCTCGAAGCGCGCTGCGGTGTCGTCGGTAAACCAGCCCGGCACTTCGCCGTCGATGGAGATGTTGTTGTCGTCATAGACCATCACCAGCTTGCCCAGCTTCCAGGTGCCGGCCAGCGAAATGGCCTCCTGGGAAACGCCTTCCATCAGGCAGCCGTCACCCAGGAACACCCAGGTGCGATGATCGACCAGATCGAATCCCGGACGGTTGAAACGCGCGGCCAGGATCTTTTCCGCCAGTGCGAAACCGACACCATTGGCCACGCCCTGCCCCAGCGGCCCGGTGGTGGTCTCCACGCCCGGCGTGTCGGAAGCTTCCGGATGCCCCGGGGTGCGCGAATGCCATTGGCGGAATTGCTTGAGGTCCTCGATGGACAGGTCATAACCGGACAGATGCAGCAGGGCGTATTGCAGCATCGAGCCGTGGCCGTTGGAGAGCAGGAAGCGGTCCCGGTTCCACCACCCCGGATTACCCGGGTTGTGGCGCAGGAAATCGTTCCACAGCACCTCGGCGATGTCGGCCATGCCCATGGGCATGCCCGGATGCCCGGAGTTGGCTTTCTGTACGGCATCCATGGCGAGTGCGCGGATGGCGTTGGCAAGTTCTCTGCGACTGGGCATCGTGGAAACTCCCGCATGCGTATGGACCGAACGCCCATTGTCGCCGATCTGGCGACTCCTGTCCCGCGAGCATCCGGGTGACCCCGGCTTCTTAATGACCGCTTAATAGTGTACCGCCTGGTTCTGGAACTATTCAGGGCCATCCGACTTCAATACCCCGCGTCCTTCGACGTGGACCGGAGGCACCATCCCGTAGTTCGTCCACCGGCTGCCCCAAGCCGTCAAAACAACGATCAAGGAGACACCCCCATGAAAAAGACACTGCTCGCGCTCGCGCTGGTTACCGCTGGCCTGGCCGCTTCCCCGGTTTTCGCGCAGAGTGCGCCGGCCGACGGAGGCTGGTTCGTCAACGGCGGTCTCGGCCAGTCCGATTACAGCCATGTCCAGTACAAGAAGAACGACACCCTGTATGACATCAACGGCGGTTACCGCTGGTCCGTGACCACGGATTTCCTGCTCGGCGTGGAAACCGGCTATGTGCATCCAGGTTCCTTCGACACCCGCTACGGTTACGGCACGATGGGCTACCGCAAGGCCCGCGTGCATGGCTGGACACTGGGCGCCAACGCGCGCTGGTTGGTAGCGGAAAACTGGTATGTCGGCGCACGTGCCGGCGCCTACCGCTGGAACGGCAGCGGCAGCACACTGGGTAGCACCATGCCGGTGAACTACACCGGCCACGGCACCGACTGGTACGCCGGTGCAGGCTTCGGCTACAGCTTCAACAACGGTGTCAGCCTGGGCCTGAACTACGACTACTATCGCGCCAAGAAGAACAGTGCCAACTTCACCACCAAGGGACCGTCGGTGTCGCTGGAATACAACTTCTGAGAGATCACATCTGGCCGGCAGCGGTCCGGTCCTGAACGACATCGGGCGCCTTCGGGCGCCCGTATTTTTCATGGCGAACAATCGGCGAGCGTACTTTGGTCAACCCGAGCCAGCCAGACTGCGTTCAGATTGCCCCGGTAGCATGCGAACGCATGAACGCCACTTCCCTTTCCCCGACAGCAAGGATGAATTCCATGAACACGAAATCCGTCGCTTTTCCACTTCTTGCTGCGTTTCTTGCGCTGCCGTGCGTCGCCATGGCCGCCTCGCCCTACGGCGAAGGCTTCATCAGCGGCCAGATCGGCCAGTCGACCCTGCAGGGCATGACCGCCAGCCAGGACACCGCCACCGGCAGTGCGCTGATGGGCGGCTACCGCTGGAACATCAACCCGATGTTCCAGCTCGGTGCCGAAGTGGGCTATGCCAACATCGGCACCTATCGCGATTCCTATGGCGGCACGAGCGCCACCGCCAAGCTGGAAGGCTATCTGGCGGGTGTGACGGGCAAGGTGAATCTCGACCCGAACTGGTACCTGTCGTTCGAAGGTGGTTACTTCGGCGCCAAGCAATCGACCCGCGGATCGACCTTCGTCGGCCCGAACCTGTATGCCTACGGCCAGAACCACACCAAGGGAAGCTGGTATTCGGGCATCGGCTTTGGCTACGACTTCAACCGCACGTATGGCATTGGCGTGAACTACAACTATTTCGCCGACAACGACGGCCAGGTCGACCTTGGCAGCAACATGGTGTCGGTGCGCATGGAGGTGCGTTTCTGACGCGACATCACCAATGAAAAGGCGGCCAGCGGCCGCCTTTTCATTTCAGGACCCGGCGCATGGCGCGGCGCCTGGCCGCTCAGCCTTCCCACTGCCCCAGTGCCGCCAGACCATTCTCGCGCGCACGATGCGCCACGGTTTTCTGCGCGGCGGCGAAGTTGCCGCGCATGTCCTCGGCCCACAGCTTCAGCGCGGCCTGCTGCATCGCGCGACCGTAGGAAAACGACAGCGGCCACGGGTGCGGGCCCATCTGGTTGATGACGTTGAGGTGGGCGGTGGCGTCCTCGTCGGACTGGCCGCCGGACAGGAACACGATGCCGGGCAGCACGGCGGGCACGGTGGACTTGAGGCAACGCACGGTGGCCTCGGCCACCTCCTCGCGGCTGGCCTGCTGCTCGCAGTCCTTGCCGGAAATCACCATCGATGCCTTGAGGATGGTGCCTTCGAGCATGACGTTGTGCTCGTACAGCGCACCGAACAGGCTGCGCAGGGTGGCCTCGGTGACCTCGTAGCAGACATCGATGTCGTGGTTGCCGTCCATCAGCACTTCCGGTTCGACCATCGGCACCAGACCCGCTTCCTGGCACAACGCGGCATAGCGTGCCAGGGCGTGGCAGTTGGCCTCGATGCAGGTGGAACTGGGACTGTCCGCATCGATGCCGATGACCGCGCGCCACTTGGCGAACTGCGCGCCGAGCTTGACGTATTCGGCCAGCCGTTCACGCAGTCCGTCCAGGCCCTCGGTCACCAGCTCGCCGGGAAAACCGGCCAGCGGCTTGGCGCCCTTGTCGACCTTGATGCCGGGAATGATGCCGGCCTCGCGCATCACCCGGGTGAAGGGCACGCCTTCGGCGGTCGACTGGCGGATCGTTTCGTCGTACAGGATGGCGCCGGAAATGTGGTCGCCCAGATCCGGCGCGGTCAGCAGCATTTCACGGTAGGCGCGCCGGTGTTCCTCCGAATCCTCGACGCCGACCGCCTGGAAACGCTTGCGAATGGTTCCGGTGGACTCGTCGATGGCGATGATGCCCTTGCCGGGCGCAACCATCGCCTGTGCGACACTTTCCAGATCTTCGATGCTCATGACCACTCCGTCGGTGGGCAACTGGCGGGCCGCACGCCCCATGAATTGCGGCCGGATGCATTGGAAGGAGGCGAAGTATAGGCCAGATCCGCCGCGTTCTCGACCCGCCAGCGCAGAATGCCGGACGGAACCGCCGTGCGCCCTCAGCCCTTGCCGTAGCCGGGAAGCCTGCACCGGGCAAGCAGCGCCGCCTTGCGTGCCGGGTCACGCGGCATGTTGAAGCGCACGATGTAATAGGTGTTGATGGGCACGTCGCTGGGGTTGCTGTCGCTGGCGGCATAACGGAAATTGCGCACCAGACTGACCGCGATCTTCCCGAAATCGCTGTTGGCCGGCACCACCTTGCGGGCCGTCGCGCCGCGTGGAATGCCGTCGGCGCCAATCATGTAGCTGACGGCCGCGCATCCGGGCTTGTCGAGATTGCGACCGCTGTTGGGCACTTCACCCTCGACCTCGCTCTTGGTCATGTGCCAGTAGGCCGGGACCTGGTCCGGTGCCACCACCTGCACCTGTGCCATGACCGGTGCAGCCAGGCCCGACATGACGAGCACAAGGAGGCTGGAAAGGATCTGGCGCTGCATGATGGTTCTCCGGTAACGGGGTACTGCCTGCAGTCTAGCGCAGCGGCGTGGAACCGGCGCATGGCGCGGAACCTCGGGTCACAGATCCTTCAGGCTCTCGGCAATGCCGCGTTCACCGACATGCAGCAGCTTGAGGGTATTGGTCGCACCGCCATGCCCGGTATGGTCGCCGTGGGTGAGAATGACCCGGTCGCCCTCCTCCAGCTTGCCCAGTTCGAACAGACTCTGCACCGCCGCACGCGCCGAGTACACCGGATCCATGTGCCCGTGTTCGAACGCGATCGGCTTGACGTCACGCAGCATGAGCATGCGCCGGCGCGCCTTCTCGCTCGGCGACAGCGCGTAGATGGGCACCGCAAAACGGTAACGGGAAAGCCACTGCGCGGTGGCGCCCGACTCGGTCAGGGCCAGGATGGCCCGCACCTTCAAGCGCGCGGCCAGGAACACCGCAGCCAGGGCAATGGCCTGATCGCTGCGATCAAGCTGGTGCGCGTCGGCCTGCAGGTCGTCCTGGGGCTCGAACTGGCGCTCTGCGCCCAGGCAGATGCGGCGCATGGCCTGAACCGCAAGGTCCGGATGTGCACCGGCCGCGGTTTCCTGCGACAGCATTACCGCGTCGGTGCCGTCGATCACGGCATTGGCCACGTCCAGCACTTCGGCCCGGGTCGGTATCGGCGCCTCGACCATGGACTGCAGCATCTGCGTGGCCGTGATCACTGCGCGGTTGAGTCGCAGGCTCTCGCGAATGATCTTCTTCTGCAGACCGGGCAGTTCGGCATCGCCGATTTCCACCCCGAGATCGCCTCGCGCCACCATCACCACATCCGAGGCTTCGATGATCGACGACAGCACCGGGATGGCATCGGCGCGCTCGATCTTGGCCACCAGCGCAGCCTGCCCTCCAGCCTCCTGCAACAGCCGGCGCGCCTGGTGCATGTCCTCGGCGGTGCGCACGAAGGAGACCGCGAGGAAATCGGCGCCGATTTCAGCCGCCAGACGGATGTCCGCCCGGTCCTTGTCGGACAGGGCGTCAACGCTCAGTCCGCCACCCTGACGGTTCAGGCCCTTGCGGTCGGACAGGCGGCCGCCCACCGTGACCGTCGTATGGATGTCCGTGCCGTCGACCCGCACCACTTCCAGCGCCACCAGGCCGTCGTCGAGCAAAAGCACGTCCCCCGGGGATACATCGCCGGGCAAGCCCAGGTAACTGCAGCCGACATGCTGCGCGTTTCCCGCTGGCGCGTCCTCGCGGCACTGCAGGACGAAGGCATCGCCGGCGCCAAGCTCCACTGCGCCGTCGGCGAAACGCTCGATGCGGATCTTGGGGCCCTGCAGGTCCGCCAGCACGCCGACTTCGCGGCCGATGGCTGCCGACACGCTGCGCACCGCGGCCGCACGCTTGCGATGGTCGTCATGGGTGCCATGCGACAGGTTCAGGCGAACCACGTCGACACCGACCTCGAGCAGCGATTCAAGCATGCCGGGGGCATCGGTGGCGGGTCCCAGGGTGGCGACTATCTTGGTGCGACGGATCTGCTGGCTCACGGGATCATCCTGCACGGCGGCACGGCCGCCAGACAACGGGGAAACGGAAAATGTCCTGCACACGCTCAGCGCAGTGCGGCATTGAGTACCGCGGCCAGGCGTACGCCGGCGGCATCGAGCTGGTCGCGCACCACCGGCCACGCCTTGCGTTGGTAGGCAAACCACCAGCCGTCCGGGCGCCGGGCCGGCAGGTCACCGTACGCCACGCGCTGCGCCAGGCGGTGCGCATGATCGGACCACTGCACCGCCTCGGCATCGATGTCGGCAAGCGGGTGCGCCGGCGTCCATTGCATACGCTGCGCCGCCATGATGCGACTGTCCATGCGCAGGGCGACTTTCAGCGTCGCTGCGTGATCGAAACTGTAGTTGACCGGATTCATGCGCAGGCCGGTGTGCTGTTCCAGGATTCCGGTATCCCAGATGCGGTGCAGGTTGGTCGGGTGACCGAAATACACCAGCTTGACGTCGTTGCCGCCGCGATCATGGCGGTCGGCATTGTGCAGCGGCTGGTGGATGTCGCCCACCAGATGCACCACCCACTTGAGCGCCTCCAGGCGCACCTGCGGCGACGCATTGCGATCCGCCAGCACACGCAGGAAATGCGGCAGCCTGGCGACGATGCAGTTGCCGTCGGGACAATCGCGTCGGCGGCTGTAATCGGGTGCGCGCAGAGGTGTATCGACATAGTGCCAGGGGCCGGTCTGCGGGTGGTCCTTGCGGATTTCATCGGGCCACGACGACACCTGGTCCAGCCGCGTCTTGCCCTCCCGGGCCAGCAACGCAAGCACGGCTTTGCGTGCCTCGGGAGTCAGGTGGCGCTGGGCAATGTCGGCCACGATGGCGTGGCCTTCCGGGCCCCATGCCAGTGCCGCGGGCGCCACCAGCAGCAAGGTCGCCAGAAGGGAAAACAGACGGGGAAAGCGCATCATGGCAGGGAACTTCGAGCCAGCGGGGGAAGCGGCGAGTATGCCACAGCGACCGTCGCCGGCTCGCGTCCTCTACTGCAGGGTGCGTCCTGAGCCATCATGCACGTGCACATCCACGGCAATGCCTTCACGCACGCTCTGGGTGACCACGCAGAACTGTTCGAACTGCTCGAGAATGCGGTCGAGCTTCTGGATCGTGCCGGCATCCTCGCTCAGATGCAGGTCCACCGTCACCCGCTCCACCCGCCAGCGGCGCTCGGCGTTGCGGCCAAGCGTGGCCCGGGCCTGCGCACGCAGGCCTGCCGGTTCGTTGCTGAACTTGCGCAATGCAAACAGCAGGCTCGATGCCAGGCAGTTGACCACCGCCGTCACCAGCAGCCGCGAGGGGTTGGGGCCGGCATCGCCGCCGAGCGGCGGCGGCTCATCGGTCAGCAGTTCCGGGATCGGCGTGTCGTCGAACCGAACCCGGAACTCATAGGCATCGACCTGCTCGATGGACAGGCTGAACGCCTGGGTCTCGGTCTCGCTCATGTCACTCCTCCAGGGCAACCGTTCCCGGCGGGACCGGATGCGGCCCCTGTTTGCGCAGCCATCCATAGTACAGCAGCGGGATCACCACCAGCGTCAGCACCGTGGACACCAGGATGCCGAACACCAGCGACACCGCCAGCCCCTGGAAGATCGGGTCGCTGAGGATGAAGAAGGCGCCCAGCATGGCCGCCACGGCGGTCAGGATGATCGGCTTGGCGCGCACCGCCGCCGATTCGATCACCGCTTCCTCCAGCGGCATGCCGGCGGCCAGCGCATGGTTGATGAAATCCACCAGCAGGATCGAATTGCGCACGATGATGCCGGCCAGCGCGATCATGCCGATCATCGAGGTCGCGGTGAACTGCGCGCCCAGCAGCGCATGCCCCGGCATCACCCCGATCACCGTCAGCGGGATCGGCGCCATGATGATCAGCGGCACCATGTAGCTGCGGAACTGCGCCACCACCAGCAGGTAGATCAGGATCAGGCCCACCGAATAGGCGATGCCCATGTCGCGAAAGGTTTCATAGGTGACCGTCCACTCGCCGCCCCACTTGAGCGAGAAGTGATTGTCGTATTCCGGGTTGCCGACAAAATGCTGGACCAATGCATGACCATCGAAGCTGCGATCGGCGATCTTGCCGACCAGCTTGAACATGCCGTACAACGGACTGTCCTCGCTTCCAGCATCGTCACCGGTCACGTAGGTCACTGGCAGCAGGTCCTTGTGGTAGATCGCGTCGGCCCAGGGCCGGGTCTGTACATGGACGACCTCGGACATGGGGATCAGGCGGCCGTTCCGCGCCCGCACGCGGGTATCGAGCACTGCCCGCAGCGAACCGAGATCGCTCTGCGGCAGGCGCAGCACCACCGGGATGGCATGACGGGCCATGCCGTCCTGCAGAAAGGTGGTGTTCACGCCATGCAGCCCGGCGGCAATGGTCTGCGCGATCTGCGCCTGGCTCACGCCCAGGGTCGCAGCGCGCACCCGGTCGACCACCAGCACCTTGCGCCGTGCCGACGGATTTTCCACGCTGCTGCCGATGTCGACGATGGACGGCGTCTTGCCGAACATCTTTTCCAGCTCCAGCGCAAGTTTGCGCTGTTCGGGATAGTCCGGCCCGAAGATTTCGGCCACGATCGGCGCCTGCACCGGCGGACCCGGTGGAATCTCCACCACCGAAAGATGGGCACCGAAGCGTTCGGCAATCGCCGCCAGCTTTGGCCGCACGGACATGGCGATGGCGTGGCTTTGCCGCGAGCGCGCGTTCTTGTCCAGCAGGTTGACGTGGATCATGCCCTGCCAGGGATCGGCACGCATGTAGTACTGCCGCACCAGGCCATTGAAATCGATCGGCGCCGCCGTTCCCGCGTAGGTCTGGAAATCGGTCACCTCCGGCACCTTCGACAGTACATGCCCGAGGTCCATCAGCACCCGGTTGGTCTGCTCCAGGGTCGAGCCCTCGGGCATGTTCAGCACCACCTGGAACTCGGACTTGTTGTCGAACGGCAGCATCTTCAGGATGACCAGCTTGACCACCACCAGGCTGGCCGCCAGCACCACCAGCAGCGTCATGCCGGCAAACAGGCGGCGACGGTTGCGTGCAGATTTTTCCGACAGCACGAAGGGCGCCATGACCCGCCGTGACAGGCGATACAGCTTGCCGTCCAGCCCCGGATCGGTGGCCCGGTCCTGTTTTGCCTCATGTGCGTCATGGTGTCCGGCCAGCTTGCGGAACAGGTGCAGGGCCATCCACGGCGTGAGCACGAAGGCCACCGCCAGGGAGATCAGCATGCCGGCCGAGGCATTGATCGGAATCGGCCGCATGTAGGGCCCCATCAGCCCACCGACGAAGGCCATCGGCACCAGCGCGGCGATCACCGTGAAGGTAGCCAGGATGGTTGGCCCGCCCACCTCGTCGACTGCCTGGGGAATGGCCTCGGAAAGTTTTCTCTTGCCCATCGCCATGTGGCGATGGATGTTTTCCACCACCACGATGGCATCGTCGACCAGGATGCCGATCGAGAAGATCAGGGCGAACAGCGAGACCCGGTTGATGGTGAAGCCGATCGCCCAGGATGCAAACATGGTGATGCCCAGCGTCACCAGCACCGCGGTACCCACCACCACGGCCTCGCGCCGGCCCAGCGCCAGCAGTACCAGCAGCACCACCGAAAGCGTGGCCAGCAGCAGGTGTTCCATCAGTTCGGCGGCCTTGGCATCGGCCGTGCGGCCACTGTCGCGCGTCACCGTGAGATGGACATCACCCGGAATGACGGTTTTTTCCAGCTGCTTGAGCCGGGTGCGCACCGCATCGGTGATGTTGATCGCGTTCTGGCCCTGCTTCTTGGCGATAGCGAGGGTGACCGCCGGCGCCATGCCGGTGGACGGACCGTTGCGCTCGGCGGGGGTGCCGAAGAAAACGTAGCTGGTCGGATAGTTGCCGCCCCTCACCACATCGGCCACATCCGAGACATGCACAGGCTTGCCGTCGGCCAGCCCGATGACCAGGTTGCGCACCTGTCGGGCGTCCATCAGCATGGTGCCGGCCTTGACCGGGAAATTGGTGTTGTGGCTGTACTCGTCCCCGGCGTCAATGGCCACGTTGGCCGCCTTGAGCGACTGCGCCAGGCCGTGCACGGTCATGTTGTAGGCGGCCAGCTTGTTGGGGTCGAATTTCACCAGCACCGCACGCTGCAGGGCACCCACGGTGTAGACATTGCGCGTGCCCGGAATGCGTTTGAGCGTGGTTTCCAGGGTATGCGCCACCTCGGTCAGTTGCAGCCGCGTCGCCTTGTTCGACCACAGCGTCAGCGACATGATGGGCACGTCGTTGATGCCCATCGGCTTGATGATCGGCTGGCCGATGCCCGCCCCCTTGGGCATCCAGTCGAGATTGGAATAGACCTTGTTGTACAGGCGGAGGATGGCTTCCTGGCGCGGCACACCGACGCGGAAGCGTGCCGTGACCACGGCCACGCCGGGACGGCTGACCGAATACACGTGCTTGATGCCGAGTACTTCGGAGACCTTCTGCTCCAGCGGGAAGGCCACCAGGTTTTCCACGTCCTTCACGCTGGCACCGGGGAATGGCACCGTGACCGTTGCCATGGTGACCTTGATCTGCGGGTCTTCCTCGCGCGGGGTGACAGCCACTGCGGCCAGTCCGAGCAGCAGCCCGACCAGCGCCAGCAGCGGTGTGATCTGCGAGCCCTGGAAGGCGCGCGCGATGCGTCCGGAGATACCGAGCTTGTGTCCTGCCATGCCTCAGCCCCCCTGGCCTGCCGCATGCTCCGCGCGGGCCTTGCGACCGCTCAGCCAGGCAATGGCCTGCAACGGGTTTTGCACGACCCGCTCGCCGGCATCGAGACCCGCAATGACCTCGACACGGTTGCCGAAGCGATGCCCCAGACGCACCAGACGCAGGCTCACCGTATCGCCATGTACCACGTACACGCCCAGCAGCTCGCCGTGCCGGTAGAGCGCGGATTCGGGGATCAGCAGGCGCGGCCGCGAACCGGTGACGAAAGCCACCCGGGCCACTTCGCCGGGACGCAGCCCCGTTACCCCTGAAGGCAACCAGACGCGAACCCGGAAAGTATGCGTGGCCGGATCGGCGTACGGGAACACCGTCACGCGGGTGGCCCCGATGGTCGTGTCCCCGGCGACTGTGAGCACCGAAGCCTTGCCGTACTTGCGGATCGCGCTTGCCATCGATTGCGGCACATTGACGTCCACCCGCAGATCCTTGAGTGCGGCGAATCCGATCAGCTTCTGCGCGAAGGGCGGCCCCGTCACGGCTTCGCCCACATGCACGTACCGCTGGGTGATCACGCCGGCATACGGTGCCCGCACCACGGTATAGGCAGCCGTCTGGCTGGCCGAGCGTGCATTGGCCTGCGCTGCCTTCAATGCCGCCAGTGCCGCGTCGCGCTGGGCGCGGGCCGAATCCAGCTGTGCCCTGGCCACCAGCCCTTTCGCGAAGATCCTGTCGATGCGCTGGAATTCCGCCTGCGCATTGACATAGGTGGCCCGCGCCGCGGCGATCTGCGCCCGCGCCGCACGCGCAGCCGACTTCTGTTCCACATCGGTGAAACGCACCAGTACTGCCCCGGCGGGTACGTTATCGCCCACATCATGCGGCAAGTCCAGCACCCGCGCATTGGTCTGCGCGGTCAACACCGTGCTGTGCACCGCTTCGACGGTACCGTCCCAGTTCTGCTGCCAGGGCATGTCGGTCTGCGTGACCTTGAACGTGGCCAGCGACGGTTTGCCCGTGGTTGCGGACGGCGTCGGCTTGCCACCACAGGCGCTCAGGGTGAACAGGATGGCGCCAAACAGCGCCAGGGATAGGGTCGGCTTCATGAAGCTTCCTCGGAAATCCAGGATCTACAGGCCGGACCGGCAACCTTCATGGCATACCGGTCACGACCTTGCCGCGTGCGGGCACACGGCGGCTGCGAACATCCGGCCGCAAGACCGGAAAATACCTCAACGCGGAAACGCGCATCCCGACTTCAGGCCCAGCTTGCGCAAAATCATCGCCAGCGGGCAGAACCCGGTAAACGCCGACTGCAGCAGGTTGGCGCCGACAAACGCCGTCAACAGGAACCACCACGCAGTCACGAAATAGCCGAGGGCAAGGCTGATCAGTACGACACTGCCCGCGAATGCCAGAACGATTCGATCGATGTTCATGCTTGTCTCTCCACTGCTGCCAGTCTTCACTTGCCGGACACGTGCGACTTCAATCGCACGATACCCAGCGCCTTCAACACGTATTTTTCGTACACCGGCTCGGTGTTGCCGGTTCGCACTTTCCTCAGGTAGTACTTCTCGAATGCCACCTTGGCCAGATGCACCCATTTGCCGACTTTGGCCCAGGTCACGTTGCGCGGGGGGATCTGCGGCAATGCCACGAAGGCGGCGCCGGTATCGCCCATGTCGGCCAGGCAAACCGCATTCCAGGTCGCCTTGTTCTCGGCGGCGCGTCCGGCCAGGTCGTCACGGATGTTGTGCGCGATTGCCGTCACCATCGACTCGATCATGAAGCCGGTCTTGGGCGCACCCGTGGGCACCGGCGTTTTCTCCACCGGGGGAATCGCCACACACACGCCCGCGGAGAAGACATTCCTGTAGGTGGGGTTGCGCTGGTGCTCATCGATCAGCACGAAACCGCGCGGATTGACCAGACCCTCGATGCCGCGCAACGCATCCACGCCAGTGAAGGCAGGCAGCATCATCGAATACGAGAAAGGCACTTCGTGCTGCTTGAGCACCTCGCCATTGTCATCGACCTGATCGACCTTCATCTTGCCTTCGGTAACCTGCGTGACCCTGGCATTGGTGATCCACTTGATGTGCCGCTGGCGCATCTCCGATTCCATCAACCCCTTGGAATCGCCGACGCCACCCAGGCCCATGTGACCGATATACGGCTCGGAAGTGACGAAAGTCATCGGCACGCGATCGCGCAGCTTGCGCTTGCGCAGATCGGCGTCGAGGATCGTGACGAACTCGTAGGCCGGTCCGAAGCAGCTCGCGCCCTGCACCGCCCCGACCACGATGGGACCGGGGTTTTCCAGAAACTTCTGGTAGGCATCCCAGGCTTCCAGCGCATGCGGCGTGGTACAGACCGACTGGGTGAAGCCACCCTGCGGACCCAGCCCTGGCACCTCGTCGAAGGCCAGTCGCGGTCCGGTGGTAATCACCAGATAGTCATAGTCCAGACGCTGGCCATCGGCCAGGATCATGTGATTGTCGTCCGGATGCACGGACTTGGCCGCCTGCGGGATGAACTCGATACCGCACTGCGCAAGCGGTTCATTCATGTCGATCTGGATGGCGCCGGGCCTGCGCCAGCCGACCGCCACCCACGGATTGGATGGCGTGAAGCTGAAACGGGGACCGTCGCCGACCACGACCACGCTGTGTTCCTTGCCCACTTCGGAACGAATCTCGTAGGCCGCTGCGGTGCCCCCCAGTCCTGCGCCGAGTATCACGATAGTTGCCATGGTTTGCCTCTCCTCTGTAACCCCTGCGTGTCCCCGTACCCGGCCCGGCTCCTTCTTTTCATGCGCGTGGCTCAAGCCGCCGAACGGGGGATGAAAGTATATTGTATTAGCTATTTCTTATTTAGCAAGTGTGCTAAATTAGCTCCGATGGCGGCTTGTGCCCCACCCTGATCCGGAGGTCTCTCCCATGACCCTTCCCAACGACTTCGATCCGGCCTCGATGCAGGCCAGTGCCGAAGAAGCCTCGCGATTGCTCAAGACCCTGGGCAATCCTCAGCGGCTGCGTCTGCTGTGCATGCTGGTCGGCCAGGAGATGTCGGTCGGGCAGCTCAACGAACAGTTGCCCGAACTGAGCCAGTCGGCGCTGTCGCAACATTTGGCGCGCCTGCGCGAACACGGCCTGGTACGCACCCGGCGCGAATCGCAGACCATCTGGTATTCCCTGCTGGACGGACCGGCCCAGCAGGTCATTGCCACCCTGTACACGATCTACTGCGCCCCGGACCGCGAGCACGGCCTGTGCGCCCCGGCGCAAGTGCAGGCCTGAGCCCGCCGCGACCATTCCACCATCCTGACTGGAGAAGTCATCCATGAACGATTTCGAATTTGTCCCCAACCAGTGCCGCACGCATCCGCACCTGTTCTGCGGCGGCCAGCCCTCGGCCGAACAGCTGGCCGAGTTCGCCGCCCAGGGCGGAGGATGCGTGGTCAACCTGCGACCGCTTGCGGAAATGGGCGGCTGGGACGAAGGCGCCGCAGTCACCGCACTGGGCATGGAATATGTGCACATCCCGGTGGCAGGCCCCGAGGATCTGCAGCGCGAAGCGGCCGAAACACTGGCCGATGCCATGCGCCGCTACGACGAAGATCATCTGCTGGTGCATTGCGCCAGCGGCCAGCGGGTCGGCGCGCTGGTGGCGCTCAAGGCCGGGTGGATCGACGAACTGCCGCCCGAACAGGCCCTGGAGCTGGGTAAAAAGGCCGGCCTGCAGCGCCTGGAGCCGCTGGTCCGCGCCCTGTTGTCGCAGGGCTGATCCGGCATCCGTTCGCGGCATCGGGCGCATGGGTGAGCGCGCGCTTGCTTGCGGGTAAGATGGGCTCCTGCCACACGGTTCGCACCGTACCGCCATTCCTTCACTGCATCACGAGGATACTGCCCCATGACCATCAAGGTCGCCATCAACGGATACGGCCGCATCGGCCGCAATGTACTTCGCGCACTGTATGAAACCGGCCGCACCGGGGCCATCCGCATCGTCGCCGTGAACGATCTGGGCGATGCCGAAACCAATGCCCACCTGACCCAGTACGACACCGCCCACGGCCGTTTCCCGGGCGAAGTGCGCGTCGAAGGCGGCGATCTGGTCGTCAACGGCGACCGCATCAAGGTGTGCGCCGAGCGCGATCCGGCCAAACTGCCCTGGAAGGAACTGGGTGTGGACGTGGTGCTCGAATGCACCGGACTGTTCCGCAACAAGGCCAAGGCCGGCGCGCACCTCGCGGCCGGTGCGCGCAAGGTGATCATTTCCGCGCCGGGCGACAAGGACATCGACGGCACCTTCGTCTACGGCGTCAACCACGACAAGCTGACCGCCGCGCACCAGGTCATCTCCAACGCCAGTTGCACCACCAATTGCCTGGCGCCGCTGGCCAAGGCGCTCAATGACGGCATCGGCATCGTGCACGGCCTGATGACCACCATCCACGCCTACACCAACGACCAGGTGCTGACCGACGTCTATCACAGCGACCTGCGCCGCGCGCGATCGGCGACCATGAGCCAGATCCCGACCAAGACCGGCGCCGCCGCCGCGGTCGGCCTTGTGCTGCCCGAACTCAATGGCAAGCTGGACGGCTTTGCCATGCGCGTGCCGACCATCAATGTCTCGGTGGTGGACCTGAGCTTCGTGGCCGCCCGCGAGACCAGCAAGGAAGAGATCGACCGTGTGATCCAGGCGGCCGCCGACGGCCCGCTCAAGGACATCCTGGCGGTCAACACCCGGCCTCTGGTGTCGGTCGATTTCAACCACAACCCTGCATCGTCGACCTACGACGCCACGCAGACGCGCGTCATGAACGGCACCCTGGTCAAGGTGCTGTCCTGGTACGACAACGAGTGGGGTTTCTCCAACCGCATGCTGGACATGACCGAGGCACTGGTGGCGGCCGGCTGAGCTCCGTCGCGCCATCGCCCGGGGCCACCCCCTTGCGTTACAGTAAGCCCGTATGCCCGCAAGGCATGCGGGCTTTTTCACGCATTCGGGAAGTACGCCATGATGCGCTGCAAGACCCTGCTTCCGGCCGCATTGGCCCTGATGTTCTTCACCTTGCCCAACCGCGGCTTGGCGCAGACACCACCACCTGCCTCCTATACCGAGAACGGCTTCACGCCGCAGTTGCTCGATACCGCACTGCCGCGCGCCGAACGCATGAAACTGTTCGCCAACATGGTCGCACTGGCCAACAGCGGCCAGGTACGGGCCCAGGACCTGGCCGGGACCCTGTTATGGCTGGGTCCCAAAGTCGCCGGCTCGCCGGTGCCGGTGAATCTCGACCTGGCAAGGAAGCTGCTGGCCAACGCCGCGATCAACGGTGACGTGACGGCGATGGCCAAGCTGGCCGAACTGGAGCTCGCTGCCGGTCGCCCACCGCAGGCCATGGTCTGGGCACAACTGTACGCACGCTACCTCGATCCGCTGGCCCTGCAGCGCCAGCCGCGCGGACGCAAGGCAGCCTACGCTTCGAACCTGATCGGGCGGATCCAGAAGGCCGGGGGGCACATCGACGACACCACCCGGACGCGCGTCGCAGCCATGGTGTCACGGTTCGATCAACGCATCCGCCGCGGTTTCGATGCCATGGCCGCGCAACGACGCAGCGGCAAGGTCTATCTCACAACCGGACCGATGGGTGTCGATCCGCTCGATATGCTGAACCGCAACGGGATCGCCGAGTACATGATGGCCTTCGACTCCTCCGGCGCGCCACAACGTATCTGGAACCTGGACGCATTTCCCGACCCCGCGATGGCGTCCGAACTGCGGCACTACCTTGACCACGTTCGCGCCAACACCGCCCATGCCGGTTCCGGTCTGCGCTTCCTGCGCGTTACCATCGTGCACGAGGCACGGCGCGGACGCATCCTGCGCCCCGTGCATTGAACCCCCGGGCCCGCCCGGGCTACTTGAACCCGCAGTCAGTGCGGCCTGGATCGCGGTGAAGGAGCCCACCCATGGCGATTGTCTTTCTGCCCGGCATCAAGGGCTCGGAGCTGGTTGACCGTTACCCCCTCGACTGGCCGCGCCGCTGGTCGCTGGAAGACATGACCATCGGGGACATCCTCGAGGACCCGCTGGATTTTGCCCTCACGGAGGGCCTCTACGACGCCCGTGACGGGCATTGGATGCGGCCCGGGCGGCTGATCCATTACGCCTACGGCGCCATCATGGCCAAGCTGCGTGCCTGGCAGCAGCCCGAACCGGTCTACGCCTTCACCTACGACTGGCGCAAGCCGCTGGAAAAGTCTGCCCGGCGGCTGGTCGCGGTGATGCACGAGGTGGCCGCACGCGAACAGGCAGCCGGACGTTCCCCGGAACTGAAATTCGTCACCCACAGCATGGGCGCCCTCGTGGTGCGCTCGGCGCTGGCGCTGCGCAACCGGCGTGATCCGTTCGCGGGCATCGGTCGCTGCGTGTTCATCGCACCGCCCTTCCGCGGTGCGATCGGCGCGCCCTACGCCCTGGTGGTGGGCGAACGCGACGGCTGGTTCGGCACCGACGAGGACTACCGCCGGATCGCACGCACCTTCCCCTCGGTCTACCAGATGACCCCGTCCTGGTCACACGCCGCCGTCGACGAGGACGGCAAGCCGCTGGACCTGTTCGATCCCGCCCACTGGCAGGCCAACGTGCGCGACGGCGGGGAATTCCAGCCACGATTCCTGCATGCTGCCGAAGCCTTCGTGCGCGGCCGCCGTGCCCGCCATGGCGGTAAAAGCGCGGCACCCATGCTCGACGATGCCGCCATGGCCCGGGCCGCCGACCGCGTACTGGTCCTGTGCGGCGCCGGTCAGCCAACCGCCCGGCGCCTGCCGGTGCTCACCCGCAACCGTCCCAACCCCAACTGGTTCGATTTCGCCCACGCCAAGATCGACACCCAGGGAGATGGCCGCGTGCCCTTCCTCAGCGCCGCGCTGAAGGGCGTGCCATTCGCTGCCTTCGACGATGCCGGCGAGCACGGCCTGTTGTGCCGTAACGAACGCGTGGTCAACCTGGCCTCGATGTGGCTGGAAGGCCAAAAACCGCTGCGCATGACACGACGCTTGCCGAAACACCCGGTGCATCGCCGCAGTCGCCGCCATTTCCCGGCCTGGGACGGTGATCCGGCCTCGTTCGACTCGCATGTGACGTGATGTCCACATGGCATGATCCAGATCAATGCCCGCCTGATCCCGATCGCCCACACTGAGCCAGACACCGATTGAATGGATTGCCCCCATGTCGGACAGCCCCGCCTCCGAAACCCCGGACCTCGATGAACGGGGCATCTGCGCGCTGGTGGAGCGTTTCTACGATCGCGTACGCGCAGACCCGTTGCTCGGACCCGTATTCACGGAAAAGGTGCACGATTGGCCCGCGCACAAGCAGACCCTGACGCAGTTCTGGTGCCGTACCGCGCTGCGCAGCGGATCCTATGCCGGCAACCCGATGCTCAAGCACCGCGCACTGCCGGTTGATACGCAGCATTTCGAACGTTGGCTGGCGCTGTGGGAGCAGACCGCAAAGCAGATGCTGCAGCCCCGGGCTGCCGCATTCATGACAGACCTGGCTGGGCGCATCGGACACGGGCTGATGCTGGGCATGGGTCTTCGCCCACGCGGACGCACGCTGGGCATACCGCTTGCCGGTCGCTGGCCGGGCCTCAAGGTGGACGAGTCCGACCGTCAGGGATAATCTGGACACGTCTTCACAACCCTGCCCAGTCCACCTTGGCGATGCTTTTTACTTCAGCGCAGCCAGCGCGGCCTCGTAGTCCGGCTCCTGGGCGATATCCGGCACCATCTGCGCGTGCAGCACGCGATGGTTCTCGTCCAGCACCACCACCGCACGCGCAGCCAGTCCCTGTAGCGGACCCTCGGCAATCGCAACTCCGTAGTCGGTGAGGAACCGGCTGCCGCGCATCGTGGACAGCATCACCACGCGGTCAAGGCCATCGGCCCCGCAAAAACGCGCTTGGGCAAATGGAAGGTCGGCCGAAATGCAGAGCACGGTCGTGTTGTCCAGCTTCGCAGCCATTACGTTGAAGTGTCGCACCGAGGCGGCGCAAACGGGGGTATCGACACTGGGGAAGATGTTGAGCACCTTGCGCTTGCCGGCAAGGCTATCCAGTACGGTGTCCTTGAGATCCTTGTCAACCAGCGAAAAGGCCGGAACCGGCTGGCCGACCTCCGGGAAACGACCCTCGATGCGAATCGGCTTGCCTTGGAACGTGACGCTGGACATGGGGTTGACCTCCTTGAAATGCCTGTTGGCTGTGGCTTGGAGCCATGCCCCTGTCGCGCCCAGTCTTGCGAAGGCAGGAAACGCAGGCGTATGACTGCGGAATCGTCTGCCGTCATTTTCGCACACTCACCCCTGCAGCAACGTGAATACGCCCCACGGCGAGCGGGTCAGCGCCACGCTGACGACAAACCCGTACATCGCCAGCGCGGCGAACAGGAAGCCGGCTCGCGCGCGCCGGGTCCGGCTGCACCGCAGTGCCTGGATACCCAGACCGATATAGGCAAGCACGGCCAGCAGCTTGACCGTCAGCCAGGCTTGCACGAAGGGCGCCTGGTGCACGATCACGGCCAGCGCCACGCCGGCGGCCAGCAGGGTCGTGTCGATGCCGTAGGAGAGATAGCGCAGGGCCGGTCGATGCGCCATGCGCGCATCGACCAGGTGCATCGTGCCGCGTGCGGCAAACAGGCTCCCGGAAGCGATCACGCACGACACGTGCAGACGCAGGATCCAGATGAAAAGGTCCGTCATGACTCGACTCCGGTGACCCGAAAGTATCGCACGCACGACCCCGGCAGGAACCTTGCGCCCGGCATGACTTTCCCAATTTCCCGGCGATTGTCGCCCAACCCTCGCATCCCTGGCGCATGTCGGGTCCTTGCAGACAAAAAACTGTCCGCGACTTGATCCAGATCAGGAGCGAACGCCCTTCATTCGGATAGTTTTTTACAGCCTCTTTTGAATTTCGAGTGGGTAGTCTACGTCCATCACTGATGGATGTGGAGTGCCGACATGAACAACCAACTGTTTGAAGCCGCCCTTGGGGTGGCCGAGCCTTGGCACGTTGAAGGCGTGCG
>JALUXG010000017.1 GCA_027019085.1 Rhodanobacteraceae bacterium | reverse complement strand
CAGGGCCATCAGCGCGCCCAGCAGCATCCAGCCGCGATAAAGGCGCAGCACGCCATAGAGTCGCAACATGGGGCCGCGCCGCGCCTTCATGCGGCCGCCTCCGCGGCGAGTAGGTGCTGGAAAGCGCCACCCGCACGCATCAGTGCGTCAGGCGTACCGCTTTCCACGATTAGTCCCCGATCCATCACCACAACAAAATCGGCCTGGCGCGCGCTAGCCAGTCGATGTGCGGCTTCGATAACCGTGCGATCACGGCGCAGGGCCGCCATTCCACTATGGATCGTCGCGGCACTGCCTGCATCAAGCTGCTGGGTCGGCTCATCCAGCAGGACCAGCGATGCATCGCGCAGCAAGGCACGCGCCAGAGCGACACGCTGGGCCTGCCCACCCGACAGGCCGTGGCCGTATTCGCCCAGGCGGGTGTACCAGCCGTCCGGCAGTGCGCGCAACACAGTGTCCAACCCCACCTGCGTCGCCACCCGTTCCAGTTTCGCATCGTCTGCCTGCGGATGTGCCAGCAGCACGTTATCGCGCAGGGTGCCGGCGAACAGGTACGGACGTTGTGGCACCCAGGCCAGACGACGGCGCCATGAGGCCGTATCCAGCGCGGACAGATCCTTCCCGTCGACCTGGATGCTTCCCGCCTGTGGGGCGAGAAACCCGATCAGCAGTTGCAGCAGCGTACTCTTGCCCGAACCGCTGGCGCCGACCAGCACTACATGCGCACCGGCAGGCACGCTCAGGCTGAAGTCCAACACCCCGCCACGATCCACTCCATGCCGATAGCGCACGCCCTTCAATTCCAGAGCGACTGCGCCGTGCGCCGTGCCAGCTTCGGGGTGCGGCCTTGCGACCTGCACCGAATGTTCCGGGGCCTGCGACAATAGGGAATCAAGATCGGCCGCGACCGAAAGGGCATCCATGCGCGCATGACGCATCGCGCCAAGCGCGCGCAGGGGCAGGAAAAATTCCGGTGCCAGCAGCAGGGCATACATGCCGCGGACGAAATCCAGATCTCCCCACAGTAGGCGAAAACCGACCAGCACCGCCACCACGGCGATGCTAACCGTGGCGAAGAACTCCAGCACCAGCGAGGAAAGAAATGCCATGCGCAGCACCGCCATGGTTTCCCGGCGATAGGCGTCGCTGACCTGTGCCAGGTGCCTTCGTCGCGCCTGACCGGCACCGAACAGACGCAGGGTGACCAGGCCTCGTAGACTGTCGAAGAACTGTTCGCCAAGCCGGGTCAGGCTCAGCCAGCGCCGCTGGCTCGCCCGCTCGGCCCCATCGCCAAGCAGCACCATGAACAGCGGCACCAATGGCGCCGACACCAACATAACTGTTGCGGACACCCAGTCGAAGGGAAACACCGCTGCCACAATCACCAGCGGCAACAGCACCGCGGCCACCTTTTGCGGCAGATAGCGGGCATAGTACGGCGCCAACGCATCGATGCCATCGACCACCTGGGTAATGCGCACGCCGCCGGATTGTCGCGTCAGCCAAATCGGCCCGAGTCGACGCATGTGATCGAGGATCCGCGTGCGGGTAGTGGCTACAATCTCCTGCCCAGCCTCGAAACTTGCGCGGCGTCCACGCACCGCCAACAGGAAACGCAACCCAGCCAGCAGCAAGTAGGCTGCCAGCGCGGGCACCAGGTCCCGCACACCGGCCTGATAGAAGATCCCTTGCTGCAGGGCCCAGGCTAATAGTGCTGCCTGCATGCACAGCAGAACGGTACCCGTGGCGGCTGCCGCCAGTGCCACGCGCAACCGACAGCGCACGCTGGAAGCCGCGGTATCCAGCCAGGCTTGTGCTTGGTTTGTCTGCGCCATGCAGTCCCAGCCAGTGCGCTGCGATCAGGTGCGATCCGGGTGCTTATGTTCGCTAAGTTCTTCCTGCTGAGCGTCGTACATGGCGCCGCCCGCGGCGGCGGCCAGCACGATGGTGCCGGTACCCAGCACCCAGGCAAAATACCAGGGCGCATTGTCACCGAGAACGATCGCCAGGTACAGCACGAGCAACGCCAGGGCCATGGCGAGCGCAAAGAGGATGATGCGTCGAAACATGGAAGTAACTCCTTCAGTAGGCGTGCTCGTCGTGTGCGACCTGCTCGGGGCTGACCTTGCCACGCATCAGGTAAAAGGCCCAGCTTGTGTACCACACGATCAGGGGCACGAAGACCAGGGTGAAACCCAGCATCCAGGTCAGCGTGCCCTGGCTGGATACGGCATTCCACACCGTGAGGCTCTGCGAAGGTTTGCTGCTCGAGGGCATCATGAACGGAAACATCGCCGCGCCCATGCTGCCGATGACGCCGATCCAGCCAACCGCGCCCAGCCACCAGCCGAGGAAAGAGCGGCCGGCACGCGCCGCCAGTGCCGCACCGATCATACCGGCAAAGCCCAGCGCCGGAACCAGCCACAGAACCGGATGCGCAGCGTAGTTACCCAGCCAGGCGCCTGCGATACGTTGCACGGTCTGCTGCAGCGGCGTCTGCGCCAGCCCCCCGGTCGGTCCGCCAACCAAGCGGTAGCCTTCCAGGGCATGTGTCCAGAAGCCGCCAATCGCGAACAGCACCACCGCCAGGCCGGCAGCCATCAGGGCCAGACGTTGCGCACGCTGCCACATCGCGCCTTCGGACTTGTTCATCAGGGTCAGCGAGCCCATCAGCACCGACATGGCTACCGACAGCACGCCACACAGGATCGCGAACGGGTTGAACAACGCCAGGAAACTGCCGGTGTAGTACGAGGTCAGGTTCCAGCTGAAGTGGAACGGCACACCCTGCAGCATGTTA
>JALUXG010000016.1 GCA_027019085.1 Rhodanobacteraceae bacterium | reverse complement strand
CATAGCTTTACCGGGGCCGACCGGTCCGTCACCGCAACTCTTTGACTTCATTCACTTCGCCCAAAAACTTCACCAAAATCCGGGGCGCGAAGTGCGGAACTTCTGGGCGCAGGGTGATATTGATGGCGCGTCCATCCATGTCGTGCGCCTCGCTGTGCCAGGTCTGGATGGCGGCAGCGAAAAATTCCAGATTGGCGATGGCGCGCGGGATATCCACGCTGCGTGCCAGAGCGACCGGCTTGCCGGTGTCGCGCGATTCGGCGCGGGCGAAGTCCTCCAGGCGTTCCCGGATCCGCGCGGCGATGCCGGTCAGGCATGCGGCGCGTTCGCGCGCGGGCAGGGCGGCCCAGGCCGGGGCGGCGGAACGCGCGGCGGCCACCGCGGCTTCGACATCGGCGGCCGAGCCGTCCGGGCAGCGCGCATACACCATACCGGTGGCCGGCTCGAACACGTCGAGATAGCGGCCCTGGGCGGGCGGTGCCGCCCGCCCGTCGATCCAGTGGCTCAAAGTTTCCACGCTCATGCGTGCAAGCTTACCGGCAGAGGTCGTCCGGTGACACGTGCCTTGGAGGTACATCGAATGCCCTGCTTTTGCACGTCATCCCGGCGAAAGCCGGCACCCAGGGCCTTGAATATGACAAGGGGTTGAATTTGCCGGGATCCCGCTGTCACAGGAAGGACAAGTTTTTCGAGATTCCCTTCAGGAGAGGCTACGCGTGCGCCCGCCATCCACCGCGATGCTGACCCCGTTTACGTAGGCTGCCGCGGGCGTGCACAGGAAGGTGGCCACGGCGGCGATTTCATCGGGCTTGCCGAAGCGTCCCGCGGGCACCTGCGCGCGCATCGCCTGTGCGATCTCGGTTTCACTCCGGCTCTGTGCGCGGGCACGCTCCGCGATCAGGCTGGACAGGCGGTCGGTCTCGGTGAAACCCGGCAGCACGTTGTTGACGGTGATGCCGTCGCCGGCCAGTTCGCCGGACAGGGTCTTGGCCCACGCGGCCACCGCTGCGCGCACCGTGTTGGACACGCCCAGGTTCGCGATCGGCTCCTTGACCGAGGTGGAAATGATATTGACCAGGCGTCCGTAACCGGCTTCGCGCATGCCCGCGAGCACGTGCTGCAGCAGCACCTGGCCGGAAATGACGTGCTGGGCGAAGGCCGCGGCGAAGTCTTCGGGCTGTGCCTCGCTGGCGCGCCCGGCGGGTGGCCCCCCGGAGTTGTGCACCAGGATCTCGACACGGCGTCCGGCCACGCATTCGCGCACGGCACGGGCCAGTGCGGCAGTGTCGCGCATGTCAGCCACGCACAGCCCGTGCCGGGTTGCGGGATTGGGCGTTGCAAGCTCGGCCACGACCTGTTCCAGCACCTCGCGAGAGCGCGCCAGTACCGTCACCGTGGCGCCGAGCCGCGCCAGTTCGTTGGCGACCGCACGACCGATGCCGCGCGATGCGCCGCAGACCAGGGCATGGCGTTGGTCGAGATCGAGCTGCATGGAGCGTCTCCTTGGTGTCGGGTCGGGACCGGGCATGCCCGCCCACGATTCGTCAGTGGGTAGTGGCCAGTGCCTGGATGAGCAGAACGCCGATCCAGCACGGCCATGCCAGCCACGGGGCGTGGCGCCAGATGCGGTGCCAGCGCAGCAGCTGGGGATCGTCGAACAGTTCGGCCACATTGGTGCGCAGGACGCGCTGCAGGCGTGCCCACAGGCGCATCCGGTTGACCGGGCCGCTGTCGCTTTGCGCGAGGATGGCCCATTTGTCCGGGTAACGGGTGCGCAGGATGCGCGCAAACATCCACTGGGCCAGCAGGTGCGCTGCAAATCCGGCGGCGCCTGCCAGCAGCAACAGAAGATAGAGTGCGTGGAGCATGGCCGCGCTCACCAGCTGAATCCACGCCGCGACGGCAGCGGTGCGGAGGAAGGTGCGGACAATCTTCCCGGCGCGGGATCACGTTTGCCGCAGATGGCTTCGGATACCGCCCGTGCATAGCGTGGCGTCATGATGCCCACATACAGCGGGCCGTCGGGGCCGTGAGCGATGCTGAAGCTGCCCGTGGCCACCATTTTCACCGGGGCGTCGGCGGAAAATGCGGTCGGCGACTGTTCCCAGTAGGTGCTGCCCTGGAGTTGCTCGCCGGAGGTGTAGACCACCATGTAACGTGCTCGCGGGTTGTCGATTTCGACGCTGCCGAGTGCGCCGGTGGTGGCATTGCTCCAGCCGATGTATTCGCATTGCTGCACGTCCTGCAGCATCAGCGGGCGGTAGGCGGCGTCCAGCAGCACCACCGACGGCGCGAACAGGTAACTGCGGTCCAGCCAGCGCCCGGTCACTTCCGATTTCAGCAGCACACGATAGGGCAGCGGGTGATGATGCGGCAGGCGAAAGGCGAGGAAATAACTGCGCGTACCGTTGAAGTCGGCCACCGGAAGGCCGGGGGCAATCACGAAGCGGGCCGGCCGGGATGGCAAGGGCCGGTTGAAATCAAAGTCGGCAAAGCGCGTGCAGCAGGGCTGGGTCTTCTGCAGCAGGTCAAGGACCTGGGCGCGCGAATTCGAACCCGCGCCGGGGCCGCGACTGGGCACGTGGGCGCTGCACCCGGCCAGGGCGAGCAGGACGACGGCAACGGTGGGCAGCAGGCGTCGGGTCCACATGATCGGCTCAGAATTCGGCACTCCCGGCCACGCGCGGGTAGGGGATGGCGTCACGGATGTTGGCGATGCCGCAGATGTAGCACAGCAGGCGTTCGAAACCGAGCCCGAAGCCGGCATGCGGCACCGTGCCGTAGCGGCGAAGGTCGCGGTACCAGGCATAGGTTTCGGCATCCAGGCCGAACCGCTGCATGCGTGCGTCGAGCTGTGCCAGGCGTTCCTCGCGCTGAGCGCCGCCGATGATCTCGCCGATGCCCGGCGCCAGCACGTCCATGGCGGCCACTGTCTTGCCGTCGTCGTTCAGGCGCATGTAGAAGGCCTTGATCTCCTGCGGGTAGTTCATCACGACCACCGGGCGTCCGACATGTTCCTCGACCAGGTAGCGCTCGTGCTCGGTCTGCAGGTCCACGCCCCAGGCGACCGGGTATTCGAATTTCTTTCCGGACTTTTCAAGGATCCCGATGGCGTCGGTGTATTCGATGCGCTCGAACGGCGCCGCGATGAACGCCTCCAGCCGCGAGATGGCCTGCGGATGCACGCGCTGGGCGAAAAACGCCATGTCGTCTGCACGCTCTTCCAGCACCGTGCGGAAGATGGCTTTCAGGAAGGCTTCGGCCAGGTCGGCATTGTCGCCGAGGTCGGCGAAGGCAATTTCCGGTTCCACCATCCAGAACTCGGCCAGGTGGCGCGGCGTGTTGGAGTTCTCGGCACGGAAAGTCGGGCCGAAGGTGTAGACCTTGCTCATGGCCAGGCAGTAGGCCTCGACGTTGAGCTGTCCGGATACGGTGAGGAAGGCTTCGCGGCCGAAGAAGTCCTTGCGGAAATCGACCTTGCCCTGGTCATCGCGGGGCAGGTTGGCCAGATCCAGGGTGGACAGGCGAAACATGTCGCCGGCGCCCTCGGCATCGGAGGTGGTGATGATCGGCGTGTTGATCCAGTAGAAGCCCTGCTCGGTGAGGAAACGATGGATCGCCATCATCACCGTATGGCGCATGCGCGTGACGGCGCCGAACAGGTTGGTGCGTGGGCGCAGGTGGGCCACTTCGCGCAGGAACTCCATCGAGTGCTGCTTGGGCTGGATCGGGTAGGTCTCGGGGTCATCGACGAAACCGGGCACCTCGATGCGGCTGGCCTGGATCTCGAAGCCCTGGCCCTTGCCCTGCGAGGTGACCAGGGTGCCGGTGACGATGACGCTGGCGCCGGTGGTCAGGTGCAGCACCTCATCCTGGTAATTGGGCAGATCGGCAGGCACTACGGCCTGGATCGGCGCAAGGCACGAGCCGTCGCTGACATGCACGAAAGAAAGGCCGGCCTTGGAATCGCGCCGGGTTCGCACCCAGCCGCGGACCGTGACTTCACGGCCTTCGCCGGGCATTCCGGCAAGAGCTTGCTTGACGCTGACCACCGTCATCTTGATTGAATCTCCGCAGGGACGCCGCATGCGGGCATCGGGAACAAGACGTCATGATAATGGACCTGCCGCCGGGGCGGGGAGGCCCGTTTGGTCCATGCAACGGATTTTCATGTGGCATTGGGTTCTTGCCCCCATGACGCGTACACTGGTCACCGGTACATTCCTGTTTCATCGAACGAGCGCCATGAACATCCAGATCACACCGACAGCCCGTGAACGCATGCAATCGTTCCTGCAGCGCCATCCGGATGCCCCCGGGGTGCGTTTTGGCGTGCGCCGCACCGGGTGTTCGGGATTCGGTTACGTCATCGAGCTGGCCGAGGAGCGTCGTGACGACGACCAGACGCTTCAGGTCGATGGCGTGCCGTTGATTGTCGATGCCCGCAGCCAGCCACTGGTCGACGGCACGGTGATCGACTTCCAGCGCCAGGGCCTGAACATGCATTTCGTGTTCCACAACCCCAATGCCACCGGGGAATGCGGCTGCGGCGAGAGCTTCACCGTCGACGCCCCGCACGACTGACCTGCGCGACGGCACCCCGGCCCGCAGGACGCCCCGCATTTCAACAGCTTGCATCCGGCTTGCGCGGGATCGTACAATTCCGCTTCTGTCCGGGCCATTTGTGACCCGGATCGAGCCTTGCCTCACCGCATGTGCGGGAGGCTGCCTTCCCCGTCAACGCGATGGGGAGACACCCACGAGGAGACAACATGCGTCATTACGAGATCGTGTTCCTGGTCCATCCGGACCAGAGCGAACAGGTGCCCGCCATGATCGAGCGCTACAAGGCGCTGATCGAGGAGCACGGCGGCAAGCTTCACCGTCTCGAGGACTGGGGCCGCCGCCAGCTGGCCTACAGCATCGAGAACCTGGCCAAGGCCCACTACGTCCTGATGAACATCGAGTGCGGCCAGGACGTGCTGGAGGAACTGGAGTCGGGCTTCCGCTTCAACGATGCGGTCATCCGCCATCTGGTGATCAAGCGTCCGGGTGCCGATACCGAACCGTCTTCGATCCTCAAGAGCAAGGAAAAGGACGATGCCAAGTCCTCGCGTCGACGCGATGATGATCGCGACAGCGACAAGGGCAACGACGATTCCGATGACGATTCGGACGACAACAACGACGACGATCGCGACAGCGACGACTGAGCCGGGAGAGAGCCATGTCCAAGTTTTTCCGCCGCCGCAAGTTCTGCCGTTTCACGGCCGAGGGCGTGAAGGAGATCGATTACAAGGATCTCAACACCCTGCGCCAGTACACCACCGAGACCGGCAAGATCGTGCCCAGCCGCATCACCGGCACCAAGGCGCGTTACCAGCGCCAGCTGGCCACCGCGGTCAAGCGCGCGCGTTTCCTGGCGCTGCTGCCGTACACCGACAGCCACGACGCCTGAGGGCGTCGACCGGGATGAGGGGAAACGGGCTTCGATCGCGAATCCCGTTTCCCGCATTCCGTACATCCATTCGGACAACCGTCCAGGGCTGCGCCGCCTGATCGGCGCTAACGAATACGAGAGTCAAACCATGGAACTGATCCTGCTCGAGAAAGTGAAGAACCTCGGCAACCTTGGCGACAAGGTCAATGTCAGGCCGGGCTACGGCCGCAACTACCTGCTGCCGCAGGGCAAGGCCGTGCCGGCCAATGCCGAGAACCTGGCCGAGTTCGAAAAGCGTCGTGCCGAATACGAAGCCAAGGCCAGTGCGCTGGTGCAGGGTGCCGAAGGCCGCAAGGCCAAGCTCGACGGCGTCGAGCTGACCATTGCCGCCAACGCCAGCCCCGAAGGCAAGCTGTACGGTTCGGTCGGTCCGCGCGAAATCGCCGAGGCGCTCGAGGCGCGCGGTTTGCAGGCGGACAAGGGCGAGATCGTGCAGCCGGAAGGCGCGATCCGCGTCACCGGCGAATACGAAGCCCATATCGTGCTGCATGCCGACGTGCAGGCCACGATCAAGGTGATCGTCAGCGCCGAGTAAGCACACGACACGCTACACCATGAAGAACGGGCGTCCCGCAGGGCGCCCGTTTTTTCATGGTGTGGGCAGCAGGGCGACTTGTCCACGGACAATCACAGCTTATCCACAGACTTGTTGTATCGGAATTTGCGACAGGTCTTCGTATGATGGGACGTCATCCGACAGTGATCCGCCCATGCCCGTGTTGCCCGAACCTTCCGCTTCGCCGTCCATCGAGACCCTGCGCGTGCCGCCCCACTCGATCGACGCCGAGCAATCGGTGCTGGGTGGGTTGATGCTGTCGCCGGAGGCATTTGACCGCATCGCCGACCGCCTCGACGAAAATGATTTCTACCGCAAGGACCACCGACTGGTCTGGCGCGCCATCCACGGGCTTGCCGAACGCAACATGCCGTTCGATGCGGTGACCCTGGGCGACTGGTTCGATGCCAACGAACTGACCGAGATGATTGGCGGTGCGGGCTACCTGGTCGAGCTGGCCAACAGCACGCCCAGCGCGGCCAACATCACCGCCTATGCCGACATCGTGCGCGAGAAGTCGGTGCTGCGGCAGCTGATCGATGCCGGCACCACCATCACCGAGGACGGCTACCGGCCGGAAGGACGCTCCACCCAGGAAGTGCTGGAAGCGGCCGAGCAGAAGGTGTTCCACATCGCCGAAACCGGTGCGCGCGGCCGCAAGAGCACGGTGCCGATGCGCGAGGCGGTCAAGGACGCCTTCAAGATCCTCACCGAGCGCTACAACAACCGGGGCCAGCTGACCGGGCTGCCTACGGGTTTTGCCGATCTGGACGAAAAGACTGCCGGCCTGCAGCCATCGGACCTGATCATCGTCGCGGCCCGCCCCTCGATGGGCAAGACCGCGCTGGCCGTCAACGTCGCCGAGCACGCGGCCATCCGCAGCAAGAAACCGGTGGCCATCTTCTCGATGGAAATGTCGGCTTCGCAGCTCGCCTTCCGCCTGATTTCCTCGGTCGGCCGCATCCACCAGCAGAACTTGCGCACCGGCGACCTGGCCGAGGAGGACTGGCCGCGCGTCACCTCCGCCATCACCATGCTTTCCGATGCGAAGATCTTCATCGACGACACGCCGGCGCTGTCACCGGTGGAGCTGCGTTCGCGCGCGCGCCGCCTGCACCGCGAGCACGGCGGGCTGGGGCTGATCGTGGTCGATTACCTGCAGCTGATGCAGGTGCCCGGCAGCAAGGAGAACCGCGCCACCGAAATCTCGGAGATCTCGCGTGGACTCAAGGCCCTGGCCAAGGAACTCAATGTCCCCGTGGTCGCGCTGTCCCAGCTCAACCGTTCCCTCGAGCAGCGTTCGGACAAGCGCCCGATGATGAGCGACCTGCGCGAATCGGGCGCCATCGAGCAGGATGCCGACGTGATCCTGTTCATCTACCGCGACGAGTACTACAACCCCGAATCGCCGGACAAGGGCAAGGCCGAGATCATCATCGGCAAGCAGCGCAACGGCCCCACCGGCATGATCAAGCTGACCTTCCTCGGCCAGTACACCAAGTTCGAGAACTTCGCCCCGGAGAGCTACGAAGGGTCGTTCGAGTGAGGTTTCGGGAGCCGGAAATCGGGAATCGGGAGTATCGGAAGCCGTGATCCTGTTTGCGAGAATCCTGGTTTACCTGTCGCAGCGGCAAGCTGTCCATCCATCGGCTTTCGGCACACGGCTGACCGGTATGCCCCGATCCCCGGTCCCAAATCACGAAACCCGCCCCCGCCCCCGCCCATGAGCCGCCTCGCCACCGCCACCATCCATCTGGGCGCCATGCGCCACAATCTTGCGCGGGCGCGCGAACAGGCTGGTGGTGCGCGGGTGATGGCGGTGGTCAAGGCCGATGCCTATGGACACGGTCTGGAACGTGCGGCGCGTGCGCTCGATGCGGCCGACGCCTTCGGCGTGGCGGCCATCGCCGATGGTCAGCGTCTGCGCGCCGCCGGGCATCGCCAGCGCATCGTGGTGCTGTCCGGGCCGGACAGTGCCGCCGATCTTTCGGAAATGCGGCGTCTTGAGCTCGACGCGGTGATCCACCACGAAAGCCAACTGGCCTGGCTGCAAGCCGACCGTGGGCAGCGCCCGCTGCGCGTGTGGCTCAAGCTCGACACCGGCATGCACCGGCTGGGCTTTCCCGCCGACCGCGCCAGGCAGATCCATGCGCGGCTGGCCGCGATGCACAATGTCGACGACACGATCGTGCTGATGACGCACTTCGCCGCATCGGACGAGTTCGACAATCCCTTGACCGAGCGTCAGATCGAGTCCTTCCAGACGGCCGTGGACGGCCTGCCCGGGCCGCGTGCGCTGTCCAATTCCGCCGCGCTGCTGGGCTGGCCTGTGGCGCGTGGCGACTGGGTGCGCGTGGGCGGTCTGCTGTACGGCCTGTCGGTGGTGGAGGGCACGTGCGGGTCCGATTTCGGTTACCGTCCGGCCATGAGCTTGCGTACCCGCCTGATCGCGGTCAACGCGCTTGGGAAAGGCGATCGCGTGGGTTATGCAGCGACCTGGGCGGCGCCCGAGGCCATGTCCATCGGCGTGGCCGCCATCGGTTACGGCGATGGTTATCCGCGCAGCATCGCACCGGGCACGCAGGTCCGGGTGGGCGATGTGCCATGCCCGGTGGTGGGAAGGGTGTCGATGGACCTGGTCACCGTCGACCTGCGTGGTGCGCCTGCAGCGCAGGTCGGTGACGAAGTCACCCTGTGGGGCCCTGGCTTGCCGGTGGAGAGCGTGGCCGCCGCGGCCGGCAGCATCAGCTACGAGCTGACCTGCGGCATGACCCGGCGGGTGCTGTTCGTCGAGGACGACAGCTGATTGCGGCCGATGCCGTATCGTCTGCTGCGACCGTAGCGAGGTATCGTGCGTTCGATCCGTGCATGCATGCACCAAGCAAGGGATGACCCATGGCCAAGGCCAGAACCGCCTACGTCTGCAGCGATTGCGGTGCCGAATACAGCAAGTGGCAGGGCCAGTGTGTGGCCTGTGGTGCCTGGAATACGCTGAGCGAGTTCGTGGTGCAGCCGGCGTCGGGCGGCGGCAAGAAGTCCAGCGTGGGTGCCCACCGTGACGGCTATGCCGGCGCCAGTGCGGAGAAGCCCCGGGTCGTTCCGCTGACCGAGGTCGCGGCGGAGGTCGAGTCGCGAACACTGACCGGCATCGGCGAACTGGATCGTGTGCTCGGCGGCGGTCTGGTGGACGGCTCGGTGGTGCTGATCGGCGGCGATCCCGGCATCGGAAAATCCACGTTGCTGCTGCAGATGCTGGGCACGATTGGCGCGCGTCTGCCGGGCGTGTATGTCACCGGCGAGGAATCGCTGGGGCAGGTCGCCTCGCGCGCGCAGCGCCTGGGACTGCCACTGGAACCGTTGCACGCGCTGGCCGAAACCGGCATCGAGCGCATCCTGGAACAGATCCAGAACAGCAAACCACGCGTGCTGATCATCGATTCGATCCAGACCATCTGGACCGACCTGCTCACGGCTGCGCCGGGCTCGGTCAGCCAGGTGCGCGAGTCGGCAGCCAAGCTGACCCGTTTTGCCAAGCAGACCGGCACCAGCGTGCTGCTGGTCGGCCATGTGACCAAGGAAGGCGGGATTGCCGGCCCGCGCGTGCTCGAGCACATGGTCGATGCGGTGCTGTATTTCGAGGGTGAGTCGGGCAGCCGCTTCCGGGTGCTGCGCGCGTTCAAGAACCGCTTCGGCGCGGTCAACGAGCTGGGCGTGTTCGCGATGTCCGACAAGGGACTGCGCGAGGTACCCAACCCGTCGGCAATTTTCCTGTCCACGCACAGCGGACCCACGCCCGGCAGCGCGGTGATGGTCACCCGCGAGGGCACGCGGCCGCTGCTGGTGGAGGTGCAGGCGCTGGTCGACCAGTCCTCGCTGGGCAACCCGCGTCGTGTGACGCTGGGCCTGGAGCAGAACCGCCTGGCCATGCTGCTGGCGGTGCTGCATCGGCACGGCGGCGTGGCCGCCTACGACCAGGACGTGTTCGTCAACGTGGTCGGTGGCATCCGTGTACAGGAAACCGCGGCCGACCTGCCGGTGCTGCTGGCGGTACGCTCGAGCCTGCGCGACCGCCCTTTGCCGGACAAGACCGTGGCTTTTGGTGAAGTGGGCCTGTCCGGCGAGATCCGGCCGGTACCCAACGGCGAGGAGCGTCTCAGGGAAGCCGCGCACCACGGCTTTCGCCGCGCCATCGTGCCGAAGGCGAATACCCCGAAGAACAAGCGCATGGGGGGACTGGAAGTCATTGGTGTGGAACGACTGCCCGAGGCCCTGGATGCCGCCGGATGAGTCGCAGCCGTCCCGCATCGCATGTGGCGGCCTGGCGTGTCAACGAAGCGTGGCGACCGGATGCAGTGGCGGACCGTGGGGTCAGGACACCCAAGCCATCGACAGTACGGTTTCGCCCAGTTCCGGTTCGCTGAAAGTCCTGTCAATGGAACGGGTCCGCATCATGAGCTGATCGTGCGCGATCTTGATCAGTAGCGGTGGTGCAAGGTTGCGCACTGCGGATCGCCAGGCTAGCCCAGGGACCGGTGCAGGACCATTTCCAGCAGAAGCTTGCTGCCGAAGAAGGCCAGTACCAGCACCGCCATACCGACCAGGGTCAGGTTCACGGCACGAATGCCACGCCAGCCGTAGCGCCAGCGGCCCCACAGCAGGGCACCGAACACCAGCCAGGCAAGAATGGATAGCACGGTCTTCTGCAACAGGTGCTGGGCAAAGATGTTGTGCACGAAGACGATGCCGGTGAACAGGGTCAGGGTCAGCAAGGTGAAACCGGCATGGATCAGCCGAAACAGCAGGCTTTCGGTGAGCGTCAGCGGGGGCAGGGCGCGAAGCCAGCGGCTGAAGTGACCCCGGCGCAGTGCGTGTTCCTGCAGTGCGAGGCCAATCGCCACGATGGCCGCAATCGACAGCACCCCGAAGGCGAGCAGGGCCACCGTGACGTGCAGCTTGATCTGCCAGCCCAGCGAGATGGCATGGCTGGGCGGTGCCAGGAAGCGGTCGATGCCGAGGAACAGCGCGGCCAGCGGAAACACCACCACACCCAATGCGGCGACCGGTCGGGAAAGGTTGACCATCCAGGTCAGGGCGGCGATCACCCAGGCCGCCAGGGACAGGGCGGCGAAGAAGTGAAAATCCAGCTTGCCGCCGTGCATGGCGAACACGACCCAGCCGTGCGCCACCAGCGCGATCAGCGCCAGGCCCATGGCCAGCCGGGTCATCGGGGCGCGTTCGCTGACCAGGGGGCGCGTCATGGCGCCGGCGGCGGCCAGGTACAGGGCGATGGCGAGCAGGGAAAGGGTGTTTATCAGCATGACGGGCAAGTGTGGCACAGCCGCCCGGTCAAGGTGAATGGATGGCATGCCGGGTGCAGACATGAACGATCTGTGCATCCGTATGGCACGCGGAGTTTTGGCTGCGAAAACAAGAGGTCTTGCAATATTTAGAAATTTATCTAATCATCTAGATATACTGTTTGCCTGGATGCCGGCATGCGACAGCAGGACGTATTCAAGGCCATGGCCGACCCGACCCGGCGCGCGATCCTCAAGCGCCTGCAGGACGGGCCATTGACCGCCGGCGAGATCGGCGCGGTATTCGACATCACGGCGGCCTCGCTCTCGCACCATTTCGCCGTGCTCAAACGTGCCGACCTGGTGCGCACCGAACGGCGCGGCCAGTACATCGTCTACTCGCTCAACAGCACCGTTCTCGAAGACCTGGCGCGGCTGCTTATCGACCTGTTCCCGTCGCGGGAGCGGGCAGGAGGAAAGTCATGAGGTTCAACCGCACTTTGCTGGTCTCGGCCGTGTTCATGCTCACAGGTGCCGCGGTTGCATTTTGGCTGTGGCCGAAGCTTCCGGCCCAGGTGCCTTCGCATTGGGATGAACACGGGAGGGTCGATGGATACATGAGCCGACTATGGGCGGCATGGTTTCCTGTCCTCGGAGTGTTTGCGATGGCCTTCCTGACCTGGTTGTTGCCGGTCATCTCGCCGAATCGATTCCGCATCGGGCCTTTTGTGCACATATTCAACGGCCTGATGCTGGTAATTCAGGGTTTCCTGTTGGTGCTGGGTATCAGCATGCTGCTGGTGGGTGCGGGTTATGCGGTGCCGATCCCGATGCTATCCATGCTCGGTATGGGCGCGTTGCTGGTCATCCTTGGCAACTACATGGGCAAATTGCAGCGTAATTTCTTCATCGGCATCCGCACCCCATGGACCATCGCCAGTGAAGGGACATGGGAGCGTACGCATCGACTGGGCGGCAGGCTGTTCGTGCTCGCCGGCCTTGTCGTGCTGGTGGGTACGCCGCTCGGAATGCCGCTTTCGGTCGTTATCGCAGTGATTCTCGTCGCCGGCTTGTTCCCGGCGCTGTATTCCTACCTGATCTACCGGCGCATCGAAGGGCCGCCACGGGATTGATTGCGATGCGGCTTCGAGCTCCGTGCCTGGCATTGAAGGCACCACATGCACGGTTATGCATGGAATGCCGTGTGGCTGCTGATGCCACAAGTGGCGCTGGCCATACCGTGCTGCATGACGTGCAGGTACGGGTGTCGGGTCCGCTACAAACCCGGTAGGCTGCCGGTGCGATCGCCAGGCACGCGTGCCGCGGTCGGACTGCCATGACCGCTGACCGGGGACCACCTCATGCACGAAGCTGGCGCTGCATTGATCCGTTCCAATCCGGCCGTGCTCGGCATCCTTCTGGCGGTACTTGCGCTGGTGTTCTGGACCAGCGCGCTCGAGCATCGGTGGTGGAAGGCCTTCTACCGCGTGGTCCCGGCTCTGCTGCTGTGCTATTTCCTTCCGGGGCTGCTCAATACCCTCGGCATCATCGACGGGCATGATTCGGACCTGTATCCGGTGGCGCGCGATTACCTGTTGCCCACGGCGCTGGTGCTGCTGACGATCTCCAGCGATTTTTCCGGCATGTTGCGCCTGGGGCCCAAGGCGCTGGTGATGTTCCTGACCGGGACGGCCAGCGTGGTGATCGGCGGTCCGCTGGCGCTGTGGCTGATCGGCATGCTCGATCCCGCACTGATCGCCTCGGGTGGCAGCGGCCCCGGTGCCGTGTGGCGCGGCATGACCACCGTGGCCGGAAGCTGGATCGGCGGCGGTGCCAACCAGGCGGCGATGAAGGTGGTGTTCGATGTCGGCAGCGACAATTTCGCGCGCTTCATCGCCGTGGATGTACTGGTGGCCAACCTGTGGATGGCGGTTTTGCTGTGGCTGGCCGGGCGCGCCGCGCGTATCGATGCCTGGAACCGCGCCGACACGCGGGCGCTGGATGACTTGCGTCTGCGCATCGAGCGTTTCCAGACGCAGCATGCACGCATTCCCGGCCTGACTGACCTGGTGCTGATCGTGGCGCTGGGTTTCGGCATCACCGGCCTGGCCCACGTGCTGGCGGGCGTGATCGCCCCTTGGCTGGCCGCGCATGCGCCGGGACTGGAACGCTTCAGCCTGACCTCGCATTTCTTCTGGGTGGTGGTGCTGGCGACCGGCTTCGGCCTGGCGCTTTCCTTCACCCGCGCCCGGCGGCTGGAGGGCGCAGGTGCCTCGCGCATCGGTTCAGTGTGCCTGTACGTGCTGATCGCCACCATCGGCATGCACATGGACCTGCGCACGGTGTTCTCCGAACCGTGGCTGTTCGCACTCGGTGCGATCTGGATCAGTGTGCACGGCATCGCCATGCTGATCATGGCGCGCCTGATCCGCGCCCCGGTGTTCTACATGGCGGTGGGCTCGCAGGCCAACATCGGCGGCGCGGCCTCCGCGCCCGTGGTGGCTTCGGCATTCCACCCGTCGCTGGCACCGGTGGGCGTGCTGCTTGCCGTGTTCGGCTATTCGCTGGGTACCTACGCGGCCTGGGTTTGCGGCCAGTTGCTGCGCATGGTGGCCGGAAATTGACTGAGAGCGCATGAAACGCGCCGCATGGCGATCGACAGGTGGTGGCAACCTGTCAAAAGTGCGGCGTTTTGACGCAAGTTTAACTAATTTGATCTCAGTCAAAACGCCGGGATGTAGCTGTTGTTAGCCTCGTTAACGCGTCGTGAAGTGTTGCATTGCAGGGAGAGCTGCCGGAGGAGCAGGAGTGAACTGAATCACGAATGGCGTTTTGTTAGTTTTTCAGATATTCATCAACGTAAACAGGCTATTACGGGTTCGACAAGAATCTAGACTACCAGGGAGAGCCTCCATGAACATGTACTTGCCATCCCATGCACCGGGCCGCAGAATGCGCATTCTAGGCTGGGTCGCAGCACCCTTGCTGTGGATGCTGTTGCATGCCAGCCCCGCCTCGGCGGTACCCGCCTTCGCACGTCAGACGCACATGCCCTGTGCGGCATGCCATGTCGGCGCTTTCGGACCGGAGCTGACGCCCTTCGGGCGTGAGTTCAAGCTTGATGGATACACGCTTTCCGTCGGCAACGATACCAAGATTCCGCTCTCGGCCATGTTGGTCGAATCCTTTACGCATACGAAAAAGGCGCAGGCGGCCGCACCGGCCTCCAACTTCGGAACCAACAACAATACCGAACTTGAGCAGGCATCGATTTTCATAGCGGGTCGCATCAGCGAGCACATGGGTGTCTTTGCCCAGTACACCTATTCCCAGAACGGTGGACTGTTCGGGTGGGATAACACCGATATCCGTTACGCGCGCAAATTCAACACCGGCAACCATTCGGGTGTGTGGGGTATATCGGTCAACAACAATCCGACCGTAAGCGATGTGTTCCACAGTGCGCCGGCCTGGATCTTCCCCTACATGGCCTCCGATCTTGCTCCGGGAGCACCCGCAGCACCCATCATTGAAGGTGGGCTTGGTCAGGCAGTAATCGGGGCATCCGCGTACACCATGCTTGACGGTCACCTTTATCTCGAAGCTGGTGGTTACAAATCCCTCTCGGTTGCGTTCCTCAACGACGTCAACGCGGGTTATGCGGGCAAGCTGTCGGGAGCGGCACCCTATGCACGCGCAGCCTATACATGGAATATCCCGAAGGGTGAATTCACTCTCGGTGGTTTCCTGTTCAATCCCAAGCTCAGTGGCGTGGGTACCGACGCCAGGGGCAACCCCTACCCGCTGTCCGGTCCTACTGACAATTACAATGATCTGGGTCTGAGCGCGGATTACATGTACAGCCAGGGTGATCACATCATCACTGCCAATGCCCTGTACGTGCATGAAAAACAGACGCTGAACAACACCTTTGCCAGCGGTGGTTCTTCGAATCTGCGCAACACGCTTGATTCGTTCAACCTCAAGGGCAGCTACTGGTACCAGAACACGTACGGTTTGACCCTCGCCAGCTTCGCCTATAACGGCAGCAGCGACATGCTGCTCTATGGCGGAAAGCCCAATACCCAGGGTGGCATTCTGGAACTCGACTACAACCCGTTTGGCAAGGCCAATTCCTGGATGGAGCCCTACATGAACATGCGTGTGGGTCTGCAGTACACCTGGTACAGCAAGTTCAGTGGCGTGAATGGGTTCTTCAATCCGCCAGCCAAGGCCAGCGATGCCAACACCACCTATCTGTACGTGTGGTTTGCGCTATAGGTTGGTTGTACAGCAGCAGAAAGCGGAAAACGGCGGACCTCCGGGTCCGCCGTTTTCATTTATACGCTTGGCTGCCAAGCGCCAGACCCAGATCAGGTCAGAACCTGAGGTTTCCCCACGAATTTCATGTCGTCGCCTGTGTTTGCGTGCATACATCCGGGGGTAATGTTCGCAACCGTTGCAGCCACTGGCACATTCGTTCCATGG
>JALUXG010000015.1 GCA_027019085.1 Rhodanobacteraceae bacterium | reverse complement strand
CCCATACACGACTCACGCGGCCATTCAGACTCGCATCCAGTGCCAGGAGTCCGCGCGAAGGCACCAGCGATCCGCTCACATGCGCGCGTCGGGTGTAGTGGCCAAACAGGAGAAAGACGATGATGGCGCCGGCGAGCACCAGCGCGAAGGCGACAAGCACCCAACCGGAAAGCGGTGCAGCGGCCTGGATCGGTCCCAGCATGTCGCTGCGTTTTGCCTGGATCGCTTCCCTTCGGAACAGTCCTTGCTCCCGCATCCCTTCTCCCCAGTCGGCCCATCCCATGGCCAAGCTTATGTCCTGTCAGCCTGTGTGCATACCCTGTACGACACAAGGGAAACATCGTGCGCGGGGGCTGTCTATAGGAGCATTTCCTAGGAAATTGTCAGAGCACGGTAATCGACGGAGCCGGCGGACCAGCTAGCACGCGAGCGATCACTCCAACGCCGCAGACGGACTGTAAATCCACCCGGGAGTTCACCGTCAGCAGTTGACTGATAGAGATAGGTAGTCCTGGCTTGCGTGAAGGCCATGCCCGCTGTACCGCCGAACGCCCCGTGCTGCGCCGGGTCGGCACCAGCGAAGTCGCCTGTCACCACGCCGAGACCGAGGCCTCGAAAGCTGGGCATCCCGCCGCGCCGGCCTGAACACCCTCGCCCGGCACGCTTGGTGGCTCATCCGAGTGCATGACGCCTGTCGCATGCGACCCTTTGCCCGGCTGGCGCATCATGGAAGATGTGACTTCGAACCCGAGCTTCCGCCAGGATATCCCCGACAGCCTCCTCGACCGTCTGTGCGAGGGGGACCTGGAGGCTTTCGAGCTGATCTACCGGCAATTCGAGCACCCTGCCTTCACCCTGGCGCTGCGTCTGACCGGGCAGCGCGAAACCGCGCAGGAGGTGCTGCAGGACGGCATGCTCAAGGCCTTCGAACGTATCCGGCAGTTTCGCGGTGACGCGCCGTTCTGGGGCTGGCTGCGGCAACTGATGGTCAACGAGGCCCTCATGCACCTGCGCAAGCACAAACGCCAGGATCACGGTGCTTTCGATGAGGAGCGGCACGCCGATGCATCCGCCCTGCCCGGGCCCTGGCAATACGCCGATGCGCAGACTCTCGAACGCGCCCTGACGCAACTGCCCGACACAGCGCGCGCGGTGCTCTGGCTGTACCACGTCGAGGGCTACACGCATGCCGAAATCGCCGCGCAATTCGGACGCACGACGAGCTTTTCCAAGTCCCAGCTGGCACGCGCCACGCAACGGTTGCGCACACTTCTGGCAGCCCCGGACGACGCCGCCGACACCCTGATACCCGTCACGGGCACTGCACCATGAACACCGACACATCCATACACGACGAGCACCTGCGCGAGACGCTGCGCACACGCCTGCACGCGCTGCCGCAGGCCACGCCCGATGCCGACACCTGGTTGAAGCTGCGCGCACGCGTGCAGTCGCGAAAGTCATCCCGCACCCGGCTGCGCCGCAACGTACCGCTGGCGCTGGCTGCCGGCATCGTGCTCGCGCTTGGCCTGGGACATGCGCTGCACACCGACGATGCATCGCACATCGGCACCACACCGCCCCGGGCCATGCCGGCGCGGACCGGGGAAGCATCGCAGGCCAGCCTGCCCGCACTGCAGAACCGGTCCCTGCGACTGGAACGCTGGCTGGATGAACTGCGTGCCTACGGCGCACCGTTGCAGGGCAGCACCCTGGCCCGGGCTATGGCGCTGCAGGACCGGATCGGGCTTGTCGACCTGCAGCTTTCGGCACCCGGCGCTGCCAACGAGCGCCGCACCCTGTGGCAACAGCGCATCCGCCTGCTGCAGGAGCTTGCCATGCTGCGCGCCACCCAGTCACCGCTGGCCGGTCAGCCATTGATGGCAGAGCGCCACGACGCATCCACCTACCGACTCTGACACCACGAGGATCCAATCATGTTCAAGCGCATCCTGTGCATCCTTGCCCTGGTCTGGACCGCATCAGCGGCCGCAGCCACACAGCCGGCATCCCCGCCCCCATCGGCCGCCGAGCAGAAAAAGCTGCAAATGGAATTTAACCGGTTGCAGCAGCAGATGCAGCAACTGGGCGAACGCATGGGCAGACTGGCCGGGAAAATGCAGGCCGACTCGCCCCGCGTCTATGCCTTCCGTGTCATGGGCAATCCCGATCGCGGCATGCTTGGCCTGGTGATGATGCCGTCCGGCAAGGGCTTCAGGGTGGACGCGGTGACACCCGGATCCCCTGCCGCCAGTGCCGGGATCCAGGCCGGGGACTTGATCCTTGCAGTGGATGGCAAGCCCGTGACCACGGCCAACGGGAAGCCGCAGCTCGGTATCCTGCACGATCTCAAGGTCGGGCAGAAAGTCGGCCTGACATACGAACGCAACGGCAAGCCACACCGTGTGACCCTCACCGCGCGACACGGCAATACCGCAGACTGGCCCGCGGCGCTGGTCGAGCGCAGCATGCAATGGCACGACAAGGAAGGTGGCAGGACCATCGAACGGGTGATCATCGACGCGCGACGAAAGCTGGACCGTCTGCAGATGCGCCACGGGGCAATCTTCATCCGCGGTCCGTGGTGGGGTCTGAACATGGCCTCCCTGAACAAGGACCTCGGCAGCTACTTCGGTACGCAAAAGGGTGCGCTGGTGTTGTCCGTCGACGGCAAGCGCTATCCCGGGCTGCAACCGGGCGACGTGATTACCGGTATCGATGGCCAGCATGTCGACACACCGGAAGATGCCATGCGCGCCCTGCAGGAACACCAGGGCAAGGGCAAGGCGCGCATCACGCTGCGCCGCCACCAGCGCACGCTGACGGTGTCGATGAAGGCACCTGGTTTCGATGCCATGTTGCCGCCCCCGCCGCCATTGCCGCCCACGCCACCGGTACCCCCGCCCACGCCACCGGTACCCCCGCCGACGCCCCCAGCACCACCGGCACCGCCCGCACCTGCGGCATCCACGCAGGCCAGCACGACCTGATTTGTACATGCACAAACAAGGCCGCTCGCGGCGGCCTTGTTCGTGGCGGGCATCGCATGGCCGTGCCGCGATGTCAGGCTTCGAGCACCTGCTCGATGCGCTGCATCAGCGATGCATCGATGCGATCGACCAGGTCCAGCGCCTTGAAGTTCTGCTCCAGTTGCTCGCGCTTGCTGGCACCCAGCATCACCGTCGACACGTTCGGGTTCTTCAGGCACCAGGCCAGGGCAAACTGGGCGGGGGCCATGCCGGCTGACTCGGCAAGATCCGCCAGCGCATGGGCTTTTTGCAGGCGCTGCGGATCCTCCATCAGCGCCTCGCGCAACCACGCATAACCGGGCAGGTTCAGGCGCGAATCGTCGGGGATGCCATCGCGGTACTTGCCGGTCAGCAGGCCCGAGGCCAGCGGCGACCAGATCGTGGTGCCCATGCCCAATTCCTCGTACAGCGGCGCGTACTCGATCTCGACGCGCTCGCGGTGCAGCAGGTTGTACTGCGGCTGTTCCATGCTCGGCGCGTGCAGATGGTTTTCGCGCGCGACCGCGTGTGCCTCGCGGATGCGTTCGGCCGGCCATTCGGAAGTGCCCCAGTACAGCACCTTGCCCTGGCGGATCAGCGTGTCCATGGCGTGGACCGTCTCCTCCACCGGCGCGTCCTCGTCGGGGCGATGACAGAAATAGAGGTCCAGGTAATCGACCTGAAGGCGTTGCAGGGCCTGGTCGCACGCCTCGCGCACGTGCTTGCGCGACAGGCCGCGCTGGGTCGGCGCCGGATCCTCGCAGGCGCCGAAATACACCTTGCTCGACACGCAATAGCTGTCACGCGGGCGTCCGATGTCCCTGAGTGCCTGGCCCATCACCCGCTCGGCATCACCGGCGGCATAGGTTTCCGCATTGTCGAAGAAGTTCACGCCGTGATCGTGCGCCATGGCCAGCAGGTCGGCCGCCTGCTTGCGCCCCACCTGACGTCCGAAGGTTACCCAGGCGCCGTAGGAAAGCGCGGAAAGCTTGAGGCCGCTGTGGCCCAGTCGGCGGTATTGCATGGATGAATTCTCCGCTTGGAACGACTTTCCAGTATGCACCCTCACTGCTGATCCGGACATGAAGCTCGCTTGCGTGGCCACCGATCGCGCAGTAGGCTGGCGCCCGCTCCAACGGGGAGTAGCCGACCGGCCGCGAAACGCGCCGGTGCATGCGTCAACACACTGGATCGACCGATCCTGGCGCGCGCGGCGCGGAACCTTTTCCGCCTCCGGCAAGACCGCTGGTTCGCATGCATCGATCCGACCGGGGCGTTGCATGGGAATCATCGTGTCCAGCACCCCGGTCCCAAGGAGCTCCCGTGCAGACCTTCCTGATCGCCGCCGCCACCGTCGCCCTGGCCGAAGTCGGTGACAAGACCCAGCTTCTGTCGCTGATTCTGGCCGCGCGCTACCGCAAGCCCTGGCCGATCGTCATCGGCATCACGTTTGCCACACTGGTCAATCATGCGCTGGCGGGCGCCGTCGGCGAACTGCTGGCACGCTGGCTCACCCCGCAGGTCCTGCACTGGGTGGTGGTGGCCTCGTTGCTGGCGATGGCGGTGTGGATCCTGATCCCCGATCGCATGGAAGAGAACGATGCGCCCGCCACGCCACGCCACGGTGTCCTGATGACGACGATGATCGCCTTCTTCCTGGCCGAGATGGGTGACAAGACACAGATCGCCACCGTGGTGCTGGCCGCCCAGTACCACCCGCTGTGGCAAGTCATCGCCGGCACCACCGCCGGCATGCTGCTGGCCAACGCGCCGGTCGTCTGGCTGGGTTCGCGCTTCGCCGGCCGCCTGCCGCTGCGCGCCACGCGCATCGCGGCGGCGTTGCTGTTTGTGGCCCTGGCCGCGTGGACCCTGCTGGGTGGTGCGCGTGTGTAGCGCGTGCGGCGAAACGTCGGCGGGCGGTGCCCGCCCTACGGATCGTGTGCAGGCCTTGCGGATCCTTCCGGACGCACTCGTGTAGGGCGGACACCGTCCGCCACCTGCCAGGCATCGTCGGAGCACCGCGGCGGCGTTGCTGTTTGTGGCCCTGGCCGTGTGGACCCTGCTGGGTAGTGCGCGTGTGTAGCGCGTGCGGCGAAACGTCGGCGGGCGGTGCCCGCCCTACGGATCGTGTGCAGGCCTTGCGGATCCTTCCGGACGCACTCGTGTAGGGCGGACACCGTCCGCCACCTGCCAGGCATCGTCGGAGAAGTACGGCGGAATACGGCCTGTTCGGCAGGCATCACACATCCCGGTCGCAGCTTCAGCAAGGACTGGGAAAACCTCCGGCTCAACGGCAGCTGATGCAGCCCGTGTCTAGCCGATGAAATGCAAGGCGATCGCCAGCACTGCGGCGGCGAAGATGCCAGCCACCACGTCGTCCAGCATCACGCCGACGCCGCCCTTGACGTGACGGTCGAGCCAGCGGATCGGCCAGGGCTTGAGCACGTCGAAGAAACGAAACAGCGTGAACCCGGCCACGACCGCCCACCACGGCGCCATCAATGCGGGCAGTAGGGTGATCCACTGGCCGATGACCTCGTCCCACACCAGCGCACGGTGATCGGCGACGCCGATCCGTCGCCCGCTTTCGCCGCACGCCCAGATTCCCAGCGCGAAGCCGACGATCAGCACCAGACCCCAGGCCGGCAGGCCGATATCGCGCATCAACCACCACGGCACGATGGCCAGGGCCGAACCCACCGTGCCCTGCGCCACCGGCGCAAGACCCGCGCCGAAGGCGAGCGCGAGCCAGCCGGCGGGGTGCGTCAGCAAGGCCTTGCGCTGGCGTGGGTCGAGTCGGGTGCGTGAATTCATCTGAAGTGGTCCCATCCGCTGGAAGGCAGTTTCATCGCTTTGCCTGCGGCATCTTTAACGATGACTGCATCTCCTTCCACAATGCGGCCGATGCGGGTCGCGCCGCAACCCATGCGCGCCAGGTCGGCAACAAGCGCGCCGGCGCGCTCGGCCGGCGCTGTAAAGCACAGTTCGTAGTCGTCGCCCCCGGCCAGGCCAAGGTCGCGCGCCTGCCCGGCAAACAGAGTCAGCAGCGACGAGGACAACGGCAAGGCATCGGCGTCGACATGCGCACCGACCCCGCTGGCCGCACACAGGTGACCCAGGTCGGCGACCAGGCCGTCGGACACATCGATGCAGGCGGTGGCGATGCCGCGCAACATCTGGCCCGCGGCTATGCGCGGTTCAGGGCGGTTGAGTCGCGCCACCAGTTTCCTGCGGCTTTCCGGAGCCGCACCCAGCAGACGGTCGGCATCCACGCGCGCGTGATCGAGACAGGCCAGCCCGGCCGCGGCATCGCCCAGGGTGCCGGTGACGAATACCGCATCTCCGGGACGGGCACCGGAACGCCGCAAGGCCTGCCCGTCGGGCACCAGGCCGTGCACGGTGACGCTAACCGCCAACGGACCGCGTACGGTGTCGCCGCCCACCAGGGCCAGTCGGTACGGAGCGGCCAGTTCCATGAAGCCGTCCAGCAACCGGTCGACGAAACGCTGTTCGGAATGCGGAAGGCTCAGCGACATCAGCGCCCAGGCCGGTGTTGCGCCCATCGCCGCCAGGTCGGAAAGATTGACCGCCAGCGCCTTGTAGCCGATGTCGGCCGGCGCGGTTGCAACCGGGAAATGCACGCCCTCCAACAGCGTATCGAGCGCCACGGCCAGGACATGACCGGGCGGGGGTTGCAGCAGGGCGGCATCGTCTCCGATACCCAGCAGCACATCCTCGCGGCGACTCGCAGCGCGCTGGCGGATCCGTTCGATGAGGTCGAATTCCATCGCGCGTGCCGGATCGCGGCTCAGACGCCGCCCTGTCTTTCGATCACGCGCAGGTCCTGCGCCAGCTTGTCCAGCACGCCGTTGACGTAGGTGTGCCCGTGGTCGGCGCCGAAGCGCTTGGTCACCTCGACCGCCTCGTTGAGAATCACGCGATAAGGCACATCGGGACGAAACTTCAACTCGTACGCCGCCAGACGCATCGCCGCGCGCTCGATCGGATCCACCTGCGCGACGGGCCGGTCCAGGTGTGGAACCAGCGCGGCATCGAGCTCGTCCACATGCGCATCGACGCCACGCACCAGGTCCTCGAAATAGGCCAGATCGGCGATCTCCATGTCCTGTTCGTGACGAAACTGCGTGATGACCTGTTCGATGCCCGCGCCGCTCATCTGCCAGGCATAGATGGCCTGCAGGGCGCGTCGACGCGAACGCGAACGGGCGACGGGATCGATGCCATCCGGACGCATCGGCTTACAGCCCGGCATACAGGTTGACCATCTCCAGCGCGGCCATGGCGGCATCCGCACCCTTGTTGCCGGCCTTGGTACCGGCGCGTTCGATGGCCTGCTCGATGGTGTCGGTGGTCAGCACGCCGAAGGCCACCGGCACGCCGCTGTCGTGCGCCGCTGCGGCCAGGCCCCTGGCCGCCTCTGCGGCCACGTAGTCGAAATGCGGGGTGGCGCCGCGGATCACTGCGCCCAGCGCGATCACTGCCACGTACGTGCCCGAATGCGCCAGGCGCCGCGCGACCTGCGGGATCTCCCACGCACCGGGCACACGCACCAGGTCAATGGCGTCCTCGGCCACACCGTGGCGCAGCAGGGCATCGCGGGCACCCTGCACCAGCGGCTCGACGACGAAGCCGTTGAAGCGTCCGGCGACAAGGACGAAACGCCCCCTGGGCGTGGCGAAATCGCCTTCGATGATGTTCATCTTGCTCGATACTCCGTGCAACAGGTCCCACATGGAACCGGGTAGTTTACGGGGTTTGTTCCATGCGTGGGGCGGGCGCATCCTTCGCAGCCAGATGCGGATAGCCCGAAAAAGCCAACCCGACGTGGCCGTCCACGCCGGCCTTGATTCGTGTTCGCGCGCCAACCGGCAGCGTCAGCTTGTCGCGGATGTGGCCAAACGGCAATCCACTGATCACCGGCACATCGGTGAGGGTCCGCAGGTGTTCGACCACGGCGCGAAGATCGTAGGCCGGGTCGTATTCGTCGACGTTGCAGCTGGCGAAATTGCCCAGCAGGATGACCCTCTGACGGTCCAGCACGCCGCCGAGCTTGAGCTGATAGAGCAGCCGCTCGATGCGGTAGACCGGCTCGAACACGTCTTCCAGGAACAGGATGCCATGGTCGGCCTCGGGCATGTACGGCGTACCCAGCAGGCTGCACACCACCGCCAGGTTGCCGCCCCACAGCATGCCCCAGGTATCCACCTCGCGATCGACGCGCCCGTCCCACTGCACTCCGTACGAGCGCGCACCGATGGTGTTCCAGAAATGATCGAGGGTGAAACTGCTGGTCACCTGGCCGCCGAAATCGTAGGCCAGCATCGGCCCGGCAAAGCTGGTCACACCGGCGCGCGCGTTCAGGGCCAGGCTGATGGCGGTGAAATCGCTGTGCCCGACCAGCACGCATGCACTGTCACGCAAGCGCGCTCCCAGTCCTTCATAGTCCAGATGCGCCAACAGGCGGTGTGCACCGTAGCCGCCACGTATGGCCATCACGATATCGGGCAGCGGCTGGTCCATGTCCGTCAGGCGGTTGATTTCCGCAATCCGCTCGGCATCGCTGCCGGCAAAACGCTGATGTCGTCGCAGACCCGCATCCTTGCCCAGCACGCGATGCCCGGCACGTTCCAGGTGCTCCACGCCGCGCTGCACGGCTTGCGGGTCGGCAAAGCCGGACGGCGCAATCAACTGGATAGTCAGGGGCTGGGTCATGACAGGATCCGGCAACGACTGCGTTGTTTTCGCGCAGAGGCTAGCAGCTTGCACGCCCGGACACGCCCTGGCAACGCATGCTCAGGCATGTTCGACCACTTCCAGGCCGAAGCCGCCGATGCCAACCAGCTTGCGCGGCGTACCCAGCACATGCATGCGGTGCACGCCCAGATCGGCCAGGATCTGCGCCCCCAGCCCGTGTCTTCGCCATTCCTGCGGCGTGTCCTCGGCCGCCGGAGCGGATGCGGCGTCCTCCAGGCGCGCCATGAGCTTTTCGGGCGTATCCTCGCCGGACAGCACCAGCAGCACGCCACGGTCTTCCGCATCGATGTGGCGCAAGGCGGCTGTCACCGTCATGCCAAGATCGTCGCGCTTGAGATGCAGCACATCCGACAGCGTGTTGCGCACATGCACGCGCACCGGCACCGGCTCGCCGTCATCGACCGCGCCACGCACCAGCGCGAAGTGCAGATCGCGGCTGAGCAGGTCGCGCCAGGCCAGCAGGCGGAAGGGACCGAATTCGGTCTCGACCTCCGCTTCGTGCACGCGTTCGACAGTCTTTTCGGTTTGCATGCGGTAGCGGATCAGGTCGGCGATGGTGCCGATTTTCAGCCCGTGCTTCTTTGCGAACGCCTCCAGTTCCGGACGCCGCGCCATCGAACCGTCCTCGTGCAGGATTTCCACCAGCACGCCCGCCGGCTCCAGGCCGGCCAGCCCAGCCAGGTCCGATGCCGCCTCGGTGTGTCCGGCGCGCCGCAGCACGCCGCCCTGCTGCGCCGTCAGGGGGAAGATGTGGCCCGGCTGGGTCAGGTCCTCGGGCCGCGCTTCGGGCCGGACCGCCGCCAGCACCGTGCGCGCGCGGTCGTAGGCGGATATGCCGGTGGTCACGCCCTCGGCCGCCTCGATCGAGACGGTGAAATTGGTGTGATACGGCGAGGTGTTGTCGCTGACCATCGGCCTGAGACCGAGCTGGCGGCAGCGTTGCTCGGTCAGCGCCAGGCACACCAGGCCGCGCGCCTCGCGCACCATGAAGTTGATGTCCTCGGGCCGCACCTTGCCCGCGGCCATGATCAGGTCGCCCTCGTTCTCGCGGTCCTCGTCGTCGAGGATGACGACCATGCGGCCGGCGCGGATGTCCTCGAGCAGTTCGGGGATGGTGTTGAATGTCATGTGCGTGTCCCTGGCTGCGCCCGTCAGGCGAAGCCGTGCTGTTTCAGGAAGTCGGCATCGATGCCGGCGGCCTTGCCGGCGCCCAGCAGGCGCTCGACATAACGGGCCACGACATCGACCTCGATGTTCACCGCATCGCCGAGCCGGCGCTGCGCGAACGTGGTGTGGGCAACGGTGTGCGGAATCAGGTTCACACCGAAGCGCGCGCCCTCGACCTCATTGACGGTCAGGCTGGTGCCGTCGACGGTGATCGAGCCCTTGTGCGCGATGTAGCGCGACAGCGCCGTCGGCACCTCGAAGGTCCAGCGCTGCGAGCGCCCGTCGGGCTGCACGGACACCACCTTGCCGACGCCGTCGACATGCCCGGACACCAGATGCCCACCCAGCCGGTCGGCCAGACGCAGCGCCTTCTCCAGGTTCACGCCATCACCGGGCTTGAGCCCGCCCAGTGTGGTCAGCGACAGCGATTCGGTGGACACGTCGGCGGCGAAGCCCTGTGCATCCAGCGCCACCGCTGTAAGGCAGCAGCCAGCCACGGCGATGGAATCACCGGGCGTAACGTCGGAAAGATCCAATTCACCCGTGGCGACCGACAGGCGCACGTCGCCGCCGCGCGACTCGATGGCGCGTACACAGCCCACGCACTGGATGATGCCGGTGAACATGTCAGCGCCCTCCCCGGCAGGAGGCGCGCGAAAACGGTGCATAGAAGGTTTTCATGAAACGTTTCCCGTCATCCGGCATGAACGAAAAACGCCCCAAGGCACGAGGCTGCACGCCCCATGGCGGGACGCGTGGCCGTCTTCTTTCCTCCGGACTGTGACCGTCGGCCCCGGACTTGGACCGGGTCTGCTGACCTCACGATGTTCGTGAGCGCTCGCGGGCTTGTTCCCGTGGGAACCTACCGCCGGTGGGGACTTTCACCCCGCCCTGAAGACGTCGTTGCAACACTGCCGCAGAGCGGCAGCACAGGCCGCATCATAACACCGTGTGCGGACTCGCAAGAGGATACCCCTTCCCTACTTGCCACCCGATGCGTCGCCGCCTTCGTCCTTCGGCGACTCGATGCGCAGCCGTGCCGGGGGCGCGTTGCCGTCCTTGCCCTCTCCGAACCAGACCGTCTGCTGCGGGAACGGGATCTCGATGCCGGCGCGGTCGAAGTGGATCTTCACCAGGCGGTTGAGCGCACGCTCCACCCCCCACTGGCTGCCCGGCAGCACCTTGATCGACACCCGCAGGTCCACCGAACTGCTGTTCAGCGCCACCACGCCCTGCACCACCATCGGTTCGAGGATCTTGTCCTTGACCGTCTCGTCGCTCATCAGCTCGTCGAACGCCTCATGCAGTTTTGCGGTGGCAGCATCGATGTCCTCGCGGTAGGCAATGCCGTAGATCGCCACGCAGTTGGCGTAGCCGTGCGTGAAGTTGGACACCTCGTTGACCGAGGAATAGGGAATGATGTGGTAGGTGCCGTACACATCGCGCAGGCGCACCGAGCGGATCGTCACCATCTCGGCGGCACCGGTGATGTTGCCGACCTTGACCACATCGCCCACGTTGATGGCGTTCTCGATCTGGATGAAGATGCCGTTGATGATGTCCTGCACCAGCTTCTGCGAGCCAAAGCCCACCGCCAGGCCCAGCACGCTGGCACCGGCCAGCAGCGGTCCGATGTTCACGCCCAGCGCCGACAGCACCATCATGCCGCCGATCACGCCAAGCACGATGCCCAGCACTACCCGGAACAGCCCGAGCAGGGTCTTGGCACGCGCGGTGGGTGCATGTTCGCCGTCAGGTTGCAGGCGCGCCTCGATCACGCTGTCGATCACCACCCAGGCCACCAGCGCCACCAGTCCGATGACCAGCGCCGCGATCACCCGCCCCAGCAGCCACTGCCCGGTCGGCCCCTGCAGCCAGGTCAATGCGTTGGCCACATGCCAGATGTCCAGCAGCACCAGCACGGCAACGGTGCCGATCACGGCATGCAGGCTGCGGCGCGCCAGGGGCAACAACTGGTTGATCCGATGCTCCAGCGACGGCAGGCGGGCGCTCACGGTCTCCGGCAGCTTGATCCTCGAGCCGAGCCACACGTTCACGATCTTGAATGCCACCAGCGTGACCAGCACGGTGACCAGGCTCCAGCCCGATGCGCGACCGATGAAGGGCAGCACATCGCCGGGGCGCAACAACATGGCCCCCAGCACCGAAGTCAGATAGGCCAGCACCAGGATCAGCCACACGCGCGCCAGCAGCTTGAGTACCCAGCCGGTGAAACTGCCCTTGCGCCGATCCGCCACCGTGTCCAGCGCGTGTGACAACGCAGCATGACGCTTGAGCATCAATCGCACCGCCAGCACATAGCCCAGCACGCCGATCAGCCACGTCAGCGCATGCGCCAGTGGCACACCGACCGTGCGCGACACCATCGGCACGAACAGCAGCATGCCGTAACCCAGCAACAGCGCAAGGCGCGACAGCGACAGCCGGAAGCGATGCGCAAGATCGCTGTCGCGCGCCAGCAGCACGCTCAACGAGTGCCGCCGTCCCAGCAACAGATGCAGACCCAGGCGCACCCCTTCGACGATCAGGAACGCGCGCAACCAGTCCGCGAACAGGGGATGCAGCGCGCCATCATGGCGGGTCAGCACCGAAACCCCCGCCGCGCTTGCACCCCAGGCCGCCGAAATCGCCAACGCCCCGGTGATCCCGTCCACGGTCAGGGCAAGCAAGCCACGCGGCAAGCGCGCACGCCGGGCACCGTGTCGCGCCCAGCCCGTCAGTCGCACCAGCGGCCGGCGCACCAGCAACCGGATGCCCCACATCACCAGATAGGCCAGCAGCACCACCAGGGCCAGCGGCCAGGCGAAGCGGGCGATCAGTCGCCAGTGCGCCGCCGTCTCGGGCGAAGTCGTCAGGGAATAACCGAGGCTTTGCAGTGCGCCGATGGCATCCGAGGAGCGGGCAATCAGTCCGTTCACAGCTGTCATCAAGGTATCGCTGAAACCGCTCTCGGGCGTGGGTGCGGATGCCTTCGGCGACGTTCCCGCCTGCGCAGGCTCCGCGGCCTTCTCCCCGGCCAGTTTGTGCAAAGTCGCAATCAGCGCTGCGCGCGCCTTCGGGTCCTGGATCATGTGCTCCAGCGCCCGCGCATCCTGCGGCGACAGTTGAGTCTTCTCCGCCTCCTTCTCCGGTGGCGGTGCCGGCTTTTTCAGCAGGGCCGCCATCTGCTGGGCGATATTCGAGATTCCTGACGTCCCTGCCCATGCGCCACCCGAAACCAGCAACACGCACAACAACGCCCCGGCCAGCAAGCGACCGGATCCGGGCCACAAGACACGTGAACTCTTCCGAAGCATCATCAGCAGGGGGCTATCCGTGTATATGAAGGGGACAGGATCCCATACGCGAAGGCGGGGGTGAAGTTTAATCGGCGGACGGTGCCCGCCCTACCTACCCCCACCCTTTCGCCGTATCCGGCAAGCCGTAGGGCGGGCACTGTCCGCCACTCTCGCCGTATCCCGGCAAGCCGTAGGGCGGGCACTGTCCGCCACAGCTGGAAACGGCGGACGGTGCCCGCCCTACGGTGTCGGGCGAAGGCGAAGGCGTTGGTCGTCGCCTACGCTGCGAATATCCTTAACTTCGAATCCCCACCTGCGCGACATGTCGGTCAAGGCCGGAAACGCCAGCAGTGGTCGTGCCCGGTCGCCGAGGAGTACCGGCGCCACGTACAGCAGCAGTTCGTCGACGAGGCCGGCGGCGAACAGCGCGCCGGCCAGGGTCGGTCCGGCTTCCACGTGCAGTTCGTTGACTTCGCGCCGGGCCAGCAGCGACAGCACCGCGTCAAGGTCGAGCCCGTGGGCGGACTCGGGCACCGGAGCGCACTCGACGGCGGCGAAGTGAGTGCCGGGTGCTGCGGATGGGCCGTGCAGGACCAGCGTCGGCGCGGATCCGTCAAGCAGGTGGGCGCCTTCAGGGGTGCGCAGCTTGCGGTCGAGCAGCACGCGCAAAGGCGACACGTGGGGCAGGTCGGGAAGGCGCACAGTCAGGCGCGGGTCGTCGGCCAGCGCGGTGCCCGTGCCGGTGAGGATGGCCGAGCTGCGCGCGCGCCAGCGCTGCACGTCGGCGCGGGCAGCCTCGCCGGTGATCCACTTGGAGGTGCCGTCGGCCAGCGCGGTGCGTCCGTCCAGGCTCATGGCCAGCTTCACGCGCACGTAGGGGTGGCCTCTTTCGAGGCGACTGAAGAAACCGATGTTGAGTTCGCGCGCGGCCTCGCGCATCAGGCCGCTCTCGACCGCGATGCCGGCCGCGCGCAGCCTTGCCATGCCGCGCCCGTCGACCTTCGGATTCGGGTCCTCGGCGGCGACCACCACGCGCGCCACCCCGGCGGCAACCAGCGCCTCGGCGCACGGCGGCGTGCGGCCATGATGCGCGCAGGGTTCCAGGGTGACGTACACGCTGGCGCCCCGGGCTCGTTCGCCGGCGGCGCGCAGGGCGTGGATTTCGGCGTGCGGCCCGCCCGCGCGTTGATGAAAGCCTTCGCCGACCACCGTCCCACCGTGCGCGATGACGCAGCCGACACGCGGGTTGGGCTGGGTGGTGAACAGGCCGCGTTCGGCCAGGCGCATCGCGCGTGCCATGTGCCGATGGTCGACGGCCTCGAAGCTCGCCATCAGGAGCTCTTCTTGCGTTCGTCCGGCTTGCCGTCCAGCAGCGGCAACTGCAGGCCCTGCAGCTCCGGCAGGTCGCGTTCGAGTTTTTCGATTTCCTCGCGAAAGGCATGCACGTCCTCGAAACGGCGGTAGACGGAGGCAAATCGCACGTAGGCCACCTGGTCGAGTTTCTTCAGTTCGCGCATGACCAGATCGCCGACCTGCCGCGCGGGCACCTCGCGCTCGCCGCTGCGGCGCAGGTCCTGCATGATCAGGCGCACCGCTTCATCGATGTCGCTGCTGGCCACCGGACGTTTCTGCAGGGCGCGCTCGAAACCGGTGCGCAGCTTGCGTTCATCGAAATTCTCGCGGCGGTCATCGCTCTTGACGATCGCCGGCAGTTTCAGCTCGGCGTTCTCGAAGGTGTTGAAGCGCTCGCCGCAGGCCGGACACTCGCGACGACGACGCACGGTGGTGCCGTCCTCGGTCAGGCGCGAGTCGATCACGCGGGTGTCTTCGTGCTGGCAGAAGGGGCAATGCATTTTTAGCCGGGACTCGGGACTCGGGACTCGGGACTCGGGGCGCTCTGGCCGCATGCGGATTCAGGCACATCTGCAACCGACGGGTAAACGCGGCTGGTATGAAAACAGCACGGGATCGGGGCTCTACCGAGTCCCGAGTCCCGAGTCCCGAGCCCCGTTGTTGCACCGTCAGCCATAGACCGGATACTTCCTGCACTGCGCGGTGACCTTCTCGCGCACGGCGGCGATGACGTCCTCGTCCTGGTGCGCGTCGAGCACGTCGCAGATCCAGCCGGCAAGCTCGATACAGTCGGCCTCGGTATAGCCGCGCGTGGTCACCGCCGGGGTGCCGATGCGCAGGCCCGAGGTCACAAACGGCGACTGCGGATCGTTGGGCACGGTGTTCTTGTTGACCGTGATGTGGGCGCGGCCCAGCGCGGCTTCCGCGTCCTTGCCGGTCAGCGCGCGGCCGATCAGGTCGACCAGCACCAGATGGTTCTCGGTGCCGCCGGAGACGACCTTGTAGCCGCGCGCCATCAGCGTTTTCGCCATGGCTTTGGCATTGGTCACGACCTGTTGCTGGTAGGTCTTGAAATCCGGGTCCAGCGCCTCCTTGAAGGCCACCGCCTTGGCCGCGATGACGTGCATCAGCGGGCCGCCCTGGATGCCGGGGAAGACGATCGACTGCAGCTTCTTGACCAGCTCCTCGGTAGGATTTTTGGCCACGATCAGACCGCCGCGCGGGCCGCGCAGCGTCTTGTGCGTGGTCGAGGTGACCACGTGCGCGTGCGGCAGCGGGCTCGGGTACACGCCCGCCGCGACCAGACCGGCCACGTGCGCCATGTCCACGAACAGGTACGCGCCCACCTTGTCGGCGATGGCGCGAAAGCGCGCCCAGTCCAGCACCTGAGAATACGCGCTGAAGCCGGCCACGATCATCTTCGGCTTGTGCTCGACGGCCAGGCGCTCGATCTCCTCGTAGTCGACGAATCCCTGGTCGTTGACGCCGTACTGCACGGCGTTGAGGATCTTGCCCGACAGGTTCGGCTTGGCGCCGTGGGTCAGGTGGCCGCCGTGCGCCAGGCTCATGCCGAGAATGGTGTCCCCCGGCTGCAGCAGCGCGAAGTACACCGCCTGGTTGGCCTGCGAACCCGAATGCGGCTGCACGTTGGCGTAGTCGCAGTCGTAGAGCTTCTTCAGCCGCTCGATGGCCAGCGCCTCGGCCACGTCCACGTATTCGCAGCCACCGTAGTAGCGCTTGCCCGGATAGCCTTCCGCATATTTGTTGGTCAGCACCGACCCCTGGGCTTCCATCACCCGCGGACTGGCGTAGTTCTCCGAGGCGATCAGCTCGACGTGGTCCTCCTGCCGGCTCGCCTCGTTGGCGATCGCGCGGGCCAGTTCGTCATCGAAGCCAGCGATGGTCATGGATGCGGGAAACATGGATTCTCCTCGGGACAGGGTTCAATCGCGTACCAAGCGCGCATGGTATCCCACCCCCCTTTCCAACCCAACATCTTCAGCCTGTCGACGACCGGCACCCCAAGCAGTACCGGTACAGCGCGGACACCATCACATAGCTGATGATCATGAGCAGAAACCAGGCGCCGATCTTCGACGGCGCCACCGGGTGCCAGGCATGACGCTGCGCCGGATAGGCCCAGGTACGGGTCCAGGTGCCGAGGTTTTCCGCCAGCCAGATAAAACACGCCACCAACGCGAATCCGAGCAGCAACGGCATCTTCCGGTAGCCATGGCGCACGCGAAAATACACCACGGTCGGTCCGAAAAGCCATGCCGCAAGCGCGAACAACAACACTCGTGCATCCAGGCCGTAGTGATCGGTAAAGAAGTTTGCATAGATCGCCAGGGCCAGCACCGCCGTGCAACGCCAGTCCGGATGACGATCGAACCGGAAGTCGAACAGCCGCCAGGCGCGTGCCATGTAGCTGCCCACCGAGGCATACATGAATCCGGTGAACAGCGGTACGCCCGCCAGATGCAGCAACGAGGGTCCGGGGTAGATCCAGGATCCGGTGGCCGTCTTGAACACCTCCATGACGGTGCCGGTGACATGGAACAGTACAATCACCAGTGCTTCGCGCGGCGTTTCCAGTCGCGCGAGCAGGAGCACGACCTGGATGCCGAGCGCGCCACATGTGACTACGTCGTACCGCGCCATGGGCCAGGCCGGCGTCCATGCCCACCATGTCAGCAACAGCAAGGCCAGCATCAGCCCCCCGAACAGGCAGGCCCAGGCTTGCTTGACCCCGAACCAGAGCAGCTCATGCAGTGCGCATGTCAGACCCCCCGATGTTCCGCCCAGCGGTAACAACGGGCGTCCAGTCGCAACGCGCGCCTACCCGCTGCACGCAGTCCTGTCGACGCCATATCGTCATACCGTTGCGGGATAGGGCTTCAAGCATCCCCCGCGGGGCGGGCGAATCCGGTTCGCAAACATGGCCATTCACGGGCACACGACATAGCGCCGGATCGCAGGTTCGGGGATAATGGGCGGTCTACATTCCCTTGCCCGCACCGGCATGCGCCGGCGCATTCGTGCGGCCCACGCATCCGACGGAGCCTTTATGCAGTACATCTACACCATGAACGGGGTCAGCAAGATCGTCCCCCCGCAACGGCAGATCATCAAGGACATCTCGCTGAGCTTCTTCCCCGGTGCCAAGATCGGCCTGCTGGGCCTGAACGGCGCGGGCAAGTCCACGGTGTTGCGCATCATGGCGGGCGTCGATACCGAGTTCCAGGGCGAAGCGCGCCCGGCGCCGGACATCAAGGTCGGCTATCTGGCGCAGGAGCCGGAGCTGGACCCGGACAAGACGGTGCGCGAGGTGGTCGAGGAAGGCGTGGGCGAGATCCTGGCCGCGCAGGCGCGCCTGGACGAGGTGTATGCCGCCTATGCCGAGGAAGGCGCCGACTTCGATGCGCTGGCCAAGGAGCAGGAGCGCCTGGAGAACCTGCTGGCCGCCAACGACGCACATGCCCTGGAACGCCAGCTCGAAGTGGCCGCCGATGCGCTGCGCATCCCGCCCTGGGACGCCAAGGTCGGCCCGTTGTCAGGCGGCGAGAAGCGCCGCGTGGCGCTGTGCCGCCTGCTGCTGTCCAAGCCGGACATGCTGCTGCTGGACGAGCCCACCAACCACCTGGACGCCGAGTCGGTGGACTGGCTGGAACAGTTCCTGGCCGACTTTCCGGGTACCGTGGTGGCCGTCACCCATGACCGCTACTTCCTCGACAACGCCGCCGAGTGGATCCTTGAACTCGATCGCGGCCGCGGCATCCCGTGGAAGGGCAACTACACGTCCTGGCTGGAGCAGAAGGACGAGCGCCTGTCCCAGGAAGCGGCGCAGGAAAAGGCCCGCCAGAAGGCTATCAAACGTGAACTGGAGTGGGTGCGTTCGGCCAAGAAGGGCCGCCAGTCCAAGGGCAAGGCGCGCCTGAACCGCTTCGAGGAGCTGAATGCGGTCGACTACCAGCGCCGCAACGAGACCAACGAGATCTTCATTCCGCCGGGCGAGCGTCTGGGCAATGAGGTGATCGAGTTCAGGAACGTGAGCAAGGCGTTCGGCGACCGGGTGTTGATCGACGACCTGTCGTTCAAGATCCCGCCGGGTGCCATCGTCGGCGTGATCGGCCCCAACGGCGCCGGCAAGTCGACCCTGTTCAAGATGATCACCGGCGCCGAGCAGCCGGACCAGGGCGAGATCAGGATCGGTCATACCGTGAAACTGGCCTACGTGGACCAGTCGCGCGGCGCACTGGAGGGCAAGAACAACGTATGGCAGGAAGTGTCCGGTGGCTCGGACATCATCACCATCGGCAACTTCGAGATCCAGTCGCGCGCCTACATCGGCCGCTTCAACTTCAAGGGCACCGACCAGCAGAAACTCGTCGGCACCCTGTCCGGCGGCGAACGCGGCCGCCTGCACATGGCCAAGACCCTGCTGCAGGGCGGCAACGTGCTGCTGCTCGACGAGCCGTCCAACGACCTGGACGTGGAAACCCTGCGCGCGCTGGAAGACGCGCTGCTGGAGTTCCCCGGCTGCGCCCTGGTGATCAGCCATGACCGCTGGTTCCTGGACCGCATCGCCACACACATCATCGCCTTCGAGGGCGACTCGCACGTGGAGTTCTTCCCCGGCAACTACGGCGAGTACGAGGCCGACAAGAAGCGCCGCCTGGGCGAGGAAGCCGCGCGTCCACATCGCATGCGGTACAAGAAGTTGGTGTGAGGGGGAGAGCCGGGACTCGGGACTCGGGACTCGGGACTCGGGATTCGGGATTCGGGATTCGGGATTCGGGATTCGGGATTCGGGATTCGGGATTCGGGATTCGGGATTCGGGATTCGGGATTCGGGATTCGGGATTCGGGATTCGGGATTCGGGATTCGGGAAAAGCTGCATGGTGGTCATATCGGCACACGTCGGGAGTCGGTATCCTTGCCCGCGTGCCGAGTTCCGGCATGGGATGTCCGCTTTCGCCGAGGATGACGCAAGGCGGGTGCCCACATGGCGATGGGAGCGGAACGGGAATGACGATGAACTTCATGCAAGCCCTGAAGACGCGCTGGAACGACGCCGACACCATGGTCTGCGTTGGCCTGGACCCCGACCCGTCCCGCTTCCCCGCCGCGGTGCGCGACGACCCGGACGCGCTGTTCGCCTTCTGCCGCGCCATCGTCGACGCCACCGCCGACCTGGTGTGCGCATTCAAGCCACAGATCGCGCACTTTGCCGCGCTGCGTGCGGAAGACGCGCTGGAACGGCTGATCGCGCACATCCACGATGCGCACCCGGGCGTGCCGGTGATTCTCGACGCCAAGCGCGGAGATATCGGCTCGACTGCGCAGCGTTATGCCAGCGAGGCCTTCGACCGCTACCGTGCCGACGCCGTCACGCTCAATCCCTACCTGGGCCGCGACGCGGTGCAGCCGTTTCTGGACCGCGCCGACAAGGGCGTGATCGTGCTGTGCCGCACCTCCAATCCCGGCGGGGCCGATTTCCAGAATCTGGACTGCGGGGGCGAACCGCTGTACCTGCGCGTGGCACGTGCCATTGCGCAGGACTGGAACGAACACGGCAACTGCGCCCTGGTCACCGGCGCGACCTTTCCCGGGGAACTGGGACAGGTGCGGGCACGGGTCGGTGACCTGCCGCTGCTGGTACCGGGCATCGGCGCGCAGGGCGGCGATCTCCAGGCCGTGCTGCGCGAAGGCATGGATGCACACGGTGCGGGACTGATGATCAGTTCCTCGCGCGCCATCCTCTATGCCGGCAGCGGAGCCGACTACGCGCAGGCCGCACGCACGGCGGCGCGCCAGTTGCGCGACGAGATCCGCCGCCTCCGCGACTGACATCCCCAATGAATCGCGTTCATCGCGCTGCACCGGCAGGCGAACGCGAGGCGCTTGCCGGTTGCTGCTGTCCCGGGTTGGCCCACGCCCAGTGCAACACGCTGTAGGGCCACTGGTCGGCACCGTTGCCATCAAGCCGGATCACGGCATGCAGGGCCGCGCGCACGCCGTTCGACAGGCGGGCCTGCACCTGCACGGTTTCACTGTCGCTGCGCCCGCCCGGCCCGCCGCTCACCACCATGCCCGGCTCGAACGGCACGGCCTGCAAGGCACTGGTTCGCTGCTGTCGCAGGCCCACGAAGTTCGCGGCGCGTTGCGCGTCCATGCCGGGAATGGCTTGCAGCGCCAGCTGCGGCGCGCTCAGCGGGTCGGGCTGCGTGCGTCCGGACCAGATCGTGATCGCGGGCGCCACCCGCGCATACAGGGCCGGGGTCATGCCCAGCACCCGTTGCAGTTCCTCGATGCTCTGGAACGGCCCGTTGCGCGGCCCGTCATCGCGCCCGGCGGCGTGGTACTGCGCGCGCTCGGCGCCGTTCGGCAGGGCCGCGTTGTCTGGGTCGCGCCAGTCCTGCACCGCCTCGCTGAGCGCCTCGGCACGCTCGGGATCCAGGCCCGCAGCACGGAACAGCCCGGTCAGCACCGGCGGTGCGGCGGTATTGAGATCGACCTTGCCGCTTTCGTTGTACAGACGCACCGTCACCCGCGCGCGGTCAAAGTCGAAACGGTAGGCGCGCCCGTCATCCACCCAGCGCCGCCGCATGTCGCGCTCGGTCAGCCCGTATACCGCGCGCGCCAGGCCGGCCTCGGCGGCATAGCGCGCGCGCACCTGGTCGAACTGGTAGCGCGCCTGCAGACCCTCAGTGCGCATGCTCACGGCAAAGGCCGCCAGCATGATGCCCAGCAGCGCCGTGGCCCAGAGCACCATCAGCAACGCAACGCCCTGCTGGTGGCGCCTCATTGTCCGGCTCCCAGCGGGCGCATGAGGTGGCTCGCCGCCATTGCCCCGCCCGGCACGGCCACGGCGTCCACGCGGATCGGCATCACCAGTTGCAGCCAGTCGCCGTGGCGCATCCGCAGTTGCAGGCGGACCACGGCCGGCAGGTGGTCGGTCAGCGTCCAGGACTCGCTCCAGCCGGTCGGCTGGCGGCGCGCATCCAGCCCGTCGTAACTGAAGTGCCCCTCGCGAATGCCGCGCAACAGGACCTGTGGCGTGCCCAGGGCCTTCGGCGGCGATCCGTCCACCGGCAACTGCGCGAACGCGACCTCCAGCCGGTAGCCCCCGCCCGTGCCGTCGGGCACCAGCCGCACGCGCTGCAGTTGCGGACCGAGGCGCCCCAGGTAGCCGGGCAGCGGGGACACGAATTGAACCTCGCTTGCGCTGCCGCGGAACACCACCGGTGTCTGGTGCTCATCGACCGTCCAGGCTTGCGGCGTGGCCTGTGCCAGCTCCCGCCGCAGGAAATCCTGGGCGGCACGCAGGGCATCGGTGCGGGCCACGAACGCCTGACCGTCACGCAGGCTGCGCTGCACGGTGCGAATGCCCGACCATACCGCCAGCATCAGCAGCGACAGCAACACCAGCGCCGCCAGCACTTCCAGCAGGGTGAAACCGTGCATGCGGGATTTGCGCTTCATCCGCCCTGCCCCATGCCATCGCCACTGCGCATCTGCGCGCGCAGGGTACGAAACTCGGCACGATGCACATGCGGCACGCGCCCCCATGACACCGTGAGGTCCAGTTGGTACAGATCCAGGTCCGGCGGTGCCGGATCGGGACCGGGCGGCTTCCAGCGGCGTACTTCCAGCCGCCAGCGAAAGCGTGCATCGCAGCGGCCCTGACGCATGCCCGGCGCCACCGGCGTGAGCACGAATGCACCGTCCAGTGCCGATTGCGCGCACAGGGCGGCACGGGTGTGTGCATCGGCGTCGACGGCCAGCCGGGTGGAACGCCCCAGGGTGCCCAGCAGGGCGGCGAAGGCCAGCGCCAGCAGCACGATGGCCGCCAGCACCTCCAGCAGGGTGAACCCGCGCTGGTCGCCGCGCACGCTAGCCTCCCGCCCGCGTCTGCACCACGCTCACGCTGCCGGTCAGCCAGGCGACGTTGACGTGCCATTCACGCTGACCGTGACTGAGCGTGACCCGCCCGCCGGTGGAACTGCCGTCGGGGAAGAAACGGATGCGACCGCGGTGCGTATCGATACGGTCGGCCACGGCGCTGGTCATGGCCAGGTCGACCCCGGCCGGCAGGGTGACCGCAGGCCGGCCCGGCGCACGGTAGCGATGCGCCGCCACGTCCACCGTGAGGGTTTCGGACGTGCCATGCACGATCGCCTGCACACGGGTATAGCGCAGGGCCGCGGCCAGGTCCGCGCTGGCCGCGCGGATGCGTGCCGATTGCAGACCCCGCGTGACCGCCACCGTCGCCGCCGTGGCAGCGATGCCGATCAGCACGATCACCACCAGCATCTCCAGCAGCGTGAAGGCTGCCGAACGACGGCGCAGCGGTGCCCTTGTTGCCACCGCGCAGACCCGGCCTGGCTGCATGCGCCGCGGCACGGGCCTACTGCCCCTCGAAGCTCACGTCCTTGTCCAGCTTGTCACCGCCGGGCCGGCCGTCTTCGCCGTAGAAGATCAGGGTGTAGCTGCTGCCATTATCACCCGGCACCCTGTAGCCGAACGCATGGCCCCACGGATCCTTGAGCTGGCTGGGCTTGAGGTAGGGACCGAGCCAGTCCGACGCCCCGGACGGCTGGCTGACCAGCGCCCTGAGGTCGGGAGGCGGGGATCCGTTGTCCATGGTGTACTGGCCGATGGCGGCACTGATGGTGTCTAGCTGCACCTTGCCGGCCTTGTACTTGCCGCGGTTGAGGTTGTGCACCACCACGCCCACCACGATCGAGCCGATGATGCCGATCAGCACAATCACGGCCAGCATCTCCAGCAGGGTAAAGCCGGATGCATGCCGGGTTCCGGACCGTTGGATGCGGTGAATTCTGGGGGTGGTAGAAACGGACGTGAGCATGGATGGAAGTCCTCTTTTGAATCACTATCAGCCGATGTTGCTGGTCAGGTTCAGCAGCGGCATCAGGATGGCCGCCATGATGAACGCGACCAGCACCGTCATCACGATGGTCAGGGTCGGCACCAGCGCCGCCAGCAGCCGGTCGATGGCACGCCTGGCCTCGATGTCGAAGGTGTCCGCCACTTTCAGCAGCATGTCGTCGACGGCGCCGGCCTCTTCGCCCACCTGCACCATCTGCAGCGCCAGGCGCGGGAACAGACCGGACTCGGCCAGCGCCGATGCCAGACCGGCACCGCTCTTGACCTGCCCGGCAGCCTGCTGCAACGCCGCCTCCAGTGCCGCATTGCGCGTCACCTGGCGAGTGATGCCGAGTGCGCCGAGCATCGGCACGCCATTCTTCAGCAGCGTGCCCAGGGTGCGCGCGATGCGCGCCGTCTCTATCTTCAGCGACAGCGGGCCGAAGACCTTCACCCGCAGCCGCCAGCGGTCGAACGCGCGCAGCGCGTCGGCATCGCGCAGGCGCAGGCGCAGCGCCATGTAGCCGCCCACCAGCAACAGCACGATCAGCCACCAGCCATCCTGCAACACCGTGCCCATGCCCAGCACCACGCGCGTGATCAGCGGCACGGGCACGTTCATGTCATTGAACACCGGTACGAACTGCGGCACCACGTAGGTCAGCAGCAGCAGCAGCGAACCGAGCACGCCGATCATCAGGAATGCCGGGTAGATCAGCGCATTGATCACGCTGGAACGCAGTGCCTGCGCACGTTCGAGATAGTCGGCCAGCCGCCGCAGCGTGGTATCGAGCGCACCGCCCGCTTCCCCCGCACGTACCAGGCTCACGTACAGGCGCGGGAATGCGTCGTGCTCCTCGTCCATGGCCCGGGAAAGCGTACTGCCACCGCGCACCCGTTCGCGGATCCGTTCGATGCGCTTTTTTTCCTTTTCGCCCTCGGGCAGGTCCATGAGGATACCCAGCGCGCGGTCCAGCGGCTGGCCGGCACCCAACAGGGTGGCCAGCTGGTGGGTGAACTGCGCCAGCTGGTCGCCGCTGAACGGCGTGCGCCGCAGCAGCGAGGCGAACAGCGAGGATCCCCCCGCGGCGTCGGTCGGCAAGGCTTCCAGCGGCGTGTGACCCTGGTCCTGCAGCCGCGAGATCGCATCCTCCACGCTGGCAGCCTCGATCTGCCCCTGCAGCACCTCACCGGAGGCGCTGATTGCGCGATAGCGGAACTGGCTCATGGGGTCGACCCCATGGCCGGCCGGGCATGCGGAATGCAGACCCGACAGGCGTGCCGGCGCCCGCTTCTGCCGCCCCTCAAACCCCACCCACGATGGCCAACAGCCGTAGGGCGGACACCGTCCGCCAATCCAGCGACCGGACAACGCACCGGGACGCCATTGGCGGACGGTGCCCGCCCTACGGCTTGACGGCTCGCGTGGACCGCATGTCCGTCAGCCTTCTTGCGTGACACGCAGGACCTCCTCGATGGTGGTGGTGCCGGCCACGGCCTTGGCCAGGCCATCCTCGTACATGGTGCGCATGCCGGCCTCGCGCGCGGCGCGCTCGATATCCGACTCGGAGGCATGCTGCATGACCAGCCGCCGCATGGGATCGTTCATGGTCAGGAACTCGACGATGGCCTGGCGCCCGCGGTAACCGGTCGGGTTGGCGTGACTGCGCCCCGGCCGCCACAGACGCACCGGCGTGGCGTCGGTGAAACGCGTCAACTGGAACTCCTCCACGACCTCGGGCAAAGCCTCGTAGGGCTCGGCCAGTTCGGTATCCAGATGGCGCACCAGGCGCTGGGCCAGGATGCCGTTGATGGTCGAGGTCAGCAGGTAATCCTCCACCCCCATGTCCAGCAGGCGGGTGATGCCGCCGGCCGCCGAATTGGTGTGCAGGGTGGACAGCACCAGGTGACCGGTGAGCGCCGACTGGATGGCGATGCGGCAGGTTTCCAGATCGCGCATCTCGCCGATCATGATGACATCCGGGTCCTGGCGTACGATCGAACGCAAGGCACCGGCGAAATCCAGCCCGATCGCGGGTTTCACCTGGATCTGGTTGATGCCTTCCAGCTGGTATTCGACCGGGTCCTCGACGGTGATGATCTTCACGTCCGGCGTGTTGATCTGCGACAGCGCCGTGTACAACGTGGTGGTCTTGCCCGAACCGGTGGGGCCGGTCACCAGCAGGATACCGTGCGGGCGCCCGAGCACCTCGGTGAAGCGCCGGGTGAAGTCATCGGCAAAACCCAGCCTGGCGAAATCGAACACCACCGATTCGCGATCCAGGATGCGCATCACCACCGACTCGCCGAAACTGGTCGGCACGGTGGACACGCGCAGGTCCAGCTCCTTGCCCTGCACGCGCAACATGATGCGCCCGTCCTGCGGCAGGCGGCGCTCGGCGATGTTCAGGCGCGCCATGATCTTCACGCGGCTGATCACCGCGGCGGTGGAACTGGCCGGTGGCGCCTCGACCTCGTGCAGTACGCCGTCGATGCGGTAGCGCACCTTCAGGCGGTTCTCGAAGGGTTCGATGTGGATGTCCGAGGCGCGTTGCTCGACCGCGCGCTGGATGACCAGGTTGACCAGCCGGATCACCGGTGCCTCGGAGGCCAGGTCGCGCAGGTGCTCGACATCTTCCTCGTCCGCGACGGCACCGTCCATGTCCTCGACGATAGTACCCATGGCCGAACGGCCCTGTCCGTAATAGCGTTCGATCAGGTCATCAATCTCGCTGCGCAGGCCGATGCGCAGTGCCATGGCGCGGCCGCTTGCCAGGGCCATGGCCTGTGCCGGATACGGATCACCCGGATCGGCCACCAGCAGCCCCAGCACGTCATCGCTGCCGACATCGACCGGTACCACATGGTGCATGCGCAGGAAGCGCACCGACACGTCCACATCCGCGGGCGGCATGTCCGGCGCGTCGCCGGCCGACAACCGGGGCGCATCCAGCAGGGCCGCCCAGGCTTCGGCGAGGTTGCGCTCGGAAACCAGGCCCAGTCGCGCCAGCAATGCAGTCAGGGTGCCCTCGGGGGCCTCGGCGTGCAGTCGGCGTGCGCGGCCCAGATCGGCTTCCTTCAGGAAGCCGCGTTCGACCATCAGCGCACAGGCCCGCACCTGCAGATCCAGTGCGCTGGCCTGCATGGGTTCGGAATGATCGGATCGTGCTGCGGCCGACATCTGAAACTCCCCCGGATGGTCCTTGTTCGTCCTGCGTCCGCGCCCCCGCTGCCGTCCGCAACCGGCATTGGTAGCACATGGTGCACGGCGACGCGAGCCTGAGATACCCGATCTGCCTGTCCCGACACATCCGCGTGACGCCAGCAGGGCAGACCCTGCTGTTCAGACCTCCAGCGCCGGGCCCGGTTCCGGAAACAGAACGTCGATGAAACCGAAATGGCGAAAATCGGTGATTCGCGACGGATACAGGCGCCCGATCAGGTGGTCGCATTCATGCTGCACCACGCGCGCGTGGAAACCTTCCGCTTCGCGCTCGATCCTGTTTCCGGATGCATCGTGACCGAGGTAGCGGATGCGGCGATGACGCGCGACCTTGCCACGCAGCCCGGGAACCGACAGGCAGCCTTCCCAGCCCTCTTCCATGCCCCCGTCAAGCGGAGTGATCGCCGGATTAAGCAGCACCGTGCGTGGCACTGCCGGCGCATCAGGATAACGGTCACTGTGCTCGAAACCGAAGATCACCACCTGCAGGTTCACGCCGATCTGCGGTGCCGCCAGGCCGACGCCGCCGGCATGCTGCATGGTGTCGAACATGTCTGTGACCAGGGCGTGCAATGCCGGCGTATCGAAGATATCCACCGGATCGGCAAGCCTCAGCAGGCGCGCATCGCCCATTCTCAGGATGTCGCGAATCATTGTTTTGCTCCCTGCCCGGGGTTATCCAGCTTACGGCATGCGGCAGCGCCTGGGTCAGATGACCGGGGGCTCCTCTTCGAGGAACGGCTGCGGGTCCTCGGCGATCTGCTTCTCGAAGTGCTCGACCACTGCTTCGGTCTCGTCCGGCGCATCGAACAGGGCCACGTGGAACAGGGCTTCGCCCTGGTTGACCAGCGGCAGGTTGGCGCGGCCAATCACGATGCCCTCGATGGCGGATTCAAGCGCGACCTCGCGTTCCCCGTAGGGATCGGAAATCACGCCCAGCACATCGCCCCGATGCACCCGCGCGCCCAGCGGCACATGCGAGCGCAGGATCCCGCTTTGCGGGGCGCGGATCCAGGTGCTCTTGCGCGCCACCGAACTGCGCGGACGTGAGCGCTTGCGGCCGCTGCGCGGAAGCATGCCGAGCGTGCGCATCACCGAGACAATGCCGTTCAGGCCGGCGCGAATGCTCATCTCGTCGAACCGCAACGCCTCGCCCGCTTCGTACAGCAGCATCGGTATGCCGCGCTGGGTCACCGTCTGCCGCAGGGAGCCGTCGATCTCGTTGGCGTTGAGCAGGACCGGCACGCCGAAAGCCTCGGCCATATCGCGGGTCACCGGGTCGTCCAGATTGGCGCGGATCTGCGGCAGGTTGTCCCGATGCACGGCGGCGGTATGCAGATCGATGCCGTGGGTGCAGTGGCTGACCACCTCCTGGATGAACACGTGCGCCAGGCGCGCAGCCATCGAACCACTGTCCGAACCCGGGAACGAACGGTTCAGGTCACGCCGGTCGGGCAGGTAGCGGCTGCGGTTGATGAAGCCGAACACGTTGACCACGGGTACTGCGACCAGCGTGCCGTGCAGGCGCTTGAGCACCGGCAACTGCAGCAGGCGGCGGATGATTTCCACGCCGTTGATCTCGTCGCCATGCAGGGCCGCGCTGACAAAAAGTCGCGGCCCCTCCCTGCGCCCGTTCACGACCTGCACCGGCATGCTCAGCGGTGCATAGGTGTACAACCGTGCGATCGGCACCTCGACCGTCGCCCGGCTGCCGGGCTCGACCTGCGTGCCGTTGATGGAAAACACAACCGGCGCCACCATGTCAGCCCTTGCCACGGGTACGGGTGTGGTCGGGCCTGGCGTTCTTCTCGATGAACGCGATGATCTGGTCGGCGATGTTCTTGCCGGTGGCCGTTTCGATGCCTTCCAGCCCCGGCGAGGAATTGACCTCCATCACCACCGGGCCGTGGTGCGAGCGCAGGATGTCCACGCCGGCGACATTGAGTCCCATCGCCCTGGCCGCGCGTACCGCGGTCGAACGCTCCTCGGGGGTGATCTTGATCGCGCGCGCGCTGCCGCCCCGATGCAGGTTGGAACGAAACTCGCCCTCCTGCGCCTGGCGCATCATCGACGCCACCACCTTGTCACCGATCACCAGGCAGCGGATGTCCGCCCCGGCCGCCTCCTTGATGAATTCCTGGATCAGGATGTTCTGCTTGAGGCCCATGAAGGCCTCGATGACGCTTTCGCCCGCCTTCTGGGTTTCCGCCAGCACCACGCCGATGCCCTGGGTGCCTTCCAGAAGCTTGATGACCATCGGCGCACCGCCGACCATGCGGATCAGGTCTTCCACGTCGTCCGGGGAATGGGCAAAGCCGGTGACCGGCAGGCCAATGCCCTTGCGCGAAAGCAGTTGCAGGGAACGCAGCTTGTCGCGCGCACGCGAAATGGCCACCGACTCGTTGAGCGGGTACACCCCCATCATCTCGAACTGGCGCAGCACGGCCGTGCCGTAGAAGGTGATCGAAGCGCCGATGCGCGGGATCACCGCATCGTACCCGGTCAGGTTCTCGCCGCGGTAGTGGATTTCCGGCTTGTGCGAGGCAATGTTCATGTAGCAGCGCAAGGTGTCGATGACACGCACGTCGTGGCCGCGCTGCCTGGCCTCCTCGACCAGTCGACGGGTCGAGTACAGGGAACTGCGACGGGAAAGGATGGCGATCTTCATGCTGTCATCTCACAGGCTGTCGGTCTTCGGCGTTGCCTGATCGCGCATCAGGAACGAGCGCGCAGGATCGACGACAAACCGTCGGGCCAGGGCGGTGCGTCCGACCAGCATGCGAAACAGCATGCTGTCGCGGTTGGTCAGCGTCACCTGTGCCAGGAAATCGTGTGCGCCCAGACGCAGTGAAGTCTCAATCACGTATCTCAGTTCGCGGTGCCCGCCGGAATCGCTGACCATGCGCCGATCCAGTACGGGCGCCCGGCAGGTGAGCGCCGTGTGCTCGTCGCCCTGTATCGGGTGCAGGCCGAACTTGACGAAATCACGACCCGCATGGCGGTAGGGCTCGATGTAGAACGCATGCAGGGCCGAACTGCGCGCACCCGTATCGATCTTCGCCTTGATGCGCGGCACGCCAAGGTCCGGCAGAGCCACCCATTCTCGCCAGCCGACATGCATCGGCTCCGTCAGCTTGTCCGAAATGCCCATGATGCGCAGCGCCAACAGTGCACGATCCTGATGGCATGCTGACAGACGGCATCGGGCCTTACAAGCAAACCCGGTTCCGGTGGAGCGAATCAGCGCATGCGTGAACGGGCCACCAGCTGGATGGGGATTTTGGCCAGGAAATGCGCCCACAGGCCGCACCACACCAGCACCGCCAGCAAGGGGTTGCGCGCGGCCGGATCGAACTTGCGGAACCAGCGCCACATGCCCGCATGCTTGTGGCGGCTGACGAACACCGGACGATGGCGACTGGACCCGCCGCCGGCATGCAGCACGCGCACCTGCCCGGCCAGCAGCACCCGGTAACCGGCATCACGCACCCGGCGACAAAGGTCCAGGTCCTCGCAATGCAGGAAATAGCCTGCATCGAATCCGCCGACCCGTTCGAAGACCGTGCGCGGCAGGAACATCAGGGCGCCGGAGATGGCCTCTTCCTCGCTGGCTGCTTGCGGCACCGGGCCAGGCACATGAATGCCGCCGGCGGCCGATCCGCTGCGGCTGCGCAAGGTCGCCAGGGCACGGCGCAGCAAGGGGTCGCGGCGGCGCGAGGAGGGATCGACAACGCCGCCCTTGTCGCATATGACGGCGCCGACCAGACCCGCGCGTGCGTGTGCAGCGCATAGCGCACGCAGCTGGCGCACGGTGTCGGGTTCGATCAGGCAGTCCGGATTCAGAACCAGTACGCCATCGCCCCCGGCATGCTCGACCCCTATATTGGCCGCTGCGCCAAAACCCAGATTGGCTTCGTTGTACAGCACCCGCAGGCGTGCATCGTCGCGATATCTGCGGGCGACCGACTGCGGCACTTCGTCACGCGAACCGTTATCGACCAGCAGCACCTCCACCACCACGTCGCTGGCCAGCGCACGCGTCACGCACTCGAGGGTGGCGGGGCCGCTGTCTGCGGTCACGATGATGATGCTGGTCAGTCCCTCATTCATCCTTGGCATGCCTGCAGGTGGCCGTGCCTAGTCGACCCAGACACGGGCATTGCGGAACAGGCGCATCCACGGCGAGTCCTCACCCCACCCGGGCGGACGCCAGGACAGCTGCACGCTGCGAAACACCCGCTCCGGATGCGGCATCATGATCAGGACCCGACCATCGGCGGCAGAAAAGCCGGTCAGCCCACCGGGCGAGCCATTGGGGTTGAGCGGATAGTGCTCGGTGGGTGCACCGCGGTCGTCGACATAGCGCAGGCAGCCATGGCTTTTCGATGGACTGCACTCGCGCGGAAAATCGGCGCGCCCCTCGCCGTGCGCGACCACCACCGGAAGGCGCGAGCCGGCCATGCCGCGCAGGAACAGGCTGTCGGACTCCACGACCTCCACGGTGGCGAGCCGCGCCTCGTACTGTTCGGAGGTGTTGCGCAGGAAGCGCGGCCAGTGCGCGGCACCGGGAATGATGTCCTTCAGATGCGACAACATCTGGCAACCGTTGCACACGCCGAGCGCGAACCGCATCCTGTCGGCAAAGAATCGCTCGAACTGCGGCCGCAGGCGCGCATTGTGGGCTATCGTGGCGGCCCAGCCGCGGCCTGCACCAAGCACATCACCGTAGGAAAAGCCGCCGCACGCAGCCAGGCCGTGGAAATCATCCAGTTCGATGCGCTCGGCCAGCAGGTCGGACATGTGCACGTCCACGGCCTCGAATCCGGCACGGTCGAAGGCCGCTGCCATCTCCACCTGGCCATTGACCCCCTGCTCGCGCAGGATCGCCACGCGCGGTCGTGCGCCGGTGGCAATCATCGGTGCAGCGATGTCCTCGGCAGGATCGAAGCTCAGCTCGGGGCGGATGCCACGGTTGGCGTCATCGACCCGCCACTCCAGCTCCGCATCCGCACACGCCGGATTGTCGCGCAGGCGCTGCATGGCGTGACTGGTTTCGGACCAGGCGCGAAACTGCGCCTGCCAGTTCCACTTGGCCACGACTTCGTCGCCCAGATGCAACTTGATGCCGAGCTTCTCGCGCGGCTGGCCGATGCGATGCATGACCTCTTCCAGACCATGCCTGACGATCAGGCCGGCAAAATCGTCACGCCGATCGCGCGGCACCTGCAGCACCGCGCCCAGCTCCTCGTTGAACAGCGCGCGCAGGCTCGCCTCGCCCCAGCCCTGGAGCTGGATCTCCAACCCGCAATGTCCGGCGAAGGCCATCTCCAGCAAGGTCACGATCAGGCCGCCGTCGGAACGATCATGGTAGGCAAGAAGGAGATCCTCGGCCCGGGCTTCCTGCACCAGTTCGAACATCGCCTTCAGACGCGACGGATCATCCAGATCGGGCGGCACGCCGCCGCCACGGTTGAAGGCCTGGGTCAGCACCGAGGCGCCGAGGCGGTCGCGACCGCCTCCCAGGTCGATCAGCCACAGGTCGCTCTCGCCACGATCGAGCCGCAACTGCGGCGTGAGCGTACCGCGCACGTCCGCCACCCGCGCGAACGCGGTCACCACCAGCGACACGGGTGCCACGGTGCGCTGTTCCCCGGCCTGCGGATCGTCCCATGCCACCTGCATGGACATCGAGTCCTTGCCCACCGGGATCGAGATGCCAAGCGCCGGGCACAGTTCCTCGGCCACCGCGTGCACGGCGTCGAACAGCGCCGCGTCCTCGCCCTCGTGATTGACCGCTGCCATCCAGTTGGCGGACAGACGGATCTCGCCCAGCGAGCCGATCGGTGCGGCAGCCAGGTTGGTAATGGCCTCGCCGATCGCGATGCGCGCCGCGTCCGCACTGGACAGCAGCGCCACCGGTGCACGTTCGGCCATGGCCATGGCCTCGCCGGCATAGCCGTGGAAATCAAGCAAGGTCACCGCGCAGTCGGCCACCGGCACCTGCCACGGCCCGACCATCGGATCGCGCGCACACAGTCCGCCCACGCTGCGGTCGCCGATGGTGATGAGGAAGGTCTTGCTGCCGACCACCGGCATGCGCAGCACGCGACCGAGCGCCTCGTCGAGACCGATGCCGGAAAGGTCCGGCACCAGGTCCACGCGCGGCGTGCGTCGCGAGGCGTTGCGGTGCATGCGCGGCGGCTTGCCGAACAGCACGTCCATGTCCAGGTCGACCACATCGATGTCGCGTCGGGAATCGCGTACGCGCAGGTGCGGGGCCTGTGTGGCCTGCCCGACCACGGCCAGCGGGCAGCGCTCACGCCGGCAGATCGCCTCCAGCCCGGCGACATCGTCCGGTCGCACGGCCAGCACATAGCGCTCCTGCGATTCGTTGCACCACACCTGCATCGGCGTCAACGCCGGATCGTCGCAGGGAATGGCAGCCAGGTCGATCTCACCGCCCAGGCCGGCATCATGCAGGATCTCCGGAATGGCGTTGGACAGGCCTCCGGCGCCGACGTCGTGGATGCTGACGACGGGATTGGCCTCGCCATGCGCCCAGCAGCGGTCGATGACTTCCTGGCAGCGGCGTTCCATTTCCGGGTTGTCGCGCTGCACCGAGGCAAAATCCAGCGCATCGCTGGAACTGCCGGCGGCCATCGACGAGGCCGCACCGCCGCCCAGGCCGATCAGCATCGCCGGACCGCCCAGCACCACGATGCGGTCGCCCGGCGCGAGCTTGCCCTTGTGCACATGCGCACGACGCAGGTTGGCCAACCCGCCGGCGATCATGATCGGCTTGTCGTACCCGCGACGCACACCCGGCTTGCCGTTCTCGCTCTCGAAACTGCGGAAATAACCGCCCAGGCACGGACGGCCGAATTCGTTGTTGTAGGCGGCGGCGCCCAGCGGACCGTCGCGCATGATTTCGAAGGCGCTGGCAAAGCGCGGTGGCAGGGGGCGATCGCTTTCCCATGGCCGCGCCAGGCCGGGAATGCGCAGATGCGACACGGAAAAGCCGGTCAGGCCGGCCTTGGGCTTGCCGCCACGCCCGGTAGCACCCTCGTCGCGGATCTCGCCGCCGGCGCCGGTCGCGGCGCCCGGCCAGGGAGCAATGGCCGTGGGGTGGTTGTGGGTCTCGACCTTGATCGCGTAGTCGATGTCCTCGTCCACCGCTTTCCACACCCCGTCCGCCGGATCGGGGAAGAAGCGCTTGCCCGTGCTGCCCGCGATCACCGCCGCATTGTCGGTATAGGCCGACAGGGTGTGCTCGGGACAGTGTTCGTGGGTATGACGGATCATGCCGAACAGGGTGGCGGGTGCCGGATTCGCATCCACGTTCCAGGTCGCATTGAAGACCTTGTGCCGGCAATGCTCGGAGTTGGCCTGCGCGAACATCATCAGCTCGGCATCGCTGGGTTCGCGGTCCATCTCGGCATAGCGCGCGGCAAGGTAGTCGATCTCGTCTTCGGCCAGCGCCAGTCCAAGCGTACGGTTGGCCGTGCGCAGGGTTTCGTGCGCATCACGATCGAGCGCAATGCGCACCAGATCGCCTGGCGCGCCGTGCAGGAACAGGCCTTCGGCCTGGTCGAGACCGGTCAGCACCGACTGTGTCATCGCATCGTGCAGCAGCGCGATCACGGACATCCACGCCGATCCGCCCTGCGCGGGTGCATCGTCGAGCAGGTAAGCGACGCCGCGTTCCACCCGCGCAATGTCCAGTCCGGCCTCGCGGGCTATGTCGCTGGCCTTGCTCGACCACGGCGAGATCGTCCCCAGGCGCGGCGTCACCCACAGGCTGGCTGCCTGCGGATCCTCCGCGCCGGCCTGCAGCAGGCCGCGAAGGTGCGCCATCGCCTCGTCGTCAAGCGGGTGGCCGGCCTCGATGAAGTACACGAACCAGGCCGATCGCACACGCGTGGCGCAGCGCGCGTCCTTCAATCGCGTATTGAGCTGGTCGAGGCGGAACGGGGAAAGGGCACTGTGCCCGTCAAGAGCAATCATGTGCATGCAGGAGGAGGGAAAACCGCCATTGTATCCGAAGGACGCAGGCGCCACAGGGGTTCGCGGCAATGCACCGCGCCCCCTCAGTCGCTTCCAGCTGCACGTGCATTGCCGGCTTTCGCCTTGCCGGCCTGTTCTTCCCGGTCCCTACGCAGGACCTGGAGCAATTGCGCCGGCGGCAGGTAGCCGCTGATCACCGAGCCGTCGGCGGTGACAATGGTCGGCGTGCCATCGACACCGATGTGCTTGCCCAGGCGGTATTCCCGCGCCACCGGATTGGGGCAATGGGCCTCCGGGACCGGCCTGCCCAGCTTGGCCTCGGTGAAGGCCTTCCTGCGGTCCCTGGCACACCACACCGAGACGGCCTTGGCATAGGACGGCGTCTCACGCCCGGCCGGTACGCTCTTCAGACCGCTGCGTGGCCAGAACAGGTATTGCACGGCAATGCCCTCGGCGTTGTACTGCCGAATGTGCTGGTGGAACACGCGACAGTAGGCACAATCAAGATCGGTGAACACGCTGATCGTGAATTTCGGGTGTGGCGGTGCGAAGATCAGCCGTTCACTGGCCGGTATCGTCGCCAGCGCCTGGCGGCGGATGACGCGCATGCGCGCCTGGCTCAGGTTGCGCGCGGCATCGGCATCAAACAGCGTACCGGCCATCACGTAGCGTCCGTCTTGGCTGACATAGACCAGGTGCCCCTGCACCAGCGCCTGGTAGAAACCGGGCAGCGGCGAGGGGCCGATGTCGCTCACGGCCACGCCGGGCGCCAGCTTTGCCATGGCCTTGTGCACGGTCCCTGACGCCGATGAAGATGCCGCGGACGCCGGCAACGGCAGCACCGCCAGCAGCAACAGGAAGGCGATGGGGCGGCAAAGTGCGGATCGCAATGCAGGCATGGCTGAAGCATACACGCGGCACGCCCCGGACTGGAGCGCCCGGAGGATATGCTGATCAAGCCTATCCGCGCGGATGATGCTGCGCGTGCAGGCGCTTGAGTCCCTCACGCGCCACCAGGGTGTAGATCTGCGTGGTGCTCAGCGCGCTGTGCCCCAGCAGCATCTGCAAGGCACGCAGGTCGGCGCCGTGATTGAGCAGATGGGTGGCAAACGAATGCCTGAGCACATGCGGGGAGATGCGTTTGGCGGTGATCCCGACCTTCATCGCATGACGCTTGACGAGGACCCAGAACATCTGCCGGCTCATGGCCGCGCCGCGATTGGACAGGAACAGCGCCGCCGGCTGGCGCGCACGCGCCAGTTGCGGGCGCGCCGTCGACAGATAGCGCTCGATCCAGTCCAGCGCCGTTTCGCCGACCGGGACCAGCCGCTCCTTGCCGCCCTTGCCGGTCACGCGCAATACCCCCTGCCGCAGGTTGAGTCCGGACAGCGGCAGGTTCACCAGCTCGCTCACGCGCAGCCCCGAGGCGTACATCAGTTCCAGCATGGCGCGATCGCGCATCCCCAGTGGGGTGTCGACATCGGGCGCGGCCAGCAGTGCCTCCACTTCGCGCTCGGCCAGCGCCTTGGGCAGGCCGCGCGGCAGCTTCGGGCGGTCAAGCAGCAGGGTCGGATCCTCGAAGCCGGGTCGCAACCGCACGAGATGGGCATAGAAACGACGGAATGCACTCTGCCGGCGCGCCATCGACCGCGCCGAGACGCGCCGCGCACCCAGGTAGGCCGACAGGTCCGCACGCGCCGCCGTGTCCAGGTGCCGACCTTGTGCGTTGAGCCAGCGGGCCAGCCCTTCAAGATCCCGGCGGTAGGCTTCCAGGGTCCGGTCGGCCAGCCCGTCCTCCGACCACAGGCGTTCGATGAAGGCATCGATGCTGCCACGGTCCGCATCGGCGATACTGTCGCGGTTTTCACTCATCGTCCGCGATGCTGGATGCAAGCCGAGCCCGACGCAAGCCCATGAACGATACGAACGAACGCCCTGCCCCGCCGTGGCGGCGCCTGGTGGCGCTGTTGTACGAACTGCTGGTGGTGGCGGCCATCCTGCTGGTGGCGGTGATGGCCAGCCTGCTGCTGACGCACGGCCACCTGGATGTACATGCCTGGTGGTACCGCATTGCGCTGCTGGTCGCGATCGAGGCGTATTTTGTCGTCTCCTGGGTGCGCGGCGGGCAGACCCTGGGCATGCGTGCATGGCGATTGCATCTGCGCAGCGCGGACGGCACCGCCCTGGACCCGGGTCGGGCCATGCTGCGCTTCGCTCTGGTCGCCTCGCCGCTGCTGCTGCTGGGCCTGGCCTATGTCGTCGGCCCCCGGGGCGGCATCGCGGCGCCATTCGTGGCCTGGACGCTGGACCTGGCAAGCGTGGCTTTCGACTGGCGCCGACGCGCCCTGCACGACATCCTGGCCGGGACCTGGGTCGCCTACCGGCCCGCTGCCTGAATCACGACGCCGTGGCCGGCCGCCACGACCGGTACTGGCGGCGCAGCATCCACCACGCGGCAAGGCCGACCAGAAGGTGCAGTACCCACATCGGCGCGCTGTCGTGCACCGTGCCGCGCTCGATCAGGGCACGGCCGAGCGAAAGCAGCAGGAAATACAGCAGATAGGCCATGATGGCGATCAGCAGCCGCCCGTAGCGGGCCTCACGTGGTGACTGGTGGGAAAGCGGCAGGGCCATCAACAGCAGCACCAGCGCCGTGACCGGCGCCGCCATCCTCCAGGCCAGCTCGGCACGCGCTGCGGGACCGCGTGTCGCGAGCAGGGTCGACGTCGCGGTGCTGCCGAGCGGGTTGCTTTCGACACCACCCCCCGGCCGCACTTCCGACAGGGCCACATCGTTGCGCTGGAAATGCATGCGCTGCCAATCCTCGTGGCCGAGCGGAATCTGGTACTGCCAGCCATCGATCAGGCCCAGGTAGCGCCCGCCCTGCTCGCCGCCCTGATACAACTGCCCACGACGGGCGGTGATCAGCTTGATCCGCGCCGGACGCTGCCCGCTGGCGGCCTGGTCGCCGGACAGGAACACCTGGTCGAGGCGGGTGCCCGCACGGTTCATGCCGGTCACGAAGATCACCCCGTCGCCACCGGGCAATGCGGTGAATCGTCCGGCATCGAGACCGGCCGCGATGACCGAGCGGTTGGCCTCGGCAATCAGCCGGTCGGCGCTGCGCGAGGACAGCGGTCCCAGCCACAGGGCCAGCAGCCCGATCAGGGCCGCCACCGGAATGCCCAGCAGCATTGCCGGCCGCAGCAGGCCCGAAAGTCCCATGCCGGCGGCGGTGAGCACGTGCATTTCGCTGTCGCGCCACAGGCGTCCCAACGCCAGGATGACGCCGAGAAACAGCGACAGCGGCAGCAGGCCCGGCAATGCGCTGACGGTCCGCAGGCCCAGCACCTGGAACATGATGCTGGCCGGGAAACTGCCGTTGGCCACCTGCTGCAGCACGCGGGCGAAGGTGCCGCCGGTGAAGATCAGCAGCAGCACGATGGTGGCGGCCAGCACGCTGATGACCAGCTCACGCAGCAGATAGCGGTCGAGAATGCGCAACATGCGATAATGGGCGGACGGATTCCGTTTCGCGGCAGGGCCGGGTGGCCGAAGCGAAAGTGTAGCCGGTCATCGTCGACGCGCCCAAAGCCTGGCGCAACCGGCCCGCATGCAGCGCCTCCGTCCGCGCCCCTGCCATCGCACCCTGTCACAAGGAACTACTCATGAGCCTCAGCTTCAGTCTCGCCTCCGGCACCCCTGCATCGGTCGACACGCCCTGCCTTGTCATCGGCGCCTTCAGTCTCGGCGTGCTGACCGATGCCGCAAGCGCGGTCGATACCGCCAGCGGCGGGGCCATCACGCGGCGCATCGAAGCCGGCGATTTCGACGGCAAGCCGGGCAGCATGGCCATGCTGTACGAACTGGACGGCGTGAAGGCACCGCGTGTGCTGCTGGTCGGGCTCGGCGTCAAGGCCGAATTCAGTCCACAACGCTTCCATCAGGCCTGCGCGGCAGCGGGCAAGAAAGTGTCGGCGCTGAAAATTGCATCGGCAACGGTCTGGCTGAGCGCGCTGGACGTGCCCGGTCGCGACGCCGCCTGGGCCGTGCGTACCGCCGCACTGGCCTTTGACCATGCCGCCTACCGCTACACAGCCACCTTCCAGGCCGACGCCGCATCGAAGGCCAGCACCCTCGGGGCACTGGCGTTGGCAGGCACCGGCCAGGAAGCGGCGCTGGATCAGGCTTCGGCCATGGCCGAAGGCGTCTATTTCGCCCGCCACCTGGGCAACATGCCGCCCAACATCTGCGTTCCGGCGTGGCTTGCCGAACAGGCCAGCGAGTTTGCACGTGGGCACGAGGGCGTCGAGGTCGAGGTGCTCGAACGCGAACAGATGCAGGCCCTGGGCATGCATTCGCTGCTGGCCGTCGGACGCGGTTCGGCCAACGCCCCGCGACTGATCGTGCTGCAGTGGCATGGCGGCAAGGATGGCGACAAGCCCTACGCCCTGGTCGGCAAGGGCGTGACCTTCGACAGCGGCGGGCTGAACATCAAGCCGACCGGCTCGATGGAGGAGATGAAATTCGACATGTGCGGTGCTGCCGGCGTGCTCGGCGCCTTCGTGGCCGCGGTGAAGATGAAGCTGCCACTGAACCTGGTGTGCGTGGTGCCCTCGGTGGAAAACATGCCCGACGGCAATTCCTACCGGCCCAGCGACGTGGTCACCACGATGTCCGGACAGACCGTGGAGGTGCTCAATACCGACGCCGAGGGCCGCCTGATCCTGTGCGACGCGCTGACCTACACGCAGCGCTTCGAACCGCAGGCCATCGTCGACGCCGCCACCCTGACCGGTGCCTGCGTGATCGCACTGGGCGCACACGCCACCGGCCTGATGAGCAAGCATGACGATCTGGCCGACGAGCTGCTGGCGGCCGGCGAGGCCACGCTCGACCGAGCCTGGCGCCTGCCGCTGTGGGACGATTACCAGAAGATGCTCGAATCGGTGTACGCCGATTTTGCCAACATCGGCGGCCGTCCCGCCGGTGCCATCACCGCCGGCTGCTTCCTGTCCCGCTTCACCGAAGGCCAGCGCTGGGCGCACCTGGACATCGCCGGCACGGCCTGGGAATCGGGACGCAAGGGCATGGCCAGCGGCCGTCCGGTACCGTTGCTGGCGCAGTGGCTGATCGATCGCTGCTGAAGGCGCGCAAGATCCGCACTGCCAACGCGCAGCATGGCACGCCCCGCTGGCGCATCGCAGCCGCCGGGGCGCGCTTGTTATCCTCGCCTCGTCACCCGGAGCCTTCGCCGTCCCCATGCCACGTGCCGATTTCTACCTGATCGACAAGCCGCAGTTCCGCGCCAATCCGCTGCTGCTGGTGTGCAAGCTGGTCCAGCATGCGTATGCGGCGCAGCAGCCCACGCTGGTCCTGGTGCGCAATCTGGAGCAGGCCGAGCAACTGGATGGCCTGCTGTGGGAGTTCGACGAGGACACCTTCATCCCGCACCAGCTGGCCGGTGATGAGGATGACGCCGCCACGGCGGTCCTGATCGTGCCGCCACAGGTGGATACGCCGGACCGTCCGCTGGTGATCAACCTGCGCGATGCCGCAGCCCAGGGGCAATTCCAGCGTGTGCTCGAAGTCGTCCCCGCCGAGGACGATGCCCGCGGCAGTTCACGCCAGCGCTGGCGCAGCTACCAGCAACGCGGCTTCACGCTGCACAAGCACGACATGTAGACCGGCGCAGGGCCGTGCGTTCTCATTGCAGGCATGCGCTCAAGGCCGCCTGCAGACGCGCGCCGTCCAGCGGTTTGCGCAGGAAACCGTTCATGCCGGCGTCGCGGGTCCGCGTTTCCTCGTCGCCCCCGGAACGGGCGGTGATGGCCAGGATCGGCAGCGTGCGGCCACGCTCGCGCAGCATCCGCGCCAGGGCGCAGCCGTCCATGCCGGGCAGGTCCAGATCCAGCAGCACCGCATCGAAGTGTCCGGTTTCCAGTTCAGCCAGCGCGGCCAGCCCGTGCGCCGCCAGCCGCACGCGATGGCCGCGATGCTGCAGCATCTCGCGCACGACCTCCCCCACGATCGGGTCGTCCTCGACCAGCAGCAGGTCCCATGCCGCGTCACTGGCCGGCTCGGCGACCGCCAGCGTGGCAGGCGTCTGGGCCACGGCGAGCGGCAGCCACACGCGGAAGGTGCTGCCCTCGTCGCTGCTGGCCAGCAGCTCGCAACGCCCACTCATCAACAGCGCCAGCTCCCGGCAAATCGCCAGGCCAAGGCCGGACCCGGAGTGACGCTGCGGCCCCTGGGCCTGCTCAAAGCGCCGGAACAGACGTTGGCGATGATCGGCGTCGATCCCGGGACCGGTGTCGGTCACCTGCATGTCCAGACCGCCGTCGACCCAGTCCAGGCGCACTTGCACGCAACCGCGCTCGGTGAATTTCAGCGCATTGCCGACCAGGTTCAGCAGGATCTGCTGGATCCGCAGCACATCCCCGCGCAGGCGCGCCGGTACCGCCCCGGTCACCTGCGTTTCAAGCGCCAGCCCCCTGGCCTGGGCCAGACCACTCTCGAGTTCGCGCACGTCTGCCAGCAGTTCGCGCGGATCGAACGGGGCGATGTCCAGTTCCAGCCTGCCGGCTTCGATGCGCGCCAGGTCGAGTGCTTCATTGACCAGCCGCAGCAGCAGCTTGCCGGAACGCTGGATGGCATCGGCATAGCCGCGCAGGCGCGGTTCCAGCGGTGCGCGCTGCAACAGTTCGGCCATGCCCAGCACTCCGGTCATCGGGGTACGGATCTCGTGCCCGAGCGTGGCCAGGAAGCGGGTCTTGGCGGCGCTGGCCTGCTCGGCCATGACGCGTTCGTGTTCGGCCATCTGCACACGTTGGCGCTGCATGATGCGACGCCGTGCCAGCAACCCCACCAGCAACAGCAGGGTGAGCGCCAGCAGCAGGTAGACCAGCCTTGCCCACCAGCGCAACCAGGGCGGCTGCGGCACATGCAGGGCCAGCGTCGGCAGGCTGGCCCAGGTGCCCCCGGGCCCGGCCGCCATCACCTGCAGCCGGTAGTCGCCGGCAGGCAGGCCGGGAAATTCGCGCACGCCGCGCGCCCCGGTATCGACCCAGGCCGTATCCAGTCCCTGCATGCGGAAGCGGTAGTGATTGCGGGCCGGGTCCAGGTAGGAAACGGCCTGCACCGCGACACGCAGGTCGCGGTCGTTCCAGCGCAGGTCCAGCCGCCCATGCCGCGGGTGCAGTACACGCGGCTCGCCGGCACGCAATACGCGAATGCCGCGCCAGATCAGGTGTGGCGGGTGGGCCTGGTCGCGGATCGTGGCCGGGTTGAACCCCACCACGCCGTGCATGGTGCCCAGATAGTGCGTGCCATCGGCCAGTGCAGCCATGCCGAAGCCGGTGAATTCCGGACTCGGCAGTCCGTCCTCGGCACCGTAGGAACGAAATTTTCCATGCACCGGATCGAAACGCCAAAGGCCGGTCGTGGTCGCCAGCCAGACCCGGTCCTTCGGGTCGACGAAAACCGCGGTGACGCGTACGTTCGGCCAACCCTGCCCGACGCCGACCACGCGATCGCGGACCGCCCGGCCCGCCTGCCACCGGTAGTGCTCCATGCCGTCTGCACGCACCAGCCAGAATCCGCCCGGGGCGAAGGCCACCTGCAGCACCCGTGCAGCCGGGGTTCCGGGCACGCGCTGCAGCCGCCCGGTATCCGTCGCGGCATGCAACAGCCCGCCCATGGTCGCCAGCCAGATCCTACCCTCGTAGATGGCCAGGGCGTTGATGTCGCGCTCGCCGCTGCTGCCCGCGTCGCTTGCCAGCTCACGCACCTGCAGCGTAGCGCGATCGATGCGGTAGACCCCGCCAGCCGGGGCGCTGACATAGGCATTTCCGTGTGCATCGGACACGATGCGGTTGACCCCGCCCGTGAACGTCTTCACGCCCACCTCGCGCAATGTCGATCCGCTCCTGAGCATCATGCCGCGGGTACGCCCGATCCACAGGCTGCCGTTGCCGGCATGGGCAAGCGCCGTCACCGCCTGATGGCCAATCGGAAGGTGGACGTGCCGGACCACCCCCGTAGCCGGATCGATGCGGTCGAGTGCGCCGTCGCTGCCCCCCACCCACAGTGCGTCACGCTCACCGAGTATCGATACCACGCGTTTGATATCCAGCGACCGCGGGTCGCCGGCCTGATGCCGAAACACCACGAACCGCTGCCATTGCGGGCACAGGTAGGCCACGCCGCCGTCGCGGGTCCCGACCCACATGCCGCCTTCGCGGTCCAGCGACAGGTTCCAGATCAGCGAACCGGGTACGCCGTCAGGCCCCTGCAAGCGCGGATCGAAGTAGCGGCTGCGACCGTGCGGACCGACCCAGTACAGCCCATCGATGCTGCCCACCCACAGGCTGCCGTCCGGCGTGCGCAGGGAGGTGACCATCATGTGCGCGGGCAGCATCCCGGCCAGCATGCGGCGTGCCGTACCGTGTGCATCCAGTCGGAACAGGCCATCGTCGGTGGCCACGCGAAGGTCGCCGGGTTTGCCGTCGATGCCCCACACGCGCGGCGGCTTGTCCACGCCCTCGAAACGCACATGCGTGATATGCCCGTCTGCACCAATGCGGTCCAGACCACCGAAGCCGCCGGCCAGCACCGCGCCATCCGGCAGCGCGAGCAACGACAGGATGATGTTCGACGACAGGCTGTGCGGATCCTCCTTGTGATGGCGCAGATGCTCGAACCGGCCATCTGGGCGCATGCGGTCCAGCCCGACACCCATCACGCTGATCCACAGGGAACCGTCGGCAGCCTGGGCCAGTGCGCCGATATCCTCGCCCGCCAGGCTGTGCGGGTCGCCCTTGCGATGGGCAAAGTGGCGAAAGCCTCCGGTTGCCGGATCGAAAAGCTCCAGGCCAGTGCCTTCACCACCGGTCCATACGCGCCCCTTGCCGTCGACCAGCAACGCACCGACATCGTTGCCGCGCAATGAATGCGGATGACCCGGGTCATGCCGGAACAGCGTGAAATGCACACCATCAAAACGCACCAGGCCATTGCCGGTGGCCATCCACATAAGACCCTGGCCATCCTGGGCGATGCGATAGACATTGCTGCTGGGCAGGCCGTCGGCCACCTCGTAGTGCCGAAACTGCGGCGTCGGCAACGGCGCGGCCGGTGGCGCGGCGAACACCCGCGGCACGGCGGCGCACAAAACCAGCAGCGCCAGTGCGGCCTGTCGGATACGTGACATGGCTTCCCCCGAAGCATGTGTCCCCGGAACCGCCCCCGTGCGGCCCCGCGGCCATGATAGCGACTCGCGCACGGCCCTGCGCGGTTACCGGTCGCGATGCGGAAACAGCGTGTTCGCCACCGGCTTCTGGCAGTGCGACGCGGCTTGTTCCACACTGGTTCACATGCGTCTTGCGATCCGCTCCCTGCTGACCTGCCTGCTGATGGCGACTGCGTATGCCGCGCAGGCGGCTCCGGCGCTGTACCGCTTCGACCGTGTGCACTCGCAGATCCTGTTCAGCGTCAGTCACGACGGCTATGCCAGCGCGCTGGGCATGCTGCACATCGCCGCCGGCTGGCTGCGCTTCGATCCGGACGACTGGAAGGATTCGGCCGCAGACCTGAGCATCGACCTGCACGGCGTGGACATGGGCGATGCCGCCTGGAACAAGGTGGTGCGCGGGGAAAGCCTGCTCGATGCCGCGCAGCATCGCTACGCCCGATTCACCAGCACCGCGGTGCGCCGCACCGGTCCGGACACCGGCCTTCTGGAGGGCACGCTCACCCTGCGTGGAGTGACGCAGCCGGTACGCATTGCCTTCCGCCTGAACCGCCTGGGCCGCAGCCTGTACACCCTCGGCCGTGAAGCGGCCGGCTTTTCCGCCAGTGCGGTGCTCGATCGCACCGCATTCGGTATCACCCGTAACCCGGATGCGATCGGCGAGCATGTCACGCTGCGTCTGGAAATCGAGGCCTTGCGCGACGATCAAGCCGGTACCCACTACCGCGCTTGGAGAAAAGAACATGCCGCTGCGCAATGAACCGGACCGTTGGGGCGCCGTGCCGCAGTTCCTGCACTGGCTGATCGTGCTGCTGATCCTGGTCCAGGGCGCGATCGGACTGGTGATGGTGGATTTGCCCAGGCGACCCAGCGTGTTCGCCATCTACAACCTGCACAAGTCGTTGGGCCTGACGATCCTGGCCCTGGTGATACTGCGCCTGGCCTGGCGCCTGTACGACCGCCGCCCCGTGCCACTGCCGATGCCGCGCTGGCAGCGCCGGGCCGCCGAAGCCATGCACGCGGCGCTGTATGTGCTGCTGTTCGCGGTGCCGCTGTCGGGCTGGCTGTTCGATTCGTCCACCGGCCTGCGCCCCTTGTACTGGTGGGGGCAGGTGCGCATGCCCAGCCTCACCGGCGGCGGCCTGTCCGAAGCCTGGCAGCATCGCCTGGCCACCTTGCACGAGACGCTGTTCTGGCTGCTGATCGGACTGGCCGGGCTGCATGTTGCAGCCGCCCTGAAGCATCATGTCATCGATCGCAATGACACCCTGCGGCGCATGCTGCCGCGTCGGCGCCGCTGATCGCCCCACCTGACGGAGAGCCTGCCATGCGCACCCTTTCGCCCCTGCTGCTGAGCCTGACCCTGCTTCTCGTTCCCGCGCTCGCCCGCGCCGAAACCTGGACGGTGGACACGTCGCACAGCACGCTCGGATTTTCCGGCAGCTACCAGGGCGAGGCCTTCCGGGGCCATTTCGGCACGTTCACCGCGCGCATCGACTTCACGCCCGGCCAACCGGACCGGGACCGCTTCGAGGTCACCGTCGACCTGGCCAGCGTGAACACGGACAACGGCGAACGCGACCAGACCCTGACCGGCCCGGACTTCTTCGACACCGCGCGCTTCTCCCAGGCGCATTTCGTCACCACCGCTTTCCACGCCCGACCCAACGGCAGCCTGACGGCCGACGGCACGCTGACCCTGCGCGGCATCACCCGTCCGGTCGCCCTGCACGTCACCTTCACCCCGCAGGGCAAGGATGCGGTGCTGCGCGTAGACACCACCCTGGACCGCCTGGCCTACGACCTCGGCACCTCCAGCGACTGGAACGGCATCAGTCGCCAGATCGCCGTGCAGGGCAGGCTGTTGCTGCGCATCAAGCACTGATCGCTCGGAACCCGTGCATCAGTCTGACTTGCTCCCCGCGCATGCAGCATGCACGACGCGGTCGCGTCCATCACGTTTGGCGCTGTAAAGCGCGTGATCAGCCTTGCGCATTGCGTCCTCGAACGCACGCGCTCCCGCATCCTTCGAAATCTCCGCGATACCGGCTGATATCGTGACCCTCATGGTCGGGGCATCGGCAAGCGGAGACATCCCCACCAGTTGCATTCGCAAACGTTCAACCAGAGCCGTCGCACCCTCCGTGGAGCACCGCGGGAGCAGGAGCGCAAATTCCTCGCCGCCGACCCTGGCCGCCATGTCTCCGGCACGCAAGCAACCGCGTATGAGGTCTGCCAGACCGGCCAGTACCTGATCGCCTGCCGGATGACCGTACCGGTCATTGACGGATTTGAAATGGTCGACGTCCAGCATCACCACATGCAACGGGTACTGTGAGGTATCGACCATCATGGCTTGTCCACGGACATTGAATTCGCGCCGATTGAGGACATTGGTCAAAGCATCATGGCTGGCAAGATGCTGCAGCTGTCTGGCATATCGGACAATGCGCCGGATCATCGGGCGGAATATGCCCAGCGCCTCGGCCAGCAGCAGAAGAAAAATGACGCCAAGGATCGCGCGCTGCAGCCACTGCACATGCCTGACGTGATATTCACTGGCATGGACATGAACCGCGGCAACAGCTTCCATGCCATCAGGCAGACGCTCCCGTGCCAAATGGCGCAACTCGGACACTTGCACACTGAATTCAGGCTGTCCGGGCGTACCGGCGTCAATACGATGCGCCAGATGGATGAATCGTTTGATGCGCGCACCCAACCCATCCCGATAGATGGCCAGCGCCTGCGGTTTGCCATAGGCCGCGAATCGAGCGTTCCCTTCGTCGCTCGACAAGGTGCGGTAATCGGATGCGAACTGTTGCAACGCCTGATGCAATTCGGCATGCGCGACCTTCTCTCCAAGCGCATACCGGTCGGCCAGATCGGCTATGCGCTGGGACAATACAAGCTGGCGCATGCTCATGGCGACCACGGCAGCCGACCCATCATCATCAGCCATCGCGCGGCTCACGATCATGTGCGAGAGAAGAGAAAACACCGCAATGAGACCCAGTGCAAGGAGATAGCGAAGGGTCAATGCGCGACTGGACAATTCCGACATGGTCTGGCGCCTGCAAGACAAACGACCGATCTTACCCGACCCCTGTGACCGTTTAACCGTAAAGCGTCTTGCGCGAGGCGCCGGTGTAACGCGCAGCCAGGCGAGCGGCGCGGGAGGGAGGCAGTTCCGTGCGCAGCAGATCGTACAGGCGTCGACCCTCGGCCTCGCGTGCGGCGGCAGGATCGGCGTTGCCGGCCACCAGCAACACGCACTCGCCACGTTGCTGGTCGCTGTCGTCGGCGACCCGCTGCACGAGTTCGGCCAGCGGTGCGTCGAGCACGGTCTCGAAATGCTTGGTCAGCTCACGCGCCAGCACGGCCGCGCGCGCATCGCCGAAAGCCGTGCGCATGTCCCCGAGCGTCCCGAGCAGGCGGTGCGGGGCCTCGTAGAAGATCAGCGTGCGCGGCTCGGCAGCCAGTTCAGCCAGCCGTGCGCGTCGCGCCCCGGGTTTGGACGGCAAAAAACCCTCGAACACGAAACGGTCGCTGGGCAAGCCGGCCACTGACAGCGCGGCAATGGCGGCGCAGGGACCGGGCAGTGGCGTCACGCGCACACCCGCCTCGCGCGCCGCAGCGACCAGGCGATACCCCGGGTCGCTGACCAGCGGCGTGCCGGCATCGGAAATCAGGGCTCCGGCCTCGCCCTGGCACAGGCGTTCGACCAGGCCTCCGGCAGCAGCCGCCTCGTTGTGCTCGTGCAAGGCGACAAGCGGCGTGGCGATGCCCAGATGCGTCAGCAGCGGCCTGCTGTGCCGGGTGTCCTCGGCGGCAATCCAGGCCACGGCGCGCAGGGTTTCAATCGCGCGCAACGTGATGTCGCCGCGGTTGCCGATCGGGGTGGCCACCACGTACAGCGTGCCGGGGATTTGCGGATCCATGTTCGAGACCGGTTTGGGCTTGATCGGCTATGATCGCTCAATTCGCACGGTCATGACGTTCCGAGGACCCTCCATGCGCAAGTTTCATGTCCTGGGCCTGCTTGCCCTCCTTGCCCTGGCCGGCTGCGCCACGGTCAGCGGCCCATCCCCGCAGCAGCGCGCCCGGACGGCCGGGATCACTGCGCTGGAGCAGCAGGGTGACTATGCCAGGGCAGCCCATCTGTACCTGCAACTGGCCGCGCAATTCCCCGATGAAGCCGACACCTATCGCCTGCGCGCCGCCGAGGACTGGCGCCAGGAAGGTGACATGGACCAGGCTGCCGCGGCCATCTCGGGCATCCGACGCGATCGACTGGCAAAACTCGACCGTCGCCGGCTCGACCTGCTCACGGCGCAGGTGGATCTTGCCCGGGGCAACATCGCCGACGCGCTTGCACTGACGGCGCAACCGGTTACGGACCTGCCTACGGGACTGCAGCAACGCGCGCTGGAACTGCGTGCGCAGGCACTGAGCGCGAACGGGGAGTATTTCGAAGCGGCACGTACCCGGATCGGCATGAATGATCAGCTGCAGGGACTCGACCAGGCACAGAACGAGCGCGAGATCGTGCAGAACCTGGGCCGCCTGGGGTCCGCCACCCTCCAGCAGCACCTCGACCAGGTGCCGTCAGGCAGTCCCCTGGCCACATGGATGCAGCGCACGCTTGCACAGATCCAGGGCGGCATGGCCATTTCGCACCCGCAGGCCAACCAGCCGGTCGGCACCCTGCTGCCCGGGCAGCAGGCCGGCCAGGGATACCGCAATCCGGGCCGGGTAGCCCTGCTGCTGCCGCTCAGCGGGCAACTGGCGCGTGCCGGGGCACTGATCCGCGAAGGTTTCTTCACCGCCTACTTCAATGACAGCGTCGGCGGTGACCAGCGCCCCCAGGTGGCCGTCTACGACAGCGGAGGCACCCCGCAAGAGGCCGTGGCTGCCTACCAGCAGGCGGTGCGCGACGGCGCCCGGCAGGTGGTCGGCCCGCTGACACGCCAGGACGTGGCCGCGGTGATCGGCCAGCCCGTGCTGCCAGTGCCGGTACTGGCACTCAACCATCCCCTGAACGACACCATGCCGCCGCCGCAGGTGAACGAATTCGGTCTGATGCCCGAGACCGAGGGGGCCAGCGCCGCCCGCCGCATGCTCGCGCAGGGACTCGATCGCGCCTACGTGGTGGTGTCCACGCTCGATTTTGCCCAGCGTGCCAGCCAGGCTTTCATCCGCCAGTTCACTGCCGGGGGCGGCCAGATCGCCGGCCAGATCGACCTCGATCCGGCCGTCATCGACTACAGCAGCCAGATTGCCACCATCGCCCCGCCACCACCGCCCGCGGGCAAGGACATCAAGACCGACAAGGATGCCGCCCAGGCCTACCTCAAGCAGATCGCCGACTTCGAGAAAGGCAGCGGTATCTTCCTCACCATGCGCCCCGAACAGGCTCGCCTGACATTGCCTCAATTACGGCTGGCGCAACTCAAGCAACCGGTGTTTGCCACCTCGCTGGTGTACGACGGCCATGACAACCCCGATGCCGATCGCGACCTCGACGGTGTGATGTTCTGCGATGCCCCATGGCTGTTCGGGGTCCAGCCCGGCCTGCCCCCGCGCAGCGCCCTTGCAGCCGTGCTCCCCAATGTGGCACGCAGCGGTGCGCGACTGTTTGCCTTCGGCATGGACGCCTGGTCGCTCACGCCCTACCTGGGATGGCTGCGCACCCACCCAGGAAGCTACGTGCCTGGCGCCACCGGACAACTGGTGGAAGACGATTTCGGACGCATCCAGCGCATCCTCACCTGGGCGCAATTCGAGAACGGCATTGCACGCCCGATCACCGACAGCCTGGACCTGGGATCGCCCGCGCCCGGCCCCGGCACTCCCTCGGCCGGATCACCGGCCACGCCACCCCCGTCGGGCGGCTGATGCGCGCCACCGGTGACGTGTTCGAACAACAGGCGCTGGACCACCTGCAGCGCGCCGGACTGCGTCTGCTGGAACGCAATTTCCACAACCGTTTCGGCGAGATCGACCTGATCCTGCGCGAGGACGATACGCTGGTGTTCGTCGAAGTCCGCTACCGCCGCAGCCGTGGTTTTGGCAGCGCCGCCGACTCGGTCACGGCGCGCAAGCGCGAACGCATCGTGCGCGCCGCGCGCGGGTATCTTGCCCTGCACCCGGAATGTTCGGGCCTGGCCTGCCGCTTCGACCTGGTCGCCTTCGACGGCCCGGCCGCGCGCGCCACGCCGGACTGGCAGCGCGCGGTATTCGACGCCGGGGATGGCTGATGCTTCCCGCACCGTTCCTGCACCGGCTCGAACAGGCCCTTGGCAAAGACAAGCTGAGCACCGATCCGGCCACCTGCCTGGTCTACGGCTACGACCACTCCCGCCGCCAGTCCCTGCCCGCGGCGGTGGCCTTTCCCGCTTCGCACGAGGATACGCTGGCCCTGGTGCGCGTGTGCCGGGAATTTCGCATCCCGCTGACCGCGCGCGGACGTGCCACCAACACCACCGGCGCGGCGGTGCCGCCCGAAGGCGGCGTGGCGGCCAGTTTCGAGCGCATGCAACGGATCGCGGCGATCGACCCGGACAACCGGCTGGCCGTGGTCGAGCCGGGCGTGCTCAACGGCGACCTGCAACAGACGCTGCGCGAGCATGGCTTCTTCTGGGCGCCGGATCCCAGTTCGTCCCCGTTCTGCACCGTCGGCGGCAACCTCGCCTGCAACGCCGCAGGGCCGCGTGCGGTGAAATACGGCAGTTGCCGAGAAAACACCCTGGGCCTGCACGCGGTGGCCGGAACCGGCGAGGACTTTCGCTGCGGTGTGCGCACCACCAAGGGCGCCACCGGCTACGACCTGACGCGGCTGCTGATCGGATCCGAAGGCACGCTGGCGCTGATCACCGAAGCCACGCTGAAGCTGACGCCCAGCCCTTCGGCCGTACGCACACTCCGCGCGACCTACCGCGATGTCGGCACGGCCGCACGCGCGGTGGCGCGCATCATGGCGCAACCGGTCACCCCGTGCGCGCTCGAATTCATGGACCGCACCGCGCTCGACCTGGCACGCCGGCAGGCCGGTGACGTGGTCCCCGAGGCCGGTGCCATGCTGATGATCGAGGTCGACGGCGAACCGGGCGCGCTGGCCGACGCCGCCGACGCCGTCTCACGGGCGGCGCGTGGAGAAGGCTTGCTCGCGCTGCACACGGCTTCTGACCGTGACCAAGCCAGGGCCCTGTGGGCGGCGCGCAAGGCGCTTTCACCCGCCCAGCGCAGCCTTTCGCCGCACAAGATCAACGAGGACGTGGTGGTGCCGGTCAGCCGCCTGCCGGAACTGGTGGCCGACATCGAACGCCTCGCGCGGGTTCACGACCTGCCGATCGTCAGCTTCGGCCATGCCGGCAACGGCAACCTGCACGTGAACCTGCTGCCCCGCGACGAGACCGAGCGCGAACGCGCCACGGCATGCCTGGATGCCTTGTTCGAGCGGGTCATCGCCTTGCAGGGCACGCTGTCCGGCGAGCACGGCATCGGCCTGGCCAAGCGCGCCTTCATGTCCCGGGCCCTGGAACCGGCCACCCTGTCACTGATGCACGGCATCAAGCAATGCTTCGATCCAGACGGGATTCTCAATCCTGGCAAGCTGCTGCCCTAGCCCCGGGTGCGTGGCAGGACCGGAAGACGCGGGCTCAACCTCCGAAATGATGGCACAGGTAGGCAATCACATCACGGATGTCCTGCGTGTTCAGGGCCGGATTGTTGCCCTTGGGCGGCATCGCCATCGGCGCCTTGCCATCGGAAAACCCATGTTCGACACGCTGCACCAGCACCGCAGTCGGCAGCTTCAACACGCCCTTCGGGTCCGTGAAGTCGGGCATGCCGGGCAAGATGCCCTTGCCGTTGCCGCCGTGACAGGCCACGCACGTCTGGTTGTAGATCGCGGCCCCTGCGGCCGGATCGACCTGGGCGCTCGCATCGTTGCCGGTAGCCCAGGCCGCCTAGGCCAACGGGAACGACAGCGCAATCGCGAGAACCATCAAGCCCTGTACACGTTTCATGGGAATCTCCTGTAAGCCTGGGGATGCCCGTGCATCCCGTCAGTGGCATGTTCCCGTTGCGCCACCCGGCACCTCTTGATCTGGATCAAGCAGATGGAACCGGACCCGCTGCTGCGACCCTGTGCCGCAGCTTTCCCGCGCCGTGACAGGCCACGCCGCGCAGCGCACACTTGTCGTCGATGCACGATGCCGTCTCCAGCCTGCTCCAGCAGATCCGTGCCTGCGAGCTTTGCGCCGCGCACCTTCCGTTCGGTCCACGCCCGGTACTGCAGGCCTCTGGTGAAGCGCGCATCCTGATCGTGGGCCAGGCCCCGGGGCGGCGCGTGCATGCCAGTGGCGTACCCTTCGATGACCCCAGCGGCGAGCGGCTGCGCGACTGGATGGGCATCGACCGGACCCGCTTTTACGATGCGCAACGCATCGCCATCGTGCCGATGGGTTTTTGCTACCCCGGCAGCGGGCGCCACGGCGATCTGCCGCCGCGACCCGAATGCGCGCCTGCCTGGCATCCGCGCCTGCTGCCGCTGCTCGACCGGGTACGTCTGACCCTGATCCTCGGCCGCTACGCGCAGGTGGCCCTGATCGACGACGCCCGCAGAGCCAACCTGACCGCCACTGTCGCCAACTGGCGCACCCACCTGGAACAGGGCCGTCTACCCCTGCCCCATCCCAGTCCCCGCAACCGTCTCTGGCAAGCGCGCAATCCGTGGTTCACTCGCGAGGTGCTGCCTGCCCTTCGCGCGCACGTCGCCCTCGCCCTGGCTTGATGCAAGTCCGCCGCTTGCCGTCTGCGACGGGCATCCTCTACCCTGCCCGGATCGATGGCCGGGGCATTCCCGCAGCCATGACGGGGGAAACGCGATGCTGAAATTCCGCCTGACGGTCATGAACTTCCTGCAGTTCTACATCTGGGGCGCCTGGCTGCTCACGATCGGCGCCTGGTGGTTCCAGACCCGTCACTGGTCGGGCACCAGTTTCGGCGCGATCTTCTCGACCATGGGCATCGCCTCGCTGTTCATGCCTTCCATCGCCGGCATCATCGCCGACAAGTGGATCAACGCCGAGCGCCTGTACGGCGTGCTGCAGATCATGGGCGCGATCGTGCTGTTCTGCGTGCCGCTGGTGCAGGACCCGGAGCTGATGTTCTGGGTGATGCTGCTGAACATGCTCTTCTACATGCCGACCATTTCGCTCTCCATCACCGTTGCCTACAACGCGCTGAAAGGCGAGGGCTACGACGTAGTCAAGACCTACCCGCCGATTCGCGTGTGGGGCACCATCGGTTTCATCGCAGCCACCTGGACGGTGAGCCTGCTGCATTTCGAGACCTCGCCGATGCAGTTTCGCATCGCTGCGGCCGCATCTTTGATGCTGGGCATCTACGCGTTCACCCTGCCCCGCTGCCCGCCGAAACTGATCGCTTCGCGAAGCCGCACCCTCGCCGACCGCCTCGGACTGACCGCCTTTGTGCTGTTCAAGAACCGCAACATGGCGGTGTTCTTCATCTTCGCGATGCTGCTGGGTGCAGCGCTGCAACTGACCAACGCCTACGGCGACACCTTCCTGCACGACTTCAACAAGCTGGCACCGTACAAGGACATGGCGCCGATCGACTGGCACACCTTCTTCGCCTCGCTGAACCTGCACTCGTTCCAGGAACTGGCCACACGCCTGGCGGTGACGCATCCGGCCATCATCATTTCCATCTCGCAGTTCTCCGAGACCGCATTCATCCTCACCATCCCGTTCTTCCTCAAGCGCTTTGGCATCAAGGCAGTGATGACCATGAGCATGCTGGCATGGGTGCTGCGCTTTGGCCTGTTCGGCCTCGGCGATCCGGGCGGCGGACTGTGGATGATCGTGCTCTCGTGCATCATCTACGGCATGGCGTTCGACTTCTTCAACATCTCGGGCTCGCTGTACGTCGAGGGCCAGACCGATGCGAAGATCCGCGCCAGCGCGCAGGGCCTTTTCATGTTCATGACCAACGGCGTGGGCGCGGTGCTGGGCAGCCTGGTGGCCGGCTGGGCCATCGATACCTTCTTCACCGCCCCCAACTGCAACGAGGCGGTGGCGGTGTGCAAGGACTGGCCGGCCATCTGGATGAGCTTTGCGGCCTATGCGCTGATCATGGCCCTGCTGTTCGTACCGTTGTTCCGTCACCGCCATGTGCGTGAACCGGCCGTACAGACCGGCGGGGCATGAACGGCATGCCTGTGCAGGTCGTCGTCGTCGGCAGCTACAACCAGGACCATGTCTGGCAGGTCGATCGTTTCCCGCAACCGGGCGAAACCCGGCGCGGCAAAGGCTTTGCCACCGGTCCGGGTGGCAAGGGATTCAACCAGGCCGTGGCCTGTGCCCGACAGGGCGTGGCAACCGCATTCATCGCCGCGCGTGGCGACGATGTCCTGGGCCGTTCCGCAGCCAGGCGTGCCGAAGTGGAAGGTATCGAGGGACATTGGCAAGTCCGAACCGACCAGCCCACCGGGACCGCAGCGATCCTGGTCAATGCCGATGGGCAGAACCAGATCATCGTCCATCTGGCCGCCAACGAAGCCCTCGACCCGGACTTCCTGCGCGCGCAACAATCCGTGTTGAGCGGCAGTCGCGTACTGCTGACACAGATGGAGAACAACATCGACGCCACCCGCGCGGCGCTGGCCCTGGGCCGTGCGCAAGGCGTGCTGTGTGTGCTCAATCCCGCCCCCGTGCATCCGGATCTGGACCCGGAACTGATGATGCTGTCCGACGTGCTGGTGCCCAACGAAAGCGAATTTGCCCAGTTGTGCCAGCGTTTTCTGGACCAGGCCCCGGCCACCCATGCCATTGCGGCCATGGATGATGCGCAGTTGCATGCCCTGGCGCGGCAACTGGTAAAAGGCAGCCTGGTGATAACCCTGGGCCGCCAGGGCTGCTTCGTCTCCCATGGTGCGGACCGTCGTGGTGACGCTGCGGACTGCTACCGGGTCGCCGCCGAATCCGTGCACGCCATCGACACCACGGGCGCCGGCGACGCCTTCTGCGGCGCGCTGGCTGCTGGCCTCGCCGATCGCCACGCGGACGCGTTCGCCCAGGCCGTACGTCAGGCTGGACGGGTCGCGGCGCTGTCCACCGAGCGCCGCGGAGCCGCCGATGCCATGCCCTCGCGCGAGCAGGTACTGTCGCGCTTCGACTGACGGCAATGCGCATGCCGTACAATACCCGTGCCATGCGCCTGGGTCCCTACACCATCGATCCGCCGGTGGTGCTGGCCCCGATGGCCGGCGTCACCGACAAGCCGTTCCGGCTCCTGTGCAAGCGCATGGGGGCAGGCCTTGCCGTGTCCGAAATGACCACCGCCGACCCGCGCCTGTGGCATACCATCAAGTCACGCAAGCGCATGGACCATGCGGGCGAGCCCGACCCCGTCGCGGTGCAGATCGCCGGCTACGATCCGGGCATGCTGGCCGAGGCTGCGCGCTTCAATGTCGATCACGGTGCCCAGATCATCGACATCAACATGGGCTGCCCGGCGAAAAAGGTCTGCAACGTGTGGTCGGGCTCGGCACTGCTGCAGGACGAGCCGCTGGTGGCGCGTATCTGCCGGGCCGTGGTCGAGGCCGTGGAGGTACCGGTGACGCTGAAGATCCGCACCGGCTGGGACCGCGAGAACAGGAACGCCCTGAACATCGCCCGCATCGCCGAGGATGCCGGCATCGCCGCGCTGGCCGTGCACGGGCGCACCCGCGCCGACAAGTACCAGGGTGAAGCCGAGTACGAAACCATTGCGGCGGTGAAGCAGGCGATCTCGATCCCGGTACTGGCCAATGGCGACGTCACCTCGCCCGAGCGCGCCAGGCACGTGCTCGAGGTCACCGGCGCCGACGCCCTGATGATCGGTCGCGGCGCCCAGGGCCGGCCATGGATCTTCCGCGAGATCGTGCACTACCTGGCCACCGGCGAGACGCTGCCCGAGCCGACGCCGGACGAAGTCTGCGCCATCCTGTGCGCGCACCTGGCGCACCTGCATGATTTCTATGGCGAGCACCAGGGCGTGCGCATCGCACGCAAGCACCTGGGCTGGTATGCCAGGGACCACGCGGGAAACGCCGCCTTCCGCGCCGTGGTCAACCGCGCCGAAAGTGCTGCCGAACAACTGCGCCTGACACGCGACTACTTCGCCCGTTTGGCCGACGACGCCGCGATCGCCGCCTGAAGCCTCAACGCGTCGGAATCACGGCCGGCGGCATCGCGGCCGTGGCCAGCAAGCGCCCGCGTGGCCGCCGGATGACGGCACTGGCCACCGCCTCCAGTTTGCCACCATGCATACCCCACAGGCCGATGCGCCAGCCATCAGAACGCCGCCATCCCAGATAGCCATGGCCGATGCGGCCCAGCAGCAAGCGCCCGTGTACGCGCACCAGCACGAAGCTCGCGTCGCTGCAGAAGGTGGTCATCACCTCGTTGCCGGCCAGCGGCATGCTGCCCAGGATCGTCTTGCGCTCGCGCGCGGCCAGACGCAACAGCTGACGCGCACGGACGCGTTCGTCCGGCGCGAGTTTCGCTACCGCCATGTAGCGGCCCTGCGGACTGGCATCGTAGCGCCGCGCGATGCGCATCATGACCGCGGCATACGATCCACACGCCCGGCCATCGCAGCGCAACCGGCCAAGCCTGAGTCCGTGGTCGTAGCGCATGCGCTGGCGCAGCGGACTGGCCCAGCGCCCGTCCAGCCATTGCTGCACGGACACGTCCACGGCATACGGGTCATCGATACGCTGCAGCGCGACATAGGTGTCATAGCCCACCCGCAGCAGGGTCAGGCGTGTACGTCCGCACGGAACCTGGTCCAGCATCGGTGCCGGGATGACGCGGGCCGTACCGTCGCGGTCGGCGCGGAACCAGACCATCAACTGGCAGGCGTCCGTGCCCTGCACCGAAACCACCGCGCCCAGCCGCGCGTCGGGCAGCCAGAGCAGGTCGAACCAGGGGTTGCCATTGCTGATCAGTTCAACCCGTTGCGACAGTACCCGGTCCGGCCTCAGTTCGAGCCGCGCCAGCGCTTGTGACAGGCGATTCGGCAGCGATGTCAGCGTGCGCGCCAGCGACACGTCCGGATCGTAGCGGGCCCAGACGGCCAGCGGATCACCCACGGCACCCGGATGCGCACGCAAGCTGCGCTGCATACGCTGCATCGGCGGCAAGGTCACCGCACCGTGGCCGGCAACGCCCAGCAGGAAAGCCTGACGCGAGCGCTCCAGATGCCAGGCCCGGCGCAACACGGCATCCCCGGTGAACGAACGGTTGCTCAGCAGGCGCCACAAGACATCGTCGCGCTGGGACTGCCATATGCGCTGATCGCGTCGCACCGAGGCATCCGGCGAAGCCATGGCCAGCGCCTGCAGAGTGCGGTCCATGGTGGCCAGGGCGGGATGCGCACAGAACAGGTGGGACACCGCCGGTCGCTCCTCGCCACAGGAGCGGGCCACCGCGACCTGCGCCACCGACATGCCGCCAAGCAGTAGCCAAACCATGCCGCAGCCGATACCTTTCATCGTCGTCCCTCCTGATCGGACGTCTGCAGACTCGCCCCCCTGCCGGCCCGGAGGCGGGCCGATTTCAGGCATGCAGCGTTCCGGAATCGGGCCATTTGCGGGCGACGCCAGCTGAACGCATGCCCTGCGGCCTCCACGCAGCACGATGCAAACCGGCGATGGCGGTTGTATCATGTCAGCTTGTTTTATCTCTTTATCCGAAAGGAAGGATATAGACCCCGATGAGCAGCTACCTCTTTACCTCCGAGTCGGTCTCCGAGGGACATCCGGACAAGGTCGCCGACCAGATCTCCGATGCCGTGCTGGATGCCATCCTGGCCCGCGACCCGCGCGCCCGCGTGGCCTGCGAAACCATGGTCAAGACCGGCGTGGCCATCGTCTCCGGCGAGATCACCACCGATGCGTGGGTGGACATCGAGGAGCTGACGCGCAAGGTGATCCTGGACATCGGCTACGACTCGTCCGATGTCGGTTTCGACGGCGCCACCTGCGGCGTGCTGAACCTGATCGGCAAGCAGTCCCCGGACATCAACCGCGGCGTGGATCGAAAGAAGCCCGAGGAACAGGGCGCCGGCGACCAGGGCCTGATGTTCGGCTATGCCTGCAACGAGACCCGCGAGCTGATGCCGGCACCGATCTACTATTCGCACCGCCTGGTCGAGCAGCAGGCCAAAGTGCGCAAGCAGCGCAACAGTCCGCTACCGTGGCTGCGCCCGGACGCCAAGAGCCAGGTCACCCTGCGTTACGACGACGGCCAGATCGCCGGCATCGATGCGGTGGTGCTGTCCACCCAGCACGACCCGGGCGTGAAGCAGGCCGATCTGGTCGAGGCCGTGCGCGAGCACATTCTCAAGCCGGTGCTGCCGGCGAAGTGGCTCGATTCGCTGCCCAGGTCCAAGGTGCACATCAACCCGACTGGCAAGTTCGTGATCGGCGGACCGGTGGGCGACTGCGGCCTGACCGGGCGCAAGATCATCGTCGATACCTACGGTGGCATGGCCCGCCATGGCGGGGGTGCGTTTTCCGGCAAGGATCCGTCCAAGGTCGACCGCTCGGCTGCCTATGCCGCGCGCTACGTGGCCAAGAACATCGTCGCCGCCGGCATCGCCGACCGTTGCGAAGTGCAGGTCAGCTACGCGATCGGCGTGGCCCGACCGACTTCGATATCCGTGACCACTTTCGGCACCGGCAGGATTCCCGACGAGAAAATCGAGGCGTTGATCGCCAGGCATTTTCAACCTGACGCCCTACGGCATCCTGAAGACACTCGACCTGGTGCATCCCATGTACCAGCGCACCGCCAGCTACGGTCACTTCGGCCGCAAGCCGGTGGCGAAGGCCGACTACACCTACGAGACCCTGGAGAACGGTCGCAAGGTCAAGCAGAAAGTCGGCCCGTTCGAGGCTTTCCCGTGGGAAAAGACCGACCGCGCCGAAGAACTGCGCAAGGCGGCCAGGATCAAGTAAACCCACGCCTGGCCTGACGAAAAGCTGTCAGACGGGCTGCACCCGGGCAGCCCGTTGACGGTCTGTTGGTGAAAAATCGTCTTTTGCGACAGTACGCGGCAAGGTACCTGGACCGTCGCGCAGCCTTGCATCGCCCGCTTCGTGCGTCCTGGACCAGGCTTCCCGTTCTGCCGGATCAGGCCTCTACCGACGACCACATGTACATGCTGGCCTGTCTACCCATCACTTTCAGCGCATAACGCCTCGCGCGCACCAGGCCGGCTGCACCCGCACACACATGCAGCGGCATCAAGTGTTCGGCACGTGGATGGCAATAGCGGGCACCGGGGGCACTCTCCCAATGCAGCAACCGTTCGCGCCGCGCAGCGTGATCGTGATACGGACTACACAAACTGTCTTCCAGCCAGGCCTCGAAGGCCGCGTTCAATGCCTGCGTATCCGATCCGGCAGGCTGAAAGAATGCACGCAGGTTGTGAAACGAAAATCCCGAGCCGATCAACAGGACGCCTTCGCGCGCCAGTCCGGCAAGGGCACGCCCCAGCACCAGGTGTGCCGCCGCATCGAGGCCATCGAGCAACGATACTTCCACGCAAGGAATATCCGCCTGCGGATACATGTGCTTGAGCGGCACGAAGACTCCGTGATCGAGACCCCGCTCCGCGTCCAGGTGTGAACCGAGCCCCTGTCCCGCCAACCGCTGCCCCAGGGTAAGGGCCAGTGCGGGTTCGCCCGGACAAGGGTAGCGGATGGCATAAGAGGCGGGCGGAAATCCCTGGTAGTCGTAGAGCAACTGCGGCTGTGCGGCCGCGGTGAGCGTCGGTACCGGCGCTTCCCAGTGCGCGCTGACCACGACCACCGCGCGCGGCCGCGGCATCGCCTGTGCCAGTTCCTTGAGTAGCTCGACCATCTGCGCGTGACCTGGATCACCCAGCAGAGGCAGAGGGCCACCGCCGTGAGAGACGAACAAGGCGTCGGGCAGATACTTCATCATGCGCCATACCATGGCATGGGTTCACCTGCCTGTTCACTAGCCGGTGACCGGAGACAGAGACACGCCATCGGCACCTTCGTGCCGCCTGGATCACCGTCCGGGGGCCTCTACGCCACCTGTTCCCCGCTGGCCTTCTCCAGGCTCACCCGGCTGGACTCGGGGATACCGACCATCGTCAGCACCGCGCCGACCAGTGCCGTGACAGCCAGGAATCCCACCGCGAAGCTCTGGCCGTAGTCGGCGAACAGGCGCGGAAACACGAATACCCCGAGCGCCGCACCAAGGCGGCCCGCGGTGACACTCAGCCCCTGCACCAGACCGCGTACGCGGGTAGCGGCCATTTCCACGCCGAGCATGCCGGCGCCACTGATCGAGCCCGGTCCGGCCTGGTTGAAGAAAAAGAAAAGGCCATACAACGCGATGCCCCACAGCACCGGACTGACACCGGGATGGTAGGTGAAAGCGTACATCAGCAGCGTCGCACCCATCAGCAGGAAGCCGGCGGCCTGCAACGGCTTGCGTCCCCAGCGGTCGATCAGCATCACCGCCACCAGGCTGCCGCCGATGCTGAACAGGGCCGAATTGACCAGCTGGAATTGGGCCGGTGTCAGGCCCACGCTCTTGCCCAGCAGGCTGGGACCGAACAGGCCACCCGCATAGATCACGATGTCGTACACGAACCACAGCAGGCTGATCATGAAAAAGCGCCGCCAGTAACGCGCGAAATATTCGCGCATGCCGGCGCCAAGGCTGGTGTCTGCACGCACGATTGCCGCTGCGGGAGCAGCGGTCACATGCGCAACCACTGACTTCAACGCTTCGCCGTCATGCTTGATGTGCGCGTAATAGCGCGGTGTTTCCGGCAGCCGTCGCCGCAGCACGATCACGGCAGCTGCGGGAATCACCCCCGCACCCAGTGTGATCCGCCATTGCAGGTCCGGCGGCACGTGCAGCCATTCCAGCGTGATCTGCAAGAGCGAAGCGGTAATGGCTCCAAGAACCCACATCAGCGAGAAACCCACAGTGAGCGCCTTGCCCCGGTCCTTCGCGTTGCTGTGCTCGGCCATGATCATCGGCGACAGCACATAGTCGGCGCCGATGCCGATACCCAGCAGCGTGCGTGCGCCGATCAGCCAGCCGATGCCCGGCGTGAAAGCCTGCGCCAGCGCGGCCAGCGCCATCAGGCTGACGTCGATACCGTAGAAGCGCTTGCGCCCGGTATTGGACAGGACGCCAAACAGAATGGCGCCCACGGCCGAAGCCAGCAGCGCCGAAGCCACCAGCAGCGAGGATTGCAGACCGGTGAGTTTGCCGATGCCGAAGCTGTCGAGCACCATCGGCAACACCACGCTGATCGAGATCAGGTCATAGCCGTCGGTGAACACGCCCATGCCCGTGGTGAACACGGCACGGGCGTGAAAACGCGAGAACTTCTGGGCGTCGAGGACCTCGAGTGCGGTCGGCTGGTTACCTGGCATGGGGGACTTCCTTGCATGACGTCATGGATCGGCCCATGCGCCGTAACTGTTTCGCATGGCGGCATGCGGGCAAGTATCCTCGTTACCCGCTGCCACCGGAACCGCACAGGGAACCGGCCGTCTACCCGTGACCGGCCGGCTCCCGGCCTGTCTCAGAAATCGAATGTCGCCGAAGCAAAGTACGCACGCGGCTCCTCGTAGATGGCACGCACGAACGGCGCGCCACTGTAGGTTGTGTCGCCGTAGCCGAATGTGTAGTAGTGACGATCCAGCAGATTGTCGACATAGAGCGCCAGCTTCATGTCCTTGATCGGGCCATTGCCGAACCGCAGTTTGTCACGCAGGGTGAAGTTGACCACGGTATAGGCCGGAATCTGTTCGGCCGAGGGCAGCCCCGCGTTGTATTCGTTGACGAACTGCGACCCGGAATAATGCGCACCGAGCTTGGCCCGCCAGGTCGTCCACTTCCAGCCCACGCCGAGATTGGCCAGGTGCTTGGGCACGCCGGCCAGGGGCTGGCCCGATTTCACGCTGTTACCGGCGAGAGCTCCCGAACCCGCGGCGCTGGCCACTGTGAAGGCACTGGTGAAGAACGCCTTGTTCTGGGCCACGTTGCCGTAGACGCTCAATCCCCCCAGGGGGGTATCGATGCTGTACTGCATGTCCAGTTCGACTCCCTCGTAGCGCGAGGCACCGCCATTGGAGGTGGTCGACAGTCCCGTCGACGGATCGGTGACATCGATGAAGGTGTTCCTGAAGTTCTCGCGGTAGTAATTGAGCGCGCCCTCGAAGCCCTTGTTCTCGTAACGGGCGCCCAGCTCGAGGTCATTGACGTATTCGGGCGACACATGCAGTGGAACGACCACCGCCTGCCCGGCATTGTTGGTCTGTCCGATGTTGTTGTAGTAGGCGGCAATGTTCGGGAATTTGGCCGTACGTCCCCAGGATGCGTACAGGCTGACGTGGTCGGCCGGCTTCCAGTTCACGCCGACGGTCGGCGAGGTGTAGTGCTCGTTGTCATTGACGCTGCCTGCAATCGGATAGAAGAAACCGATGGCATCGTGGTTTTTGGTGTGCGCGAAGATGTATTTCACGCCAGGGGTGACGGTCAATGTGCCATCGAGCAAGCTGATCTCGTCCTGTACGAACAGCGATCCGAGGTCGCGCGAATCATGCTCGTCCCAGGCGTTGTTGTAGCCCTGTCGCAGCGGCATCGGGTAGGCGCCGTACCAGAACTCGGCCGAATGCAGTCTGGTGTGCGAATAGTCGCCACCGAACTTCACGGTGTTGTTGGGCAGGTACAGGGTGAAATGCGGCATGAAGCCGTACTGCCGGGTGTTGTAAATGTAGGTGTGGTAGGCATTGCCTGCCACGTTGCTGCCGAAGGTGGCCGTGGGGTCGTAGGTAGGGCCGTTCGGGTAATAGAGCCAGAACGAGTAATCACCTGCCTGATTGGGCAGATAGTACGGCTGGTTTGGACCTTGCGCATGCAGTGGATTGGCAAACGAGACGCGGTTGTAGTCGACATTGCGCGCATACACGCGGATGTTGTACGAGAACACCTCGTTCACGTTCATGCTGTTGCCGAGGATGTAGGTACCCCCGTGGTCCTGGTTGTAGCTGTTGGTCCAGTCCAGCGGCCAGCCGTAGCTGTAGCCGTATTGCTGGATCAGCGGCAACGGTACGGTGTGCGGGGTATAGCCCATGTTGCGGTTGTAGATCGCATACAGATAGACCCGACCGTTGTGGTGGGCATAGGGCAACACACCGGCGTAATACAGGTTCAGGTTGCTGTTGCCGGAATTTTTCTGCCAGCCCTTGCTGGTGTTGTGGTTGATGCTGACCAGGCTGCGCACGCCACCGAGCGAACCGGTATTGGCCGTCAGGCCGTACAGCCAGGTATGGAAGCTCCCTCCGCCAAGCGTCAGCGAGGCATTCGCCTTGTCGCTGGGCATGCGCGGGTGGTAGGCGATGGTGCCTCCCAGCGAGTTGTACGAGGTCACCGCCGGATTGTTGATGCCGCGGTACAGGTGCACGCTGTCGACGTTGGCCAGCGTCAGGGGAATGTTGTTGCGCGTCGATGCCGTGTTGGTCGTGCCGCCGTTGAACGGGTCGTTGATCGGTACCCCGTCGAAAGTCTCGGAAAACTGTCCGCTGCTGAAGGCGCGGAAGGTGATGTTGGTACGCACGCCATTGGCAGCGGGCGTCCGCACGTTGATTGAAGGCGTGCGCTCAAGCAGGCTTTGCACGCTCATCATTGGCGAGCTGAAGCGGATGGCCGACGGGCCGATCACCGATTCGCTGAAGGCGGCATCGAGCGGGATGCGCGTCAGTGTCAGTTCCCGGGCGATGACTTCGACCTTCGCCAGGTTCTCGATCTTCTTCTTGTGCTTGTCTTGCCGGTGATTGCCCGTCTGCGCGGGACCGGCCCACGCCTCTGGAAGGGCACAGGGAAGCATGCCGGTGGCGGTCAGGGCCAGCACCAGGACGGAAAGTTTCATCGTGCGCATGATGGTCGTCTCGGGTCGGGTTTCGGAAACCGGCAACTGGGGTGTCACCGGCCGGTTCAATCCCTCCGTGGCGGTGTCTCCGGGACACGCACTTGGCATGCGCAGCACAGGTTTGTGCCTTACGCACATGACCGGAAAGACATGCGATCGTGGCGCCCGCATGCCTGCCCGTGCAGCCCATCGGCAAGGAAGCTCCCTGTCTGGAATGGCGACGCTACCCCGTACGGAGTCTCGCGCAATTCGCCGATATCCTCAATATGGGGATATCGTGTGGATCGATGATGACAAGCGTTGCTTAGGGTGCGCTGAGTTGGCCTGCGTGATGCAGGACAACGGGCAAGATTGCTGATTCAAGGCCAGAGAGGCGCCGCGCCATGTCCGGAGTTCGCTCCACCGTACCCGATCGAACCGGAGGTTATCCCGGCCGCGCACCCAGGATACGCACAGGCAACATGATGACCGCCTTGACGAAGGCCAGGACGCCGCCCACGGCGATGCCGAGCAGGCGGAAAGGCAGGAGGACAAGCCACACCAGTGGGTAAAGCACCAGTGCCAGCAGCGCCAGCGGCCAGCAGAAGATCAGGACCAGCAGCCAGACGAGGAAAGTCGCCACGGTGGGACTCCGATGGTAGGTTCGGCTTGCCATATCCTGCCACCGAATGCCGATGCGGGCATCTGCCAAAGGCCATGACCTTCAAGCCTCCCGGATCGGCCACTCCCGGGCCAGCAGGGCGAAAACGACATCATCTACCCAGTCGCCACGAAACCACAGGCTCTCCACGTGATGGGCTTCCAGGCGCATGCCGAGTGCGCGGCACAGGGCCAGGCTCGGTGTATTGCGTGGATCGACCGAAGCCACCACGCGATGGCAGCCCAGCTGCCCGAACAGCAGCTCGAGCACCGCGTGCATGGCTTCCCGCGCGTAGCCCCGGTGCTGATGGGCAGGATGCAGACTGATCCCGAAGCTCATGGCGTCCTCGCGCCGGGCCGGAAAATACAAGCCCAGGTCTCCCAGCAATGCACCGCTGGCACGCGCGCGGATGGCGAGCTGGTTCCAGCCGCCGGGCTCGGCAAACGGACGCCGCGCCTGTTCGGCAATGAACGCGGCGGCTTCCTTCACGTCGCAGGGGACCCAGCCCTGGTAACGCGCCACATACGCATCGGCACGATAGGCGAACAGAACCTCAGCGTCGTCCGCACCCAGGCGGTCCAGACGCAGGCGGGCGGTTTCGAGGACGGGGTAGTCACGGTCGATCATGCGGTCATGGTCGCGCAGCAAGGCAGGCGAGGCCAGCATCGGGACTGCTAAAGTACGCGCATGATGCCGCCTGGACCCATCTCCGCCCTGCGCCGCACCCTGATCGGATCGTGCCTTGTCGCCGTACTGCTCCTCGCCGGCTGCGCGACTGCGCCGCCGCGCAATACAGCCAATCTGTGCAGCGTGTTCGACCAGCACCCGGACTGGTACGACGACGCCCACCAGGCACAGCAGCGCTGGGGCACGCCGATCAACGTGCTGATGGCCTTCGTCAAGCGCGAGTCGAGCTACCGCGAAAGCGCCCGGCCGAAGCGTTCCTGGTTCCTGTTCATCCCGCTGCCGCGCAAATCCAGCGCCTACGGCTACGCCCAGGCGCAGGACCCGGTATGGAACGAATACAAGGATGCCACCGGAGGCTGGTTCAAGAGCCGCTCGGACATGGAGGACGCGCTCGATTTCATCGGCTGGTACACCGACCGCATCCACCGCGAACTGGGCATCTCCAAGTGGGACCCCAAACACCTGTACATCGCCTACCACGAAGGCATCGGCGGCTACCGCAGCGGTCGCTGGCGACGCAACCGGCATCTGCTCGAGGTGGCCGCCGGCGTCGACTGGCGCGCGCGTGAATACGGCGCCCAGCTCAAGCGCTGCGAGGCACGTTTCCGTTGCCGGCACTGGTACCAGTTCTTCTGCCACTGATGCCCCGGCGCATCTTCCACCCTTTCATGGAAATCCCCGCATGAACGCCCCAGCCCCACTGCTTTCCCCCATCGTCGCCGGCATGTGGCGCATGACCGAATGGAAACTCGACGTCCCCGCACGCGTGCGCTGGATCGAGCAGGCGCTGGAGCTGGGGATCGACAGTTTCGACCATGCCGACATCTACGGTGACGGACGCGTGGAGTCGCTGTTCGGCGAAGCCCTCAAGGCGGCGCCGGAACTCAAGGCGCGCATCCGCATCGTGACCAAGTGCGGTATCCGGCCGCCCTCCGCGGAACGCGGCATCGCCACCAAGCACTACGACACTTCGGAAGATTACATCCGCGGCCAGGTCGAGGCCTCGCTGCGCAAGCTGGGCGTGGAGCGCCTGCACATGGTGCTGATCCATCGTCCCGACTCACTGATGGATGCCGATGCGCTGGCCGGCACCTTCGCCGCGCTCTCCGAGGCCGGCAAGGTCGCGCACTGGGGAGTTTCCAACCACAGCCCCTCGCAGTTTGCCCTGCTCGACGCACGTTATCCGCTGGCCACCAATCAGGTCGAGCTGTCTCCACTGCATCTAAATGCCCTGCACGACAGTACCCTGGACCAGGCCCAACGCCTGCGTCGGCGGCCGATGATCTGGTCGCCCCTGGGCGGCGGACGCCTGTTCACCGGCGAGGACGCGAACGCACTGCGGGTGCGCGAAACCATGCAGGCGATCGCCGAACGCCTCGGCATCCCGCTGGCGACCCTGGCCTATGCCTGGGTCCTTCGCCACCCGTCCCGCCCGCATCCGATTACCGGCACCTCGCGTATCGCGGGGCTGCGCGAGGCCGTGGCCGCACTGGACGTGAAGCTGTCTGTCGAGGACTGGTATGCCATCTGGACGGCGAGTGCGGGGCATCGCGTGCCCTGAGCGGCCCGAACGGCCAATGTGCGCGTCCTTTCCAGCTCACTTCGGATACAATCGGCCCGCTACGTGACGGCTTCTTGCCACGGCAGGCAAGACCGTTCGCAGCAAGGGGAGGAATACGCATGCATGCATCGGATTGGCTCGGCATCGTCCTGCTGGTGATCGGCGCAATCGTCACGGTGTCCGAGATGCACACGCTCACCATCTACCTGCTTGCCATTTCGCTGGCCTGTTTTGCCGGCGCCGCGACGGCATTCCTGGGGGCCGGACTGACACCTGCACTGGTCGTGGTCGGCGTCGTCACCCTGCTGGGTCTTCCGATCGCCCACTGGATGCGCAAGCGAATGAAAAACCGCGCTTCGGACGATATCAGCAACGACGATGTCGGCCGCAGCGTCAGGGTGCTCGAGGCCGGCGGCGACAATCTTCGCGTGTTCTACCGCGGAACCGCCTGGCAAGCCAGGATGCAGGATACGCATGCCAACGTGCATGCGGAGCAGACGCTGCGCATCGTCGCCCGCGAGGGCAATGTGTTGATCCTGTCCGCCGGCGATCCGAACTGATCGCGGCATCTTTACCTATTCCATGACAAGGAGAGCAGCATGTCCGTAAGTCTCGTCATCGCCATCGTGCTGGTGGTCATCGCGCTGACCCTGATCAGCCGCGGCCTGCGTATCGTTCCGCAGCAACATGCCTGGGTGGTCGAACGCCTGGGCCGTTTCCACCGGGTCCTGCAGCCGGGCCTGAACCTGCTGATCCCGTTCATCGACAGCGTGGCCTACAAGTTCGACCTGCGCGAGACGCCCATGGATGTGGAAAAGCAGGTCTGCATCACCAAGGACAACACGCAGATCTCCATCGACGGGGTGCTGTACCTGCAGATCACCGACCCCAAGGCAGCCGCCTACGGCACCTCCGACCCGCTGTCCTCGGTCGAGCAGCTGGCACAGACCATCATGCGTTCGGATGTGGGCAAAAAGCAGCTCGACGAAGTGCTGTCCTCGCGCACCGAGCTGAATGAATCGATCGTCAGCGAACTCGATCATGCTGCCACCAACTGGGGCGTGAAGGTGCTGCGCTACGAGATCCGCGACATCAACCCACCGCAGGAAGTGATCCACGCCATGGAACTGCAGATCACTGCCGAACGCCAGAAGCGCGCCTTGATCGCCAAATCCGAAGGCGAAAAGCAGCAGGCCATCAATGTCTCCGAGGGCGAACGCCAGCAGCAGATCAACCGCGCCGAGGGCGCCAAGCAGGCCAAGGTCCTGCAGGCCCAGGGCGATGCCCAGGCAGTGCTCACGGTGGCCGAGGCCACGGCCCGCGCACTGGCCACGGTCGGCCAGGCATTGCAGCAGTCCGGTGCCGAGGACGCCATGAAGATGCAGGTGGCGCAGGATTTCATTGCCCAGTGGGGCGGTATAGCCAAGGCCTCGAACGTGATGATCGTGCCCTCGGACATGGGCGATTTGTCCAAGGTCGTCGGCACCGCGTTCAAGATCGTCGACGGCATCAAGCCCGGGGGCAACAGCGGGGCCTGAGCCAGCGCCGGTACGTCAGGCAATGGCCTTGCCGAGGTGGGCAAGGTCACGCCATGGGTACACAGTCAGGGAAAGTGCGTGTCCAGCCATGCGCCCAGACGCGCAAACACGCGACTGCGCACAGGTTCGGCCTCGTTGAAGATCTCGTGGTAGCACCCCTCCAGCAGCGCTCCCTGCAACACCGCCGGTGAGGCGCCCGCGATGAAATCACGGCTGCCGGACGGATCGACTACCCGATCCTCGCCTGCCGCCAGCAACAGGGTCTGCACCCCCAGCATGCCCGCTCTATCGATGCATGCAGGCCCGGTGCGAAAGATGAAATCGGCCAGTCGCGGCGTGATCCGGGTATGGCAGTGCGGGTCCTCGGCACAAGCCTGCACCACCCGAGCGTCGCGCGAAAGGTACGCCCGCTGCACCCCGTGACGGAGCGGCATCGAGGGCCACAGTCGCGCCAGCATGGCCGCCAGCACGCGCAACCAGCCAGGCTCATGCGTGCGCAGGGCCGGCGAGGACAGCACCAGACCAGCTGGCTGCAAGGCGCCGCTCAACACCGCACGGGCTGCCAGCAGGCCGCCCATGCTGTGCCCGAACAACAGCGGCGGCGTGTCGAACTGCGAGGCGTAATCGGCAAACACCACACCCAGGTCATCGAGCAGGACACCCGGGCGCGGCAGTACGCCACGCCGGCCAGCCGTCTGGCCGTGGCCGCGCTGGTCGTAGCTGCACACGTCCCATCCGCGGGCATTGAACCAGGTTGCAAGGTGCCGGTAGCGGCCGCTGTGCTCCCCCAGGCCATGCACCAGCAATACGCCGCGGCCAGCAACCTGCGAGGGCCAGCGTCGCCGGAAGAGCCGACTCCCATCGCTCACCGGCACGGTGTCGCAATGGCCTACGGGTCCGGGCAGCGGATCGGCCAGCATCGATGGTTTCAGCGGCATGCCCTATCGCACCCCCTGTCGAGCCTCACGGCATGGCTTGCGCCAACCGCTGGGCACACTCAGCGAACCGGTTTGCGCGCCACCAGGTCGATCAGCGCCGACATGCCTTCATGCCGGCCCTCGTGCAGTACCGCGTCATGGCTGTGCAGGTGCTCGATATGCAGATCGGCAAAGGCCTCGCGCAACATCGGTTCGGTGTACATGTTCTCGGCATCGGGCGGTCCGCCAGTGCCGTAGTCGAGCTGTTCCGGCCGGTAGCCTTCGAGCAGCAACAGCCCGCCGGGCTTGAGCGCTTCGCGCATCGAGCAAAAATGCCGTGCACGCAGCTCGGGGCCCGCGAACTGGATGAAGATCGCGGCGATCACGTCGAAGCGTTCGTGCCCGAAATCCCATGTGGCCAGATCGGCCAGCTCCCAGTGCATGCGCTGCGTGACCCCGCGCGCGGCGGCCAGCTTGCGGCTCTTATCCAGCGCCACTGACGAAGCATCCACGGCCAGCACGTCCAGCCCCTGTTCGGCCAGCCAGACCCCGTTGCGGCCATCACCGTCGGCCACGGCCAGTGCCGTGCCACGTACAGGAAGGCGTGATTTCTGAGCGGCCAGAAAGACGTTCGGTGCATCGCCGAACAGATGGCCGTCAACGGAAGCGTAGCGCTCGTCCCAGCTTGGCATATGGATCCCGTACATGGCAGTTACTGAAGCGTCTGATTATACAAGGCACGGCGGACAGGACCCTTGATCCCGTCCCGCCACGAAAGGCTGTTGCACCCTAGTTTCCCTGCTGTTTGGACGAATCCGTCAGCTTCGCCCGGGCATGACGAAACGGACTGTTCTCGTACCATTGCGGAAACACGTCGCTGTCGGCAAGGTTCCGGCCCAGTTCGTAGTACGCCTGCGTGTCTTCGAGGATGCCGCTGAAATCCCAATGCGGATTGAACACGTCTCGTGGTGTGTGATAGCGATTGCGGGTGTAATCCGCCGCCAGCTTCTCGCCGCGCGCGCGGCCCCCATCCCTCAAGTCGAGACCCGAGCTCACCAGCAGCGCAGGTATGCCGGCCTTGGCAAAGTTGAAATGGTCGGAACGGAAATAGAAGCCATTCTGCGGCGTCACCTCGGGGGATTCGACACGACCCTGTCGCTTGAGCACTTTGGCCAGCATGTCTTCCAGTTGCGACTGCCCCTTGCCGATCACGGTCATGTCTCTCGCACGCCCGATGATCGGGAGCGCATCCACGGCAAGATCCGCAACCGTCTTGTCCAGCGGGAACACCGGGTGTGCCACGTAGTACTGCGATCCCAGCAGACCCGATTCCTCCAGTGTGGGCATGAAGAACAGCACCGTGCGACCCGGCGGGCTTTTCTGATGCGCAAAGGTATTGGCGATCTCCAGCAACATGCTCAAGCCGGTGCCGTTATCGATGGCGCCGCTGTAGACCTTGTGACCCTTCAGTGACGGATCCATGCCCAGATGGTCCCAGTGCGCGGTGTAAATGACCGTCTGCTCGGGGTGCCTTGCGCCCTTGACCATCGCAAGAATGTTCTGCGACTGGAAGTGCCCGACCTTGCTCCTGAGCTCGATTGAGGCCGTTGCCTTGAGATTGACCGGCCGGAAACCCCGCCTTGACGCCGCCGACGCCAGCTTGTCGAAATCCAGGCCGGCAGCGGAGAACAGTCTTTTTGCCGAGTCATGGGTAAGCCACCCGGCCACGGCAAGCCGGGGCGACGGGTCGACCCGGACCGGCAGGCTCAACTGGGGCCCGCTCCAGCTGTTGTTCACGACCGACCATGGATAGCCTGCGGCGCCGTCACTGGTGTGAACCACGAAACATGCGGCTGCACCCATGCGTGCGGCCTCTTCGTATTTGTATGTCCACCGGCCGTAGTAGGTCATCGTACGGCCCTTGAACAGGGTCGGGTCCTGCGTGGCATACCCGGGATCGTTGACCAGCAGGATCACCGTCTTGCCCTTGACGTCGACTCCCTTGTAGTCATTCCAGTCGTAAGCGGGAGCATCGATTCCATAGCCGAGAAACACGATATCGGAGCGTTTCAGTGTGACATCCGGCCGTGCCTGCAAGGTTCCCACGATCATGTCGCTGTGATTGTCGAAATCGAGCGATTTGCCACGCACGTGAACCTGCAGCTTGACCTTTGTGTTGACCAGGTCCGTCGATACCGCCGGAACCGTTTGGAACCAGGATCCATGATTGCCCGGTTCCAGCCCCATGCGCCTGAACTGCTCGACCAGCCATGCCTTGGTGCGATCGGCACCAACGGTTCCGGGCTTGCGACCCTGAAAGTCGTCCGAAGCGAGTGTTTTGTCGAAATACGCAAAATCCCTGGCATTGATCTGCGGTGCCAACGTGACCTGGCGCCGTGTTTCCGTTGCAGGTCCGCTGCTCGATGCGGCAGCCGTGCCTGTCCTGGCGGGCACTGCGGGAGACTGGTCGGACTGGCAGGCACTCAAGCCCAGCATGGTTACGAACAACACAAGCATCGGTTTCATGGCTTACCCCCGGAAAGATCATCGGATGCGAGAACAGAACTCTCGCGCGTGCAATGGTCACTGTCCAGTGACGGAGGGGCCAGTACAAGCCCCGCGGGTAGTTCCGATCCAGTCTGCACATGCATCACCCTTCCATCTGCGCACAGATGCAGTGTGCGTATGTGAAGGCAGGCTGGCAGATTTTCGAAACACTGTACTTTGCAGTTGCGTGCAGTCACCTGGGCCCCAAGGACACGAATCATTGCATGACGGTGGCCTGCTGGCCCTGGTAACCCATAGCTGGGCAACCGGCTTACACTACAGGGATGCCCCTGATACAACTTCTGAATGTCGACTACAGCGTCGGCGGACCACTACTGCTCGACGGCATCGACTTCAGTATAGACGCCGGCGAACGGGTGTGCGTGCTCGGACGAAATGGCACCGGCAAGACCACGCTGCTGCGCCTGCTGGATGGTGAGATCGTTCCCGACGACGGCGAGCTTCGCCGTCAGGCCAGCGTGCGCGTGACGCGCCTGTCCCAGGCGGTCCCGCAGGACACTTCGGGCAGCGTTTTCGACGTGGTCGCCACAGGCCTGGGCGAACTCGGTGCGCAGCTGGCTGCATTCCACCACGCCGCCCACGACGGGGATACCGAAGCCATGGCCCGTGCCCAGGCACGCATCGAGGCCGGTCACGGCTGGGACCTGGACAGGCGCGTGGAGCAGACTCTGACGCGCCTGGAACTGGATGGCGAGGCTGACTTTGCCGCCCTCTCTGGCGGCATGAAGCGGCGTGTGCTGCTGGCCCGTGCGCTGGTCAGCGCGCCCGACGTACTGCTGCTGGACGAGCCCACCAACCATCTGGACATCGAGGCCATCCAATGGCTGCAGGACTTCCTGCTGGGCTTTGCCGGTGCCATCGTCTTCGTCACCCATGACCGGCGCTTCCTGCGCGCACTGGCCACGCGCATCGTCGAGATCGATCGCGGACAACTGACCGACTGGCCCGGCGACTATGACAATTTTCTGCGCCGGCGCGAAGAACGCGCCCACGCCGAGGCACAGGCCAATGCCCTGTTCGACAAACGCCTGGCGCAGGAGGAAGCCTGGATCCGCCAGGGTATCAAGGCCCGCCGTACCCGCAACGAGGGTCGCGTGCGCGCACTCAAGGCGATGCGCGCCGAACGCGCGCAACGGCGCGAGAAGACCGGCACCGCGAAGCTGCAACTGGCCAATGCGCAAGCCTCCTCGCGCAAGGTGATCGAGGCCCGCAACATCGGCTTCCGCTACGGCGAGCGCGTACTGGTGAAGGATCTGACCACCACCGTGATGCGCGGCGACCGCATCGGCATCATCGGCCCCAACGGCGCCGGCAAGACTACCCTGATCCGCCTGCTGCTGGGGCAGATCACGCCCGACGAAGGCACGCTCAAGGTCGCCGACGGCCTGGAAATCGCCTACTTCGACCAGCACCGTGCGGAATTGGACGAAACCGCCAGCGCCGCCGACAACGTGGCGGAAGGGCGCGAGTTCATCGAGCTGAACGGCAAGCGCATCCATATCATGGGCTACCTGCAGGACTTCCTGTTCACGCCCGAACGCGCCCGCGCGCCGATCACCCGCCTGTCCGGCGGCGAACGCAACCGCCTGCTGCTGGCCAAATTGTTCGCCCAGCCGTCCAACCTGCTGGTGATGGACGAACCGACCAATGACCTGGATGTGGAGACCCTGGAGCTGCTGGAAGAACGCCTGGCCGACTACCAGGGCACCCTGCTCCTGGTCAGTCACGACCGCGACTTCCTCGACAACGTGGTCACCTCGACCCTGGCGCTGGAAGGCAACGGCCACATCGGCGAATACGTCGGCGGCTATGCCGATTGGCTGCGCCAGCGACCGGCCCCGGCCGCTGCATCGCCCCAGGCGCCCCCGCGCAAGGGCGACATGGCCAAACCGGCCATCCAGACACCAGTACCAAAGCGCAAGCTCAGCTACAAGGACCAGCGCGAACTGCAACAGCTACCCGCGCGCATCGAACAGCTGGAATGCGAGATCGCCGAGCGAACCGCAGGCATGAACGATCCCGGGTTCTACCAGCGCGACAGCGACACCATCGTCTCTGCCAACGAAGCCCTGGCCAGACTGCAGGCCGAATTGGACGAGGCATATGCTCGCTGGGAGGCTCTTGAGGGCTGATACCCTGCCATTCCCTGGCCCCGTTCCGCATCCGCAGACGGCAGGCCATCCGGACCTGCCGCATGCCCGCTTCCAACCGGTTACTGGAAAGCAAGATGTCACCGTACACGGTGTAGGATGCACAGCGGGACACACGGAGCCGCCTTGCATGTACACCCTCTACTACGTCGCCCTTGAATAATTCACAACTAATTGATATTTCATGTAAAATACCCGAATTCCAGGGTGCCAAAACGCCACCTTCTGCAAGCCTGGCATCCGTTTTCTTGCAATTTTCGGGGAAAAATCGATGA
>JALUXG010000014.1 GCA_027019085.1 Rhodanobacteraceae bacterium | reverse complement strand
CGCACGCCTTCAACGTGCCAAGGCTCGGCCACCCCAAGGGCGGCTTCAAACAGTTGGTTGTTCATGTCGGCACTCCACATCCATCAGTGATGGACGTAGACTACCCACTCGAAATTCAAAAGAGGCTACCTGTTTAACGCCTTCTTTCCGAATGCACGCTGACTTGCTGCCTGATGGCGGCACTGCGGTTCAGCTTCCATTCGGCTTGTGCGGCACCTCACTCCGGCCGCAGGATGCGGACGATCCCTGCGCCGGACCGTTCAGTTCGCCGCATGCCGGAAACAGTGCGCCAGATGGTCGTCGACCATGCCGGTAGCCTGCATGAAGGCGTAGCAGATGGTCGGCCCGACGAACCGGAAGCCGCGCTGTTTCAGAGCGCGGCTCATGTCCTCGGACTGCGTGGTACTGGCCGGTACCTGGTTCGGCTGCTGCCAGGCGTTGCGGATCGTGGTGCCGCCGACGAATGACCACAGGTACGCATCGAGGCTGCCCTGGTCGGACAGGACATCGAGCGCGGCACGGGCGTTGTCGCGCATGGCGCGGATCTTGTTGCGGTTGCGGATGATGCCCGGGTCCTCGGCCAGGCGCTCCAGCTCGGAGTCAGACATCACAGCGACACGGGCAATCTCGAACCGGTGGAACACCTCGCGATAGCGAGCCCTTTTGTCCAGCACCGTACGCCAGGACAGCCCCGCCTGTGCGCCTTCCAGGCACAGGAATTCGAACAGGGTGCGGTCATCGTGCACCGGCACGCCCCACTCGCGGTCGTGGTAGTCGCGCTCGATGGCGCTGCGTTCGGCCCAGGGGCATCGTTGCATGGTGTGCATGCTACCCCTCACGGGGCTGACGTCGCATGCCTCGCATGGTCTTCAGTTGAAGGGCAGGGCATCCAGATCCACGTTGCCTCCGGTCAGGACCAGCCCCACCTTGCATCCGGCAAAGCGTTCCGGATAGGCCAGCACGGCGGCCAGTACGACGGCGCTGGACGGCTCGACCACCTGCCTGAGTTCGCTCCACAGCAGGCGCATGGCCTCCACCGTCTGTGCATCGGTGACCGTGAGCACCTCGACCCCATGCCGTTGCATCAGGGCCAGATTCGGTGCTCCGACCGTGGCGCGCAGACCGTCGCACAGGGTGTCGGGCCTGCCCTCGGTGATTCTCCGGCCGGCCTTGAGCGAGCGTGCGGTGTCGTCGGCTCCGGCTGGCTCGATGCCGATCACGCGCAGGCCGGGCCGCCATCCCGCAGCGGCCACGGCGCATCCGGCTGCCAGCCCGCCACCGCCGACCGGCACGACCAGAAGGTCCAGGGCCGGCACCGCGCGCAACAGCTCCAGTGCCACCGTGCCTTGGCCGGCGATGACCCTGGTATCGGCGTAGGGATGTACCAGCCGTGCGCCGGTACGGGTGCGCACGCGCTCGGTCTGCGCTTCGCGCGCTTCCTGGGTCGGTGCGCAGCGCACCACGTGCGCGCCGGCGGCCTCGATCGCCGCGAGCTTGGTCTGCACCGCGCCCTCGGGAATCACCACATGCGCGGGTATGCCACGCGCAGCCGCTGCCAGCGCCAGCGCGCGGCCATGGTTGCCGGAAGAATGGGTGACCACGCCACGCGCCGCGGTCCCGTCATCGAGTGACCACACGGCATGACTGGCACCACGGTACTTGAAGGCGCCGCCGTGCTGCAGATGCTCGCACTTGAAATGCAGGTATGCACCGGCACGTTCATCCAGGGCCGCGCTGGCCAGCACCGGCGTCACGCGCACGTAGGGTGCTATCCGCGCCGCTGCCTCGCGTATGTCGCCGATCGCAAGCGGTGGCGTATCAGCCTCACGAGTCATGCCGGCTTCAGACCGGGTGCGACCTGCCATGCTAGCCTTGAAGGCTCCCCCACTCATGCCTTTTCCCCATGCATGCTTCCGATTCTACCGCGGTGCGCCTGTCCGAGTACCGCGCTCCGTCCTGGCGCATCCGCACCGTGGACATGGTCTTCGACCTTGGCGTCGACCAAACCCTGGTCCGCACGCAACTGACACTGTCGGGGACCTCTGGCCAGCCGCTGTGCCTGGACGGGGAAGACCTCGAACTGCTGGACATCACCCTCGACGGTGCGCCGCTTGCGGATGATGCCTGGCAGCGCACCGACACGGGACTGACCGTCGATGGCGTGCGCGACGGCAGCGTGCTGGAAACCGTGGTGCGTATCAAGCCCGCCGAAAACACCAAGCTCGAGGGCCTGTATCTGTCCGGGGCTCCCGAGAACGGCTTCCTGCTGACCCAGTGCGAAGCCGAGGGCTTCCGACGTATCACCTATTTCCTCGACCGCCCCGATGTACTGGCCTCCTACCGCGTGACCCTGCGCGCCGAACGTGCACGTTTCCCGGTGCTGCTGGCCGGCGGCAACCCGGACGGCGCCGGTGACCTGGACGACGGCCGCCACTGGGCACGTTTCGTCGATCCGCACCCCAGGCCCAGCTACCTGTTCGCACTGGTGGCCGGCCACCTGGAGAAGATCACCCGCCCCTACACCACCGCCGACGGGCGCGAAGTGACCCTGAGCCTGTGGGCCGAGGCCGATGCCATCGGACAATGCGGGTACGCCATGGATGCGCTGATCCGCGCCATGCGCTGGGACGAAAAAACCTACGGCCGCAACTACGACCTGGACGTGTTCCACGTGGTCGCCACCCATGACTTCAACATGGGCGCGATGGAAAACAAGGGTCTGAACATCTTCAACGCCAAATACCTGCTGGCCGACCCGGACATCACCACCGATGACGAGTATCGCCTGGTCGAGGCGGTGGTCGCGCACGAGTACTTCCACAACTGGAGCGGCAACCGCGTCACCTGCCGCGACTGGTTCCAGCTCAGCCTCAAGGAAGGGCTGACCGTGTTCCGCGAGCAGAGCTTCTCGGCCGACATGAATTCGGCGCCGATCAAGCGCATCGAGGATGTGTCGATGCTGCGCAGCCGCCAGTTCACCGAGGATTCCGGGCCGCTGGCGCACCCGGTGCGACCGTCCGAATACCGTGAGATCAACAATTTCTACACCGCGACTGTGTATGAAAAGGGTGCCGAACTGGTCCGCATGCTGGCCGGTCGCCTGGGACCGCAACGATTCCGCAAGGGCATGGACCTGTACTTTGCGCGCTTCGACGGCAAGGCCGCGACGATCGAGGATTTCCTGGCCGCCCTGGGCGAAGCCAGCGACATCGATCTTTCACCCTACCTGGCCTGGTACGGGCAGGCCGGTACCCCACGGCTGACTGCACATGGCCACTTCGATGCCGGAACCGGTCGCTACACCCTGGAGCTTGCGCAGCATACGCCCACCACGCCCGGGCAGGCCGACAAGCACCCGCTGCCGATTCCCGTACGCATGGCCCTTTTCGATGCCTCTGGCGAGATGCTTGCCCTGCACATGCAGGATGGCGATGCTGTCACCGAGCAAGTGCGGGTGTTTTCCGAATCCAGGGCGCAATGGACCTTCCACGGGCTGAAGAGTGAACCCGTGCCCTCCCTGCTGCGGGGGTTCTCCGCGCCGGTCGAACTCGATTTCGATTACGCACCCGCCGACCTGGCCCTGCTGTTGCGCGCCGACCGCTCCGGCTACGACCGCTGGGCCGCCGGCCAGCGACTGGCCGCGCTGGCTTTCGACGAACAGCATGCCGGCAACCTCGACGGTGAGTGCCTGCACGCCTGGACCGGCGCTCTGGATGGTCTGTTCCATCAGCCCGACATGGACCCGGCCCTGTTGGCAGCCCTGCTGACGCCCCCGGCGGAAGTCGAGCTGGCCGAGCGTCTGCCACAGGACGTTGACCCCGATGCGGTACACCGTGCGCGCCAGGCACTGGTCAGCGCCCTCGCAAACCGGCTGGGTGCAGACCGGCTGCTGCACCGCTACGACACCCTGCACGATCACGGCGGCACGGGTCAGGATGCAGCGGCGCAGGCGGCGCGTCGCCTCAAGGGGGTGGTGCTGCGTATTCTCGAATCCCTTGATGCCGATGCAGCACGCGCACGGGCCCGGATATTGTTCGAACGCGCTGCCAACATGACCGACCGCCTGCTGGCCTTCCAGCTGCTGCTGCGATCCCCGCAACGCACGATGGTGGCGCAGGCGTTCCGCGAACGACACCACGCGCAGGCCCTGGCGATGGACAAGTGGTTTGCTGCCCAGGCCCAGGTGCCCGGGGCAGCCACCCTGGAGCGGGTGCAGTCCCTGCTGGAAGACCCCGCATTCACCTTGCGCAACCCCAACCGGGTCTATGCCCTGCTCGGCAGTTTTTCGCGCGCCAACCCCACGGGCTTTCATCGACGAGATGGCGGCGGCTATGCCCTGCTCACTGCCCAGCTTGCCGAACTGGATCACCTCAACCCCCAGGTGGCCGCGCGGCTGGCCACCGCATTCAACGACTGGGCGCGGCTGGAGCCGGTGCGCCGTGCACTCGCCCACGACGCCCTGGCGGCACTGACTGCAGGGAAAGGACTCTCGCGCGATCTGTCCGACATCCTGAACCGCGCCCTGGGCAGCTAGGTGCGGTTAAGACTCCGGTTCCTACAGTGGGACCGGACGCAAGCCGCGCCCTCGCGCCGGAGGCCCCATGAAACGCGCAGCCCTCATCAGCCTGATCCTCGCCACCGGCCTGCTGGCCGGGTGTGTCGCACCGGCATACCGCTACTCCGGTGGCAGCGCAGGCTATTACACCGGCAGCGGCGTACGCGCCGATACCACGGTGATCTACCGCGATTCCGGGCCCTGGTACCCCTATGACGGGTACGGCTACGGGTATGGCAGCTACGGGTATGCCGGCCCCTGGGTCGCCTATCCGCCCAGCCAGGTTATCTACTATCGGAATGATGATCGTGACGGATATCGTCACTGGCGCGGTGACCCTGACGGTCACCATGACCATGGGGGGCAGGGGCACTACGGGCAACGCGGTCATCGGCAACAGGGTCGGGATCGCGGTGGCCGTCGCCTGTCCGAGGCCGTGCGCGACGCGGCCGGGCCTACGCCAGGTGCGCGACAGGAGCGTCAATATCTTTCACCGCCGGCACCGCGACCGCATCAGCGCGCCCAGCCGGAGCGTCGCCATGCCCGCGACTGGCGTCACAAGCGGCGCGAAAAGGACTGATCGCGCGCAAGGCAATTCATGTTCCGTGGAATCCTGCGTTCACGTGCGTCGCGAACGGGAAATCCCGGGCCGGGCATGATGCCTGGGCTGGTTCAGGCCGGCAGGCGACGTACGGCTTCCTGCAGCTTCGCCAGACGCGATTCCAGCCGCTGCTTGCGCAGGGGGTCGGCCTCGCTGGCCTGCAGCGTCAGGTTTTCCATGGCCAGTTCCACACGGCCCATTTCGATCAGCAGATCGTGATGCAATGCCAAGGAGTCGGTCTTGCGATGTTCATTGCTCAACATGGTATTCCCCTGTGAATACGGCCTGAGTACATGGCGGCAAACGCCTCGAGATGAACCAAGCATGTTCCGTGCCATCGTCCCGGCCCTGCACGATTCCGGCACCTTTGCTTTTTTCCTATAGCCACCTGACGCGTAGCGTCGTAAAGTGCCAACAAGTGCACAGCCGTGTCGACGTGGAGCGCCTACAGTCACTTGCAGTTCGCGCACCACCCCCTATATCTGGCGCATGCGGTCGCTCTGCATGGGCAAAAGGGCAGGCAGACGCGGCTTTTCGGTCGAAAAGTTTCTGGCACCCGGCATATGGTCATCCTGGATTCCCCCTGTTCCTGAGGACCGCCGGGTGCCAGATCCTTCCCTGAGTGTCCCTTGACGGGACTTACTGCCTTGCGACAGTGCGCTTCCCCTCGCCGACGCGTGGCCGGCCCCTGAAACCGGCCTCGATGCGCGTGACGCGGCACCGATGCCCGACGAGAGTGCGGGATTGACCTAGCAGGGTTCGTGCCAACCTCCCCTGCGATTCAGGTCCGTCGTCATCGGACGCACCCTGCAAGCCATCCCGATGCTTCCGTCCAACGCTTGGGTGTGGCGCCGTGGAAGCCTAGAATGAAGCGATACCCGTGCTCGCCTGACCTGCAACCATGTCTGATCAACACACATACGATGTCATCGTGATAGGCGGCGGTCACGCCGGCACCGAAGCCGCCGCGGCGGCAGCTCGATCCGGCGCCGACACCTTGTTGCTTACGCACAACCTGGAAACTGTCGGCCAGATGAGCTGCAACCCGGCGATCGGTGGAATCGGCAAGGGGCATCTGGTCCGCGAGATCGATGCCCTCGGCGGCATCATGGCCCACGCGGCCGACCGCGCCGGCATCCAGTGGCGTACGCTCAATGCGTCGAAGGGACCGGCCGTGCGCGCCACCCGCTGCCAGGCCGATCGCAACCTGTATCGCAATGCCGTGCGCCAGGCCGTGGAAGCGCAAGATGGATTGCGCCTGTTCCAGCAGGGCGTCGATGACCTGCTGATCGAGGGTGGGTGCGTGCGCGGTGTCGTCACCCAAACCGGTCTGGTCTTCCATGCCCGCACCGTGGTGCTCACCGTGGGGACGTTCCTTGCCGGTCGCATCCATGTGGGCGATCGTCAATACGATGGCGGTCGCGCCGGCGACCCGCCCGCGAGCAAGCTGGCCCGCCGACTGCGCGAACTTCCCGTTGCCGCCGACCGCCTGAAGACCGGCACGCCGCCGCGCATCGACGGTCGCAGCATCGATTACAGCCAGCTCCTCGAACAACCGGGCGACAGTCCCGAACCGGTCTTTTCCTTTCTCGGCTCACGCAGCGAACACCCGCGACAGGTCAGCTGCTGGATTGCCCATACCAACGAGCAGACCCACGCCATCATTCGCGACAGCCTTGACCGCTCGCCGCTGTACTCGGGCCAGATCCAGGGCGCCGGGCCGCGTTACTGCCCCTCCATCGAGGACAAGGTGGTGCGGTTTGCCGATCGCGGCTCGCATCAGGTTTTCATCGAACCGGAAGGGCTCGACCGCTTCGAGGTCTACCCCAACGGCATCTCGACCTCGCTGCCGTTCGATGTCCAGCTTGCACTGGTGCGCTCGATGCCCGGCTTTGCCGAGGCCCACATCACCCGGCCCGGGTATGCCATCGAGTACGACTATTTCGACCCGCGCGGCCTGCGTCCGTCGCTGGAATGCCGCGCTATCGGCGGCCTTTTCTTCGCCGGACAGATCAACGGTACCACCGGCTACGAGGAAGCCGCGGCCCAGGGACTTGTTGCCGGACTCAATGCCGCGCGCCAGACGCAGGACCGCGACCCCTGGACCCCGCGTCGCGACGAGGCCTACATCGGCGTGTTGATCGACGACCTGACCAGCAATGGCACCCTCGAGCCCTACCGGATGTTCACATCGCGTGCCGAATACCGCCTGCATCTGCGTGAGGACAATGCCGATCTGCGCCTCACCGAAACCGGGCACCGCTTGGGCCTGGTATCCGAGCCGCGTTATCAGGCTTTGTGTCGCAAGCGTGACGCCGTCGAGCGCGAATGTGCACGCCTTCGATCCCTGGGCGTCACGCCCGACAATCGTGCCGGACGTGCACTGGAATCAGCATGCGGGCTTGGCTTGCGTCATCCGGTCAGTGCCATCGACCTACTCCGGCGCCCGGAGCTGTCCTATGACCGCCTCGTGGCCATCGAAGGCTTCGGTCCGGGCGTGGACGATGCCGCCGTTGCATTCCAGGTCGAGGTGCAAACCAAATATGCCGGGTACCTCGACCGGCAAAACGAAGAAATCGCCCGTCACAGACGCCACGAATCCACACCGATTCCCGACCATTTCGATTATGTACGGGTGCGCGGCCTGTCCGCGGAAGTGCTGGCCAAGTTGCAGCAGGCACGTCCCGCCACGCTCGGCCAGGCCATGCGCATCAGCGGCGTGACACCGGCAGCGATTTCCCTGCTGCTGGTGCATCTCAAACGTGACCGGGCGGCCTGATTTTCCTGCTTGCATCTGACCCCCCCCGTTCCGTCTTGCCTGGCGCTCTCCCCTTCGCACAACGCCCTGGCATGTCCTGTGCCGTGGACGCTTCGCCGATTTATCTTGCACCGCAACATGCGCTGCCGTACGGTCTGGATTATCGTTACGATTGTGTTTCCATAGCGCCCAGCCGGGCCCATCGCTGCAGCTGCCAGAGGGAGATTACCTGCATGCCCCGTTTACGCCACCTCACTACGGCCATCGTCGCGTCCCTGGTGTTCACCAGTGCGGCCTACGCCAAGACCGATTTCAACAACATGGTTGTCTTCGGTGACAGCCTGAGCGACAACGGCAACCTGTCACTGGCGCTCAATGCGCCGCGCTCGCGTTTCACCACCAACCCGGGCCTGGTGACGGTAGAAAATGTCGCCAATGCCCTCGGCTACATGCTCAACCCGTCGGTTGCGGGCGGCAACGACTATGCCTTCGGTGGCGCCGGTTTCAACAACAATGCCGCATCCGGTCCGATCCCCCTGATCGGCCAGCAGTTCGACATGTACCTGGCTGCCAACGGCGGGAAAGCAAACGCCAACACGCTTTATTCCATGTGGGGCGGGGCCAATGACATCTTCTACGCCACCTCGGGCGCGGTGCCCACCGCGCAGATTCCGGGCGTGGTCTCGCTGGCGGCGCAGAGCGAAGTCAACCTGCTCGGCCGCATGCAGGCCTCCGGCGCGCGTTACGTGCTGGTCTTCAATTTGCCCGATATCGGCAAGACTCCTTCCGGACTCGCTGCCGGACCAGTCAATTCCGCCAACCTCACCGGGCTCAGCCTGATCTACAACGGCATCCTGAATACCGGCCTTGCCCAGCTCAGCAACCAGGGTCTGAACATCATTCCGGTCAACACCTTTGCCCTGGTGCACGAGGTGCTGCGCGATCCGGGCGCATTCGGCTTCCAGAACGTCACCGACGCAGCCTGCGGCCTGACTTCCAATTCGCTGCAATGCGGTCCGCAGGGTTCGGGCGCGCCCTACACTTACGCCCCCGGAACCCAGAACACCTATCTGTTTGCCGATGGCGTGCATCCGACCACGGCCGCACACCGTTTCCTGGCGCAGTATGTGGTCGCCGAAATCAACGCGCCCGGACAGACGTCTTTGCTGGCGGAAGCCCCCATCGCCGCTGCCGACGCGCACCTGCGCAGCGTGCGACAGAACGCTCTCAAATCCATGGACACCCAGGGCAGCCGCCTTTTTACCAACGTGACCTACGGCTCCCAGACCTTCAAGACAACCGCCAACACCTCGCAGGCCCACAGCCGCAACGTCAACCTGACCATCGGCACGCTCGCGCATGCCGGCAACTTCGTCACCCTGGGGGCAGCACTGGGCATCTCGCACGATTCGCTTGATGTCTCCGCCAACCAGGGCGGTTTCAAACTCAACGCCATCCAGGGAAGCGCCTTTGCCTATCTGCACAATGCCAATGGCTATCTGGGTACTTATGTCGGCTTCGCACAGCTGGACTACAACGCCGTGGAAAGGCGCTTCCAGCTCGGCGCGCTGAACCGTCTGGAAGCCGGGCGCACGGGCGGTTCCCAGTTGCTCGCCGGGGTTTCAGGCGGTTGGGATTTTCATCTTGGAGGCCTGCAGACCGGCCCGTTCGCACGACTGGGATGGCAGCAGATCAAGATCAACGGCTACAGCGAGCTCGGTGGCGACAGCTCTTCGATGTGGTTCGGTCGCCAGTCGCGCTATGTCATGCTGCAAACCGTCGGCTGGCGCCTTAGCGGGGATTGGACAGTGGGTGAATTGCTGATGCATCCCTATGCCGAAGTGAGCTGGAACCGCGACAAACGTGCCGACCCTCGCAAGATTCGCGCCGGACTGACCAGCATGAACGGCTCCTTTGCCATGACCGGATTCATCCCCGACAAGAGCTGGACGGGCGCCGATCTGGGCATCATGACCGAGTTCACCCCCACCACCTCGGGGTGGATCGGCTACCAGGGCCGGTTTGCCGACAGCAGCCAGAAACTGAACAACTTCAACATGGGCATCAAATTCAAGTTCTGACTCGAATGCCACTCCATGTTTGCATGAAAAAACCGGGCAATGCCCGGTTTTTTCATGTCCTGGGGTGGAAGCTGTTCAGTGCTTGTGATGCCTGGGCGCCCGCGACTTGGCCAGTTTCAGCATGGCTGCAGCCTGGTCCTTGAGGTGTGTCAGCTGCGCATCCGACAGCGGTCCGGTCTTGCCGTTGGCGGTGTCCTCATTGACCACCAGCTTGCCGTCAGCATCCCAGCCGGCGCGCATCTCTTCATTGGGCCGGGCATTCTGGCTGGCCATCTGCCTGGACACGATAAACCAGGGCTTGCCGTCACGGTAGGCAAATTCGAGGCTGGAAAAGCCCTTCTTGGCGTGATCGACGTTTTCGCGAACGAACACGATCTGCCCGTTGTCGTTGCTCTGGAAGGTCTGCCAGCCACGGGACTTGTCCTTCTCCAGCTGCCTGCCGTTGCTGATCTTGTAGGCGCCAAGATTCTTCATCAGCTTGGTGTACTGGTCTTCGAGCATCTCCGAAGGCGTCTTGTTAGCCAATAACCGGATCTCGACATGCGTGGTCGGCGCGCTGCGGGTGATCACCGGTGCCTGCACCGGCATGCTGAAGGTCCTCTGACCATCGGTCAGGTCCACCTTGACCAGGTAAATGTCGGCAGGATTGATTTTCGCGCTGTCGAAATCAAGCGTGAACTTGGCCGGCATCTGTACCGGGGAGATGGTCTTGCTGACCAGCGGCTGGGACTGCTCGGCCGATGCATCAACCAGCGAGATCGTCATGCTGGCCTTGGGCGAAAGCACACGGGGAGTCATCAAGCTGACGGTGCCGGACACGCTGTGGGGCACGGAAGCCTGGGTTGCCGTCGAGCCCGAGGACGCGCCGTTGTTGCAGGCGGTCAGGGCCAGGGCAGCCAGCGTGGTCAGCATCAGGGCGATCCTGCGCATGGGGGAACCTCGTTTTAAACAGAAAAGGGGCTAGGGCATCGCGCCCGTCCGCTGCACGCCCGTGCGGCGGAAAACACGACGGGGGAAGCTGCAAGCATAGCGGTTTTTGCTTGTCCAGGTAAAGCAAGACACCAAGCCTGCTTGACGACTGCAGCGGGTACGGTCCGGCTAAGCCAGCGCCCATGGTGCTGCAAGGCACCAGAACATGATTCATTGACATCAGCCGATAAAAAAAGCGCCACCCTTGCGGGTGGCGCTCTTCTGAAGCCAAGGCTTCTGGTGCGTTACGCCGATCAGTAGTCGTAGGACACCGACAGACGGATGTAACGCGGCGGCGTCAGGGACACCGGCATGTGGAACGTGTTGCTCACCACATGGTTGGCCGCCACCAGGCTGGGGAAGGTCTGGGTCGCCTTCTGCTGGTTCAGCACATTGAAGACGTCCATCTTGAAGGCCAGCCGGTGATCGGCATACGCCGGGGTATAGCGAATACCCAGGTTGACGATCTCGGTCCACGGCGTATGCCCGGCATACTTGCTGTTGCTCCCCGGGCGCACGATCTGGCCCGCGCACCAGTGGTAGTTGCCGCTGCCGCCGCCGTTGTAACCGGTCGGATCGCCGGTAGCGTTCGGGCCGAAGTAGCCCAGACACTCCTGCGGAGTACCCGACTGGATCAGGGCGGTGGTCGAGACCAGCCATTCCGGCGTGATCTGATAGGCGCCACGGATCCGGATCTGGTGCTCGCGGCTGTTGAGCAACTGACCGTACTGGCCCTGCATCAGCTGCCAGGAGTCCCAGTCCTCGGTCTTGGAGACGTCGGCCTGTCCGAAGTCAGGTCGCACCTGACCCGCGGTATTGCCGTAGGCATGGGTCCAGGTGTAGTCGATGCGACCGTACCAGGTGCCGTCGAACGGATGCTCCAGGTACAGGTTCAACGACGTGATGTTACGTGTCGGCTTGCGCAGGTAGCCCCAGTCTTTCTGGCTCATCTGCACCTTGGTATAGCCGCTGCCATCGTTCTTCGCCACCAGCAGGGTGTTGGTCATGCCCGGGTTGATCAGGCGGCAGTAGGCCGCGCCGTACAGACCCGTGGAGTAATCGGCCGGGTTCAGACCCATCTGGGTCATCTTCTGGCCGACCTTGTAGGCACTGCACTCGTCGTCGATCACCGTGCCCAGATGGCGGTAACCGAGCTTGGCGCCGTAGGTCCACTGGTCGTTGAGCTTCTTGTCGAAGCCGATGTTGTACTGGTCGATGTACTGCGGCTTCAGGTTGCTTGCGGTGACCTGCAGCGGATCCTTCGGCAAGCCTGTTTCGCCATCGGGGGTCTTCAGCTGCGGGGTGAAGGATGCAGGTGTCAGGCCGGTCGGGATACCGTTGGAGTCGATCCCCGTGTAAGTAAAGTACTGGTACACGTACGTCGATGAGTTGGCAGCACGCTCGGCTGCGTTGGCCGGCAGTGCCAGGTAGTAACGGCCCGCATTGCCATACACCTTGAAGGAAGAATCACCGAACACGTCCCAGCTGAAGCCCAGACGCGGTTCCCACTGGTTCTTCTCGTTGACGAACGCCACACCGACGTTGTTGTAGTTGGTGTAGTTGTCGTTGCGCACACCCAGGTTCAGCAGCAGGTTCGGAGTGACCTGCCATTCATCCTGGAAGTAATAAGCATCCTGGCGAACCGACATGCTGGTGCGGAACGAGATGTTGTACCACTCGGCATAGTAGGCATTGCCGCCGAAGTAGCGATAACGCCAGAAGCCATGCTGCAGAACACCGGTGCCGAAGTTGGTGCTCACTTGCGGCGGTGCCGGGGGACCGTTCGACCCAATGCCCTGGTTGTGGGCGGTGTAACGCATGTTGTCGATACCGACGCCCAAGTTGTGGTTACCGAGCTGGTAGTTGAAGTCGACACGCAGACCCTGGGTGCTCAGCGCGGCATCCGACGCATACACCGCACGGTTGGTCTGGCTGTTGACGATGCCGGTGTTCGGGTTGGTGCCGGACGGCCAGTACGCCGGATTCTGGTTGTTCCCGCCCATGATGTACGGCAAGTCGCTCTTGTTGCCGTAGACCGTGGGATTGGCGAAATTGCCCTTGCCCCACAGCACGCTCAGGGTGGCCTTGTCGCTGATGTAGCTGGTGTACTTGCCGATCAGGAACCGGGCATTGTCGATGTTCTTGTTGTTGACCGCCTTGAAGTTCTGCGACTGGCCGGTGGCCGAATCGAAGTAGTACGTGGCACCCGATCCGTTGGCGCTGTCACTCTGCAGGAAAGTGCCTTCGAAGATGTTGTTCTGGTCGATGTTCCAGTTGATCTTGCCGTAGAACTTGGTGGTGTGCGAACCGGAATAGGACACCGTGCCATTGGTCACCGTGCCCACATTGGTCGACTGCGCCTTGGTCAGTTCCGCGGCAGCGAAGAAGAACAGCTTGTCCTTGATCAGCGGGCCGCTGACATAGGCCGAGTAGATGGTCCTCCACTGTTTGTTGTGCTTGCGATACCGATACAGGCTGCCCGGCGCATAGCCCGAGTCGTGATACCAGGTGCCCGGACCCGCGGGCAACGGCTGCACCTTGTAGTAGAGGTTCTTGGGGTCGGACTGCAGGAAGCGCGGCTCCCACACGACCTGGCCGCCGTAATGCCACTCGTTGGTGCCGCTCTTGCCGACCTGGCTGATCACGCCACCGTCGGAACGGCCGTACTTGGCCGAAAAGCCGCCCGCCAGGGTTTCCTGCTGGGCGATGGAGCCGTAGGGCAGCTGGAAGCCGCCGATGTTGCGATACGGTTCGCCGGTGTTGTAGCCGTTCACGTAATAGGCGTTCTCGGCTACGCTCGAACCGCCGATGGACACGGCATTGCCGAAATACGCGCTGCCCTGCACGGTGCCCGGGGTCAGCAGGGCAATCGACTCGGCGCTGCGACCCACCGGCAGCTGCTCGAGGTTCTTGGCCGTGATGACGGTGCTGGTAGTGACCGTGCTGACGTCGATGGTCGGCAGCGCATTGGCCGTGACCTGCACGGCACCGAGGGTGGTGGCCTTGGCGAAGTCCACTTCGGTACCGGCGCCGACCGTGATGTTCACGTTCGAACGGGTGGATACGGTCTGCCCGTTCTTGCTCAGCGTGACGGTGTAGGTACCGACCGGCAAGGCGCTGACTGTGTAGCGGCCGTCCTGACCGACGGTCGCGGTGCGCGAGACACCGTTGCCGGTCACGGAAACGGTCTCTCCGGCGCCACCGGGAGCGATGCCGAAGATGGTACCCGTGGTGGCCTGGCCCATGGCCACGCCCGTGAAGCCCAGGCCGACGGCAAGGGCGACAGCAAGCGCATTGCGACGCTTGAGCGCTCCACCTGTCAGTTTGCGATTGTTCATTACGATGATCTCCCCAGATCAGCCCGCGAGGGCCTTGTCAAGGCTTGGCAACCTGGTATGCACCACGATTACCTGGAATGCGTCACACGAATGACCGAGCCTGTTGTCCTCGCCGTAGTGCCGAAGAACCCAAACCTGGCATCCCTGGTGCCGCAGATGGTTTACGGTCGGCTTGCTCATGTACAACTCGGAGCAACCGCCAGTCCGCGTACCGCGACGCTACCGCTGAACGTAACGTGCTGTCAACACTTTCTTAGCAATTGGTGATCTCAATTCGAGCCTCCACAAGCGCCCGCCAGCGCCGAATCCATCGTGTCTCATGGCATCGGATACACCCTCGGATGCCCTGCGACGCATCCCCGGCTGATGGCTCCCTGCCGACATCCGTGATGGCAGGCACCATGCGCGCCCCAGCGTGTATGCTGAGATCTTCGCCAGTCGGTCTGGTAGCGCTGAGGGACTTCGCGTCGAATGGGCGACCCGTCTGAAAGCACCGGCGGGCCCGGTATCTGGAGGAATAACGTTGAACTATTGGCCGTTGCTCGGCGTCGTACTGATCGTGCTTGGCTTCATCACCCGTCGCAACGCCGTACAGGTGGTGATTGCAGGGGGGGTATTGAGCGGTTTGCTGGGAGGCCTGGATTTCCCGCAGATGCTGGCCCTGATCGGGGACAGTTTCATCCAGGACCGCGCATTGCTGCTGATCGTACTGACCCTGCCCGCGGTCGGGGTCCTCGAACGGGCGGGACTGCGCGAGCACGCAGGCCACTGGGTCGAGCGCATGCAGCGGTTGAGCCTGGTTCGCCTGCTGTGGACCTATCTGGGAGTGCGCCAGCTGTTCTCGATGCTGGGCATGACCAACGTGGCCGGTCAACTGCAGACGGTGCGGCCGATCCTGGCTCCCATGAGCGAGGCGGCACTTGCGCGCGACAAGGGCGCTCCGCTGGACGATGAGGAAGCCCAGGACGTGCGGGCGCTGGCAGCGGCAACCGACAACGTTGGCCTGTTCTTCGGCGAGGATGTGTTCATAGCCCTGGGTGCGGTGTTGCTGATCCAGGGTTTCTACGCCGGCCAGGGGATCGACCTGGCACCGCTTTCGATTGCCCTGTGGGCCCTGCCCACGGCGATAGCCGCCTTCGTGATTCATGGATTGAGGGTCGTATTCGCGCGACGCGCATGGCTGCGCAGGGCCAGGGAACAAGGCGATGCTTGATCTGCATCAGGCGTATGCGCTGGTTGCCGCCTTCCTGTTTCTGGCCGGCGTGCTCAATGTGCGTGAACGTCATTGGCGCGTTGGCCTTTTCTGGATCGTTCTGGCAGCACTGTTCGCGGGTGGTGACGGCGTCATTCACGCACACGCCAGCGGACTGCGATGGCCGTCCGAACTGGCCGGCGCGGGCGTGTTGGTTCTGGCCTTGCTTGCGCCGGCCGTGGGCCGCTCACCGCCAGCGCAGCGATCGGCAACGCAACGCAATGCTTCGGCGCGCCGCCTGGGGCATCGCCTGTTCATCCCGGCCTTGCTGATCCCGGTCATCACGGTGGCCGTGACTCTGGGTGGTGCGCATGCGCGCGTGGCCGGGCGGGCTGTATTTGACGCAAAACACGGCCTCTTTTGAATTTCGAGTGGGTAGTCTACGTCCATCACTGATGGATGTGGAGTACCGACATGAACAACCAACTGTTTGAAGCCGCCCTTGGGGTGGCCGAGCCTTGGCACGTTGAAGGCGTGCGA
>JALUXG010000013.1 GCA_027019085.1 Rhodanobacteraceae bacterium | reverse complement strand
GCGCAAGCTCCTGACGGCCATCTGGGCGATCATCAGACACCCCAACCCATACGATGCGAAATTGCTCTACACAACACTGAAAACCGCTTGACAGCGAACAGAGTGTCTACAAGGGGATGCGCCCTGCTGTTGTGGGAACGGTGGCAGCCGTGACCTGCGCGCAGCAGGTTCAGGAACGCCCGGGTTTCCGGGCGAGGATGGCTTCGATGGCCTGTTGCGTCAGCGGGTGGTAGCCGGCGCGGGCGCCGGCATAGACCTTGCGCGCGAAGGCCAGGCCTGCGGGGGTCTTCGCCAGTGCGCGGTACACCGGCAGGGTCAGGTACATGCGGCCAATGCGGCTCATGTGCCTGGCGGCGGCGGGCCACACGGCACGGTCCCCGGCGGCAATCGCATGCACGTACCAGCGCATGCCGATTTCCGCATTCGGCGTGTCGGTGAGGTGCCAGGCGGCATCGAGGGCCTGCATGCGCTCCAGCGGCGGTGCATCGGGCAGGCGGTCGAGGAAATACATCCACTCCTGGGTGTTCCAGCCCTTGGCATCCAGGCTGGCGGCAGGCAGGGTCCCGGCGAGGAATGCCGCGCGCTCGCGGTCGATGGCATCGAAGCGCGGCGAGTCGGGAAGCCTTGCGTCCTTCGGGATGCCGGTACCGTAGACCCAATCGTTCACCTGCGCCCAGGACATGCGCCCCGGGTAGCGGTCGATCAGGGTGGGCTTGAGGTAAGCCAGCATCTGCTCGGTGGTGATCGAGCGCCAAGCGAAATGGTCGAAATAGCCCTTCAGCCAGGCATCGAAGCGGGCGCGCCCGAAGCGGCGTTCGAGGGTGCGCAGGAACCATGAGCCCTTGTCGTAGGCGACGTCCGAGAGGGCATCGTCGGCGCCGATGCCACGCGGATCGGGCGCCAGTTTCTGGCTGTTCGGCGGCAGGCCGGCGATCGACTTTTCCAGCGCGCGCGCCGACAGCAGCACTTCCTCGTCGGCCAGCCGCTTGCCATACAGCGCCTCGGTGATGCGTCCCTGGACGTAGGTGGTGAAACCCTCGTTGAGCCAGATGTCGCGCCAGGTGGCGGCGGTCACCAGGTTGCCGGACCACGAGTGCGCCAGCTCGTGCGCGATCAGCGACACCAGGCTCTTGTCACCCACCAGCACGGTCGGCGTGACAAAGGTCATGTTGGGGTTTTCCATGCCGCCATAGGGGAAACTCGGCGGCAGCACCAGGAGATCGTAGCGCCCCCAGCGGTACGGGCCGTACAGTTTCTCGGCGGCATCGATCATGGTTTCGGTGTCAGCGAACTCGCGCGCGGCACGAACCACCACGGAAGGCTCGGCATAGACCGCGCTGCGCGGACCGGTGCGCTTGACGGCAATGTCGCCGGCGGCAATGGCCATCAGGTAGGACGGCACCGGATGGATCTGGCGGAACCGGTAGTCGCCGTCGAGCGGATGATCCGGTTCGTTGGGCGCGCTCATCAGCACGCGCAGGTTCTTCGGTGCACGGATGCGCGCATCCCAGGTGAAGCGGATGGCCGGCGAATCCTGCAAGGGAATCCACGAGCGCGCGTAGACCGATTCGGACTGCGAGAACATGAAGGGGTGCCTGCCGCCCGCGGTCTGCGCCGGGGTCAGCCATTGCAGGCCGCCGGCCTCGGGGGCGGTGCGGTAGGCAATGCGCACCCGCGCCGGATGCCCGGGCGCGGCAATGACCAGCTTGCGGCCCATGTTCTTCTGGACCGGCGCCAGGGTGTAGGTCAGTGCCCGCGTACGCCCGTCCGCCGCCACGGCGCGCACGCCGGTGATGTGCAGCGCGCTGGTATCGAGCACCAGACTGCGTGCCCTGGGGTCCTTCCAGTGCAGCTTCAGCGTGGCGTTGCCGTCAAGCTGGCGGGCAGGGAAGTCGATGGCCAGGTCCAGCGACAGATGGGTGATGACCACCTTGTCCGGCTGGGCATAGGAATGAGGGTCGCCGGCGCGTACGGCCAGCGGAAGCAACAGGGCGGCCAGGGCCAGGAGGGCGGTCGCTCGCATGATTCTCGTTCCACGTGGGCATGGCGGGGCAGTATGCCATCGATGTGGGTACGGGCCAGTGCGACGGCTTCAGGTGTCTTGTCTGGACTGCCGCCGGGCGTGCGCACGGTTCTTGCCGCGAGCGAAGATCAGCAGGTATGCCAACCCAGCCAGTGCGACGCCGAATTCATTGGCGGCGATGTCCTTCCATTCCAGGTGCGCAAACCCTGCGATGCGCCATTGCAACACTTCAAGCGTCACGCCGAGCACGGCAAGCAGGGCCCATGTCCACAGCGGCTTTCGCATCGGCGCCAGCGCCGCGGCCAGGCCGAGGAAAAAGCCGACATGCATCGCGGCATCGGGCCACCCCTGCGTGCCGCCCCCGGGGTGGCCGGGCAGCACGTAAAGCACCGCCAACACCAGTGCCGCCAGCAGCCCCGACACACGCAGGGCGCGCCCGCCTGTCATGCCATGGCTTCAAGCAGACCGCGGATCTCGTCCACCCGCTGCGCCACCAGCGTGGCATTGCCCCGTGATTCGATGTTCAGCCGCACCAGCGGTTCGGTGTTGGACTTGCGCAGGCTGAAGCGCCAGTCGGCGAATTCGGCGGCCAGGCCATCGGTGTAGTCGAGCTGCGGATGATCCTCCCGATAGTGTTCGAGCACGGCCTCGATGGCGGTATCGGCGTCGCGTACGGTGAAATTGATCTCGCCGCTGCAGGGGAATTTGCGCATGCGCTCTTCCACCAGTTCGGCCAGGCTGCGACCGCTGCGGCTGATCAGGTCGGCAATCAGCAGCCACGGGATCATGCCCGAATCGCAGAAACTGAAGTCGCGGAAATAATGATGCGCGCTCATCTCGCCACCGTAGACGGCATTTTCCTTGCGCATGCGCTCCTTGATGAAGGCATGCCCGGTCTTGCAGCGCACCGGCACCCCACCGGCCTCCTGCACCATTTCGATGGTGTTCCAGGTCAGACGCGGATCGTGGATCACTGTGGCCCCGGGGTGGCGCGCCAGCAAGGTCTTCGCCAGCAGGCCCACCAGGTAGTAGCCCTCGATGAAGCGTCCCGTGGCGTCGAAAAAGAAACAGCGGTCGAAGTCGCCGTCCCAGGCAATGCCCAGGTCGGCCTCGTGCGCCACCACCGCCTCGGCGGTGACCGCGCGGTTTTCGGTCAGCAGGGGATTGGGGATGCCGTTGGGGAAGCGCCCATCGGGTTCGTGCTGCAAGCGGATGAACTCGAATGGAAGATGGGCGGCCAGTGCATCGATCACCACGCCTGCGCCGCCGTTGCCGGGATTGCTGACGATCTTCAGCGGGCGCAGGGCATCGCGATCCACATAGCCCAGAAGATGCTCGATGTAGGCGGCCTTGTCGCTGTCTTCACGCACCGTGCCGGTCAGTGGCCCGTCCGGCTCGTCCATCGCCAGCGCCCGGTCGCGGATGGTGAACAGGCCGGTGTCGCCGCTGATCGGCCGGGCCTGCTCGCGCACCAGCTTCATGCCGTTGTAGTCCATCGGATTGTGGCTGGCCGTGACCATCACACCCCCCGCCGTCTGACGGTGCGCGGTCTGGAAATACACCTCCTCGGTGCCGCACAAACCGATGTCGATCACCTCGCGACCGGCCAGGCGCAGGCCGCGGATCAGGGCCTGTTGCAAGGTCGGGCTTGACAGGCGCACGTCGCGCCCGGTGACTACCGCACCTGGCTGCAACTGCTCGGCCAGAGCCATGCCAATGCGCATAGCCAGCGATTCGTTCAGCTGGTCGGGAACGCGTCCGCGGATATCGTAGGCCTTGAAGGCGGGATGGGCTTGGTTCACGGGCATTCTCCTTGGCTGGGCTGCGTTGGTCAGGGCCGATGCCGCAACGGGTGATCGCTTGCTGTTCGGGTCCGACTGCCCATCGTAACGCGGCCGGATCATGCGCGTCGTCCCGCAGGCCGTCTGCTGCACATCTTGCACCTGCAGGTAGCCGCGTAAGCCATGCGCAGTCTTGATCAGGATATGTTTATTCGCTGCCGCCGTGACGCCAGCGCACGCCGACATACACGCTGCGCCCGGGACCGGCCAGGTAGTAACGGCCCTGTGCCTGGTTGACCAGGATCGCGCCGACGTAACGGCGGTCGAACAGGTTGTCCAGGCGCAGGAACACGGTCACGGCATGGTCGCGCACGCGCCAGTTGCGATCGGCGCGGAGGCTGGCGGTCGCAAATCCTGGCGCCCGCGCCGTACCGGCATCATTGACTGTCCGGGAGGCGCTTGCCTGCATCTGCAGGCCGACCTGCCAACCCTGCGCGACGACCCTGTCCACGGCCAGTTGCACGCGCTGCCGCGGCACACCCGGAAGAGGTGTCGTCCTGCCGCCCGCAATCACTCGCGCTTGCAGGACCGATGCCGCCACTGCGACATGCCAGCGGCTCGAAATCGGCCACCGCCATGACACATCCAGTCCCCGACGGCGACTGGTGCCGAGGTTGCGATACGTGGTGCGCCCGCCGCGTGAAGTATCCACGCCAATGGCGTTTCCGGTATGCGCACCGTAAAGGGCAAGATCTGCTCGCGCACCGTGCTCCCCACGCCATTTGGCCCCGACTTCGGCCTGTGCGGTGCGCGCCGGGCGCAGACCCGGATTCAGTCCGGCACTGCCGTCCGTGCGGTAGGCCAGTTCCGCCACAGTCGGCGTCTCGAAGGCGCGGCCCCAGGAGGCATACAGATGCCAGTGCCGGCTGGCGCGAAACATCAGACCGGCGACCGGCGTGGTCGCGGCAAATCGGACCTTCCCGCTGTCGTCTGGATTGGACGGCGTGATGTAGGCATCACGCACGCGCACCATCACCCGGCTGCGCCGCGCGCCGGCACTGATGCTCCAGCGCGGCGCAATATCGAACGTGAGCAGGGCGAACAGCCCCTGCGAACGGGCGATGTCATGCTCGTCGCGCCGCAGGACTCCCTGTACACCCAGGAAGGGGCCAATGAAATTGTCGTAACCGCGCCGGTGCACATCGCGCCACTGGTCGCCGTAGCCGACGGTCGCAGCCCAGGGCAACGCGTCGGCGTGACCACGCCATTGCCAGCGCAGATCGATGCCGTGGTCCGGTCCGTCGAGATCGATCACGCCACCGGAACTTCCCGGCCTGGCCTGCACGAATAGCGGCACCGACAGGAATTGCCGTACCCGGCGCCGACCTGCATACATGCTCGCCCGCAAGGTCTGTGCGCTGCCGATCTGCTGGTGGAGGGTCAACCCGGCCTGGGTCTGGCGCACGCGCTTGCGGGTGTCGTAGGTCAGCGCCGAGGGCGCGGCCTGCTGCGGGTCGGCATCGAACTGGGCGCGGGTCAGCCCCTGCGGATCCTGTGCCCGCGGCTGGTCGAAACGGTTCACCACCAGAGTCAGACGCTGGCGGCGGCTGCGCTGCCAGTCCAGGCGCAGCAGCCCATTGCCCTGCTCGGCGCTGGCATGCCTGCGTTCGCCGCCGGTGCGGGTGCGATCGATCCCGACGCGAAAGGCCAGCGGTCCCTTGCGACCGCTGGCGCCCCATGCCGCATGGGCAAGGCCGTAACTGCCGACACCGAACGTCACGTGACTGCTTGCCGGCGCCTGGCCCTCGGCGGTGCTGATGCGGATCAGCCCACCGGTCGCATGGGCATACAGGGCCGTGAACGGACCGCGCAGGATCTCGATGCGTCCGGCCGTACCGAATACCGCATGCGAAAGCTGTCCCTGGCCGTCCGGGCTGGTCGCCGGGATGCCGTCGACCACCAGGCGCACCCCACGGATGCCGAATGCGGCGCGGGCGCCAAAACCACGGATGGAGACGGACGCGCCACGGGCGAGGTCCTGCCCCTCGCCCACCAGCACGCCCGGCACGCCGCGCAGGGCCGGACCCGGCCCGATGCCGGGTGTGTCACGGCCGGCTTCGGAAAGATCGATCACGTCCAGCATGGCCGGCAGATCGAAAGGCCGCGGCACCGCGGTTCGCGCCGTGACCACCTGCACCGGCAGGGTCGGCACACAGGCCGCCGATGCCGGCTGGCGGGGCGGTGGCGAAGCGGCTGTTGCGTCCAGCGCCGGTAGCGCCAGCAGGGCAACCGCGATGACACGCTGCCGATACTTCCGGGCATGGCGCCCTGCAGGGGGCGTGGCAACGCGCATCGTCCTGGTATCGTCTGTCGGGCGCACGATGGCAGGGTAGCGCATCGCTGCGCAGCCTCACGGGCCTGGACGATGGCCGGTGGCGGCAATCTGCGTCAGTCGGCGATATCGGCGACCAGGCGTTCCAGTTCCATCTTCAGAACAGCCCCTTCCTCGCGCAGCCAGGTGCGCTGGGATTCCCAGGCAGGATCCAGTTCCCCGACACGCTTCCAGAAGCGCGCCGAATGGTCGCGGACCTTCAGGTGCGCCATCTCGTGTGCCAGCACGTAGCGCAGGGCCGCCGCCGGCGCGAGGGCCAGGGAAAGGTCGAGATTGATGCGATCACGCGTATCCAGGCTGCCCCACTGGCTCTGCATCGGACGGATGCGCAATCCGGTCGGCGCCAGGCCCAGCTGCGGCACCATCTGCGCCAGGCCCCGGGCCACGTCGCGGCGCATGCGCTCTTCCAGGTATCCGGCCAGCAGCCCCCTCGCCACGGGCAGGAACCGCGGTGTCAGGCGTGGCAGCGCCAGCACCACGGCGTCATTGTCGCGCAGCACGCGCGGGTAGGGCGCCTGCGTCCAGGTCAGGGGGACTTCCTCCCCGCGCAACAGCATGACCGTCTCGCGCCCGACCGCAATCGCTGGCCGTCCCCTGCGGCTCAGGCGGAGGCGTTCAAGTTCGCGCTCGAGCCAGTCGGCGTTTTCACGCAGGAAGGCGGACACGCGGGCCGGGTGGGTGCCGTGTGGATAACTGATGCGCGCACCGCCGGCCGATACGGTCAGGCGCAGGCGCGTGGAACGCGGGTGGGCGCCACCGAGGATGCGGATGCGCGCGCCGCGCGGGGTGGAGAACTCCAGCCAGGAACCGGAGCTGCGTTCATGTGCCATCGCTCTTGCCAATCCCTCGCTTCAATGCCCGTCGGCAGGACGGGGCAGGCCAAACCAGGTGTCGAGCTTGTCGAGCAGGCGCTCCAGTTCCAGCGTCATCAGGGCGAACCGGGCATCCATCTCCGCGGCGACCGAATCGGCCTGGGTGTGCTCGAGGTCGTCGGTGACCACATCGAAGAATTTCAGCTTGCGCACGACCAGATCCTCGCCAAGCACGAAGCCGATGCGTTCCTCGAAACTCAAGCCCAGCTGGAACACCTGCTTGCCGCCGCGAAGATGCTCCCGGATCTCGTCCGAATCAAGATCCTGGTGCCGGCACCGCACCACGGCGCCACCGGCGTTGACCGGATCGCGCAGTTCGCATTCGTCGGCCAACGCCAGTCCGGCGGGAAGCTCGCCCCCGGTCAGCCAGTCGGTCATGATCTGGCGCGGCGAGCGCTCCGGCGTCAGGGGCACGGCCGGAAAACTGCCCAGGGCCTCGCGCACACTGCCCAGGGCCTGTTCGGCGGCCTTGCGACTGGAGGTGTCGAAAACCGCCCAACCCTGCTTGCGCTGCAACCAGACCTGCAGGCGCGAGGGTCGCGAGAAGGCACGCGGCAGCAACTCGTCCAGGGTTTCCTGCTTGAGACGCTTGCGTTCGCGACCGCCGACCCGGCGGCCTTCCGCCTCGGCCAGCTTGCGCACCTTGCGCGAGAGCTCCTCGTTGACCACGGAAGCCGGCAACAGCTTGTCCTCGCTACCCACCGTGAGCAGGAGACTGGCGCCGACAGCGTGCGTCAGAGCCTCGGCATCCGGGCCCAGCGGCGGCACGAATCCGTGCGTGGCCATCTCCATCGCGCCGCACGGCCGCAGCCGATGCGCAGCGAGTGCGGACTCCGGATCATCCAGGGATGGGGCAACGGACGTGGAAAAACGGAACAGGGTGAGATTGCGAAAAAACATGCAGGTCCAGATCGTTGCTCGGCGGGGCGCTCATGATAGCGGCTCGGGACCGGTCCGCATGCATCGGCCACACTGGCCACCCTGCGAACCATCAAACCGCCCTGCCAACCCGCTGGCTTGATCGGAACATCCCTAATGCGCAATCGCGAATCCGGCGATGACCTGCGCCGTTTCGCGCGGTTTTTCCATTTCCGGCACATGCCCGCAATCATTGAGCACGCTGGCATTGATGCTGGACGAATGGGTCAGGCCGTCGCGCAGTGTATTGAGCGCGGACAGATCGATCACCTTGTCGTCTCGGCACCACAGGCCCAGCACCGGCATGGTCAGTTTTGCCAGCCGCTTGTCGAGGATCGTGTACTGGTCCGGCTGCATCAGCTCGCGAAAGACCTTCTGCAGGAAGGCGGCGTTGGCGTTGTGACGCGCGATCATCACGTCGATGAATCGCGAGGGGATCTGCGGCGGCTTGTCGAACACCTCGTGCAGCATGCGGTCGAATCCGGCACGGTCGTGGTAGGCCAACGGATTGCGACCGGCCAGCGCCTCGCGCGCCAGCCGGTTCTCGACAAAGCTCAGGCCGAAGCTGTCCATCAGCACCAGTGCACGCACCTTCGCCGGGTGTTCGCTGGCATAGGTCCCGGCGATGGCGCCGCCCATCGAATGCCCGACCAGCACGAACGGACCGAGCCCGAGCGCGCGCACGAACCCTGCCAGGCGCACGGCCTGATGACTGATGTCGTAATTGGCGTCCTTCTGGCGCGTGGATTCGCCCCAGCCGGGCAGGTCGGGAATGATCAGGCGAAAATGCCGCGTCAGCATCGGCGCGGTCTGCAGCCATACGTTGCGGTCGGCGGCATAACCGTGCAACAGCACGATGGTGGGCCCTTCACCACCTTCGTAATAGGTCCAGTCGGTGTGGCCAACCTGCACGTGGTGCGTGGACAGGCCGGCTTTTTCGGCCTGGTACCAGGTGTGCGCGGCCATCAGCCATTGCGGCGCCAGCAGGTAGGTGCCGCCACCGAACACGCCGACCACCAGCGCCAGGCCGAGCAGGATCTTCAGGCGCCGCAGGAGCAGGCGCTTCCACAGGGGTCGATCGACGGGCAGAGGGCTTGTCATGGTGTAAACCGGCGAGTATTCGGGATCGTGGATGCAGGGGAAGCCCGTGCACGGGCAGGCCACGCACGGCATCGCCTGCATGGTAGCGCGCCTGCCAGGCGGACCGTCCGAACCGGCGATGCCCCGGCGGCAGCGGCAATGGCCTCAGACCAGCCCGGCGCGCTTGAGTTCGCTCTTGAGGTAGGCGTAGTAGATCGGTGCCGCAATTACCCCTGCCAGTCCGAAGGCCGCTTCCATGACCAGCATCGCCACCAGCAGCTCCCAGGCACGGGCGCGTATGCGGGTGCCGACGATGTGTGCATTGAGAAAATATTCCAGCTTGTGGATGCCAATCAGGAACGCCAGCGCGGCAATGCCCGTGCCCAGGGACACCGAAAGCGCCGCGATGGTGATCACGGTGTTGGAAACGAGGTTGCCGATCACCGGCAGCAGGCCGGCGATGAAGGTCACCAGCACCAGGGTCTTGGCCAGCGGCAGGTGGATGCCGAACAACGGCAGCGCCCCAAGCAGGAAGACAGCCGTGAATGCCGTGTTCACCAGTGAAATTTTCACCTGTGCGAAGACGATGTCGTGGAAAGCCACGGCAAGCCGGTCGGCACGCTCGGCAAGGGCCTGCGCCAGTGGCCTGCGTTCACCGTGCATCTGCACATGACTCATGGCGACGATCGCGCCCAGCACCAGGCCGATGAGGATGTGCACCAGCAGGCGCGCAGCTTCCTTGCCTGCCAGTTGCAGGGTGCCGGCATGCGCCTGCAACCAGCTCAGTGTGCTGGCGCGCAGGTCGTCGACGCTGTCCGGGAGGTGATCGACGATCCACGCCGGCAACTGCTGGCGCGCCTTGTCCACCAGCGGCATCATCTGCTGGCTCCAGAAATCGCGCGGATTGCCCAGTTCGGCATGCAGGACCGATAACGCGCCGAGCACCGCCAGGGCCAGCAACCCGACCAGCAGCACGGCCAGCACGCCCACCACCACCCAGCGCGCCCGTGCCAGATCGCCGATCCAGCGCCGCTGCAACAGCCCGGTCGCAATCACGATCAGCTCGTACACCAGCAGCCCGGCCAGCAAGGCCGCCAGCAGGTGCAGGTACAGCACACCCAGCAGCGTGACGCCGGCCAGCACGTAACTGGCCAGCAGGACGTGGCGTCGTGACAAGACATTGTCGATCATGGCCTGGTTCCTGCAGCGGACGGGAAGTCTGTCAGCCGCAGGCGCGCATGGCCAGCCCCGGGTGTTCAGCTCCAGTCAGCCCAGGAGTCGCCGCTGTGCCTGCGGGCAGTGTCATGCGCCTGTCGTACACTGCCCGGACACTTGGCTGTTCGATGCGACCGACCCTGACGGAGAGACCATGAATTACGTCACTACCCTGCTCGCCATGCTGTTGCTGGCAGGCTGCGCCGCCCCGTCACCGAAGCCTGCACCACCTGGCCCCGCACCCGCCGTGCACGCGGTGCCGCACGCTGCAGCCTTGCCGAAGCCTGCCGCCGTTCACCGCGGGCCCGGACCCGACGACCTGCTGCAGGCCACGGTGTGGTCGCAGCTCTCGGTCGAACACGACCTGGTGTACCTCCAGATCTACCGCGATGCCCGCGACCGCCTGCTGCAGGCCCTGCGCGACCGCAACTGGGATGCGCTGCCGCATGACGAGCGTTCCGGCCCGGTGCGCAAGCTCAAGCCCGCAGTGATTCTCGATGTGGACGAGACGGTGCTCGACAATTCGCCCTACGAGGCACGCCTGATTCGCCAGGGGGCCCACTACAACGAGGCCAGTTTTGCCGCCTGGGCACGCGAGGAAAAGGCCAGGGCCCTGCCCGGCGCGCTTGCCTTCACGCAATTTGCCGCGCGCCACGGCATCAAGGTGTTCTACATCACCAACCGCTCGAAGGACCTCGGCCAGGCCACGCTCGACAACCTGCGCAAGCTGGGCTTCCCGGTGAGCAAGGATGCCTTCCTCGGCCTGGGCACCTTCGTCAAGGGCTGCGAGCTGATCGGCTCGCAGAAAACCTGCCGACGCGAGCTGATAGGGCGCCACTACCGCGTATTGATGCAGTTCGGCGACCAGCTCGGCGATTTCCTCACCGTGCTCGACAACACCCCTGCCGGGCGTCGCAAGGCCATCGAACCGTACCTGGGCTGGATCGGCGAGCGCTGGTTCGTGCTGCCCAATCCCATGTACGGCTCGTGGGAGCCGGCCCTGTTCCACAACGTCTGGGAACAGCCTGTCCGCGTGCGGCGCAAGGCCAAGATCGACGCCTTGCACACACATTGAGGAAAACCATGGAAATATGGGCATATTGTCCAGGCTTGGATAAATGACTGGCAGGCACCAGCCATGGTGTGCCGGAAGTCCCCATGCCCTTTTTCACTTGCCGCGGCCGGGGGCGGGGTCCAGGCTGGCCTGCACATTCCCACGGAGCATGCCTGCATGGCCTTGATTCGATACCGTTGGCTGGCCCCGCTGCTTGCCCTTGCCCTGCTGGCCGCCTGCGGTCAGAACCATGACGGCGCGGCGTCCGGGCATGCCAGCGCCACCCCCGCGAAAAGCGTCCTGAGCAGTATCCACCTGCTGCAGAAGGGGCAGTTCGACGCCCTGTTGCAACAGCTCCTGCCGCCCGCCGAATACCGGCGCATGCGTGCGTTTTGGACCGCCCGGCATGCGCGCCTGGGCCAGGCCAGCGCCCGGGACCGTGCCCGTTTCGCACGCGCCATGGCCGAGCTGACCGCCCCGGATGCCAATCAGCGCATCTGGTCACGGATCCAAGCTAAACTGCGGCAGATGGACCCGCAGACCCGCGCTCGCCTGCCGTTGATGATCGGCATGGGGCAACTGATGCTGAGTACGCGGATCAGCCAGGCTGACCAGCTCTCCCCGGACCAGAAGCAGCAGGCCGGGGACGTGCTCGAAGCCGTCGGCAGCTGGGCGCAGAAGACCGACTGGACGGACCAGGATCGTATCCGGCGCGTGGTCGGCGTGGTCACCGCCACGGCGCGCAAGCTGGACCTCGGGACCCTCGACCAGGTCGCCGCCCTGGACTATGCCCAGGCCATGCGCAAGTACGCCGTCGTGTGGTCCGGACTCAAACAGGCACTGGACGTCTACGGCCTGTCCCTCGACCAGACCCTCGATTCGGTCACCGCGCGCACGCTGCAAAGCGATGCGCACACGGCCACGGTGCGGGTCGACTACACCCTGTTGGGCAAGCCGCAGCATCTGACGGTCGACATGATCCGTATCGACAACCACTGGTACGACAAGGACCTGCTCGACCACTGGCGCAAGGCCCTGCAGCGCGCCGCTCCCGCTCCTGCGGTCAGCGCTGCGGCAGCAGCCGGCAAGCCTGCGCCGCCGGTATCCGCGCCCAGGCCGCCCGTCGCCCATCGGGGCTGACCGCGGCGCCGGACGGACGCCTGATGCCAGTACACTATCGGGCATGAACATCCCCGATACCCGGTCCGGCGTCGCGCGTCGCCGTGCGACAGCGCGCAGGCGGCGCTCGCTGATGGCGCTGCTGCTCGACCCGTGGGTGCGAATCAAGCGCGAGCCGGCCGAGCCGGCCGCCTTGCTCAAGCCCGACCTGCCGGTGTGCTACGTGATCGAGCGCCACGGGCACTCCGATGCCCTGATCCTGGACCGTGCCTGCCGCGAGGCGGGCCTGCCCGATCCCGGACGGAACCTGGAAGGCCTGCCCCTGCGGCGCCGTCGCGCCATGTTCGCGCTTGGCCGCCGTCCCGGCCTGCGGCGCCGCGGGAACCGCTACGCCGTCCTGCGCGACCTGCTCGAAGCCCTTGCCCGCAGCCACGACACGGACATCCAGCTGGTCCCGGTCTCGATCTACGTCGGCCGCGCCCCGGCCCGCGAAAGCGGCTGGTTCCGCGTGCTGTTCTCGGAAAACTGGGTCGTGGTCGGTCGCTTCCGCCGACTGCTGGCACTGCTGCTCAACGGCCGCGACACGGTCGTGCACTTCGCTGAACCGGTCAGTCTGCGGCAAGCACTGGAAGAAGCCGGAAATCCCCGCGGCGGCATGCCGATGGCTCGCCTGACGCGCAAGATCGCCCGTGTACTGCGCATGCATTTCCGCCGCATCCGCGCCTCGGTCATCGGACCGGATCTTTCACACCGCCGCACGGTGCTCGACAGCGTGCTCAATGCCGAACCGGTGCGCGAGGCCATCGCCGCCACGGCGGCACGCGAAAAACTGCCCCGGAGCAAGGTACGCAAGCGCGCCTACGCCATGGCCCGGGAGATCGCAGCCGACTACTCACACCCGGTGGTGCGTTCGGCCTCCATCGCGCTTTCCTGGTTCTGGAACAAGCTCTACGATGGCATCGCCATGCACCATTTCGACAAGGTCCGGGCCATCGCACCCGGGCACGAGGTGGTCTACGTGCCCAGCCATCGCAGTCACGCCGATTACCTGCTGATGAGCTACCAGTTGCATGTCTCCGGGGTGGTCGTGCCGCACATCGCGGCCGGCGCCAACCTGAATCTGCCGGTGCTGGGCAGTTTCCTGCGCCGCGGCGGCGCCTTCTTCCTGCGTCGCAGCTTTCGCGGCAATGCGCTGTATTCCACCCTGTTCAAGGAATACCTGGCGCAACTGGTCGACCGCGGCGTGCCGATCGAATACTTCATCGAGGGTGGACGCTCGCGCACAGGCCGCCTGCTGGCGCCACGTGCTGGCATGCTGTCGATGACCGTGCGTGCGTTCCTGCGCGCGCCTCGTCGCCCGGTACTGTTCCAGCCGGTCTATATCGGTTACGAGAAACTGATGGAGGGCAAGTCCTACATTGGCGAACTTTCCGGCAAGCCCAAGCAGAAGGAGTCATGGCTGGGGCTGCTGCGCGGCGCCCGGCAGGTGCTGCGCGAACACTACGGGCACGTCGCTCTCAGTTTCGGCGAACCGATCGAGCTGACCCCGATGCTCGACGCCTCCGGCGTGGACTGGCGCGATGCCGCACTCGACCCCGAGGCCAAGCCGGAATGGCTGGCTGGCGTGGTCGACGCCCTGGCCGATCGCATCCAGGTCGAGATCAATGCCAGTGCCGACGTCAATCCGGTCAACCTGCTGGCGCTGACCCTGCTGGCCACGCCCAAGCATGCGATGGCCGAGTCCGACCTGCTGGCCCAGCTGGAACTGACCTGCTCGCTGCTGAGCACCCTGCCGTATGCCGACCGGGTCACCGTTACCGGATCGAGTCCCGCGCAGATCATTGCCTATGGCGAGAACATGGGCTGGATCCAGCGTATCAAGCATCCGCTTGGCGACGTGCTTTCGGTGGACGACGAAAAAGCCGTGTTGCTGAGCTATTTCCGCAACAATGTCCTGCACCTGGTGGCCTGCGCGGCCTGGGTCGCCACCTGTTTCACCAACAAGAAGCGCATGAGCCGCGCCTCGGTGCTGCGCCTGGGGGAAATCATCTACCCCTTCCTGCGCGACGAACTGTTCCTGCGCTGGGATACGCAGGGCTTCCGCGACCAGCTGCAGGCCACCCTGGATTTCTTCCTCGACCGCGGCCTGCTCGAATCGAGCGCCGGCGGCCGGGTGCTGCGCCGCGGTCGTGGCGGGGACGACAGTGCCTTCCAGCTGCGCGTCATCGCACGCAGCCTGATGCAGGCCTTCGAGCGGTATTTCATCGCCGTGGCCGCGCTGGTCAAGAACGGTCCGCGCAGCATGACTGCCGGTGAACTGGAGAAGGCCTGCATTCTCACCGCTCAACGCCTGGGACTGCTGCAGGAAATGACCGCGCCGGAATTCTTCGACAAGTCCCTGTTCCGCGGCTTCATCCAGAAACTGCGCGAACTGAAACTGCTGTGGACCGACGCAGACGGCAAGCTCGACTTCGACCCCAGCCTCGGCGACCTGGTGCGCGACGCTCGCATGGTGCTCAGCCGCGACGTGCGCCATTCGATCCTGAAGATCACCCCGGTCGCCGAGGAGGAAGGCGCCTCCCCCCTCCCCGCGCCGGAGCCGCCGCCCGCCGAAGACGCCTGACCGGCTTGATGCCACCCTCTCGGCACGCCATTATCGGAGCTCGCCACCGGAGGGAGGACCGGACATGAAGGGGATACGATTCGCGGTCATCGCCGCGCTCATCGGGGCATGCATCGTGCCGCCCGTCGCGCGTTCCGCTGCTGCGGGTACCGTCGCCGTACAGTGCGGCCATCTGGTCGACGTGGTCGCCGGCAAGCTCCGCGGCACCACCACCGTGGTCGTCTCGGGGGGCCGCTTCCAGTCGCTCGAACCCGGTGCCGTGGCGCCCGCTGGCGCCCGCGTGGTGGACCTGCGCGACGCCACCTGCCTGCCGGGCCTGATCGACTCGCACACGCACCTGACGATGCAGATGAGCCGCTCGACGTATTCAGAAAAATTCCGCCTCAACCCGGCCGATTACGCTATCCGCAGCACCGTATACGCACGCCGCACCCTGATGGCCGGCTTCACCACCGTGCGCAACGTCGGCGACATGCACAACGAGTCGATCGCGCTTCGCAACGCGGTCAATGCGGGTCAGGTGGTCGGTCCGCGCATCTTCACCGCCGGCCGCGTCATCGGCACCACCGGCGGTCATGCCGACTCCACCGACGGCTACCGCTGGGACATTCAGGGCGACCCCGGCCCCAGGGACGGCATCATCAACTCGCCCGCCGAAGCGTGGAAGGCGGTGCGCCAGCACTACAAGGACGGCGCCGACCTGGTCAAGATCATGCCCTCGGGCGGCGTGCTGGACGAAAGCTCCAGCTCCGGAAACCCGCAGATGACCATTCCCGAGATCAGGGCCGTGGTGGCCGCCGCGCATGACTATGGCTTCACCGTGGCCGCGCACGCGCACGGTGCCGAGGCGATCCGCCGCGCGGTGATCGGCGGGGTCGACTCGATCGAACACGGCACCTTCATGGACGCCAGGGACATGAAGCTGATGAAGCAGCACGGCACCTGGTACGTGCCCACCATCATCGCCGGCCAGTTCGTGATGCAGAAAGCCAGGGAAGGCTGGTACCCGCCCCAGGTGGCGCGCAAGGCGATGGAGGTCGGGCCGATGATCATGGCCACCGCCGGTCGCGCCTACAAGGCGGGGGTGAAGATCGCCTTCGGCACCGACGCCGGCGTCTATCCGCACGGCGAGAACGCGCGCGAATTCGTCTACATGACGCAGGCCGGCATGCCGGCGATGTTCGTGATCCAGGCCGCCACCATGCACGCCGCGGAGCTGCTCAAGCACGACAAGGACATCGGCTCAGTCACGCCCGGCAAGTTTGCCGACCTGATCGCCGTGAAAGGCAACCCGCTGGCCGACATCACGCGGCTGCAGCACGTGGATTTCGTGATGAAGGCCGGCAACGTGTACAAGCAGGGCGGCCAGCCCGTGACCGTACCCTCTTCGCTGGGACTGTAACCCAGGACCCATCGCGCCCTCCGTTGCTACAAGGGGTGGTCAAGCCCTTCGTGGTGTAGCATTCCCCGGATGAACGAGCAGCCCACCACCCACTTCGGCTTCCGTGATGTCCCGCTCAGGGAGAAGCAGAAACTGGTCGGCCAGGTCTTTACCTCCGTCGCCGGCAAATACGACCTGATGAACGACCTGATGTCGTTTGGCCTGCATCGGCTGTGGAAGCGGCATTTTGTCGCCTCCAGTGGCATTCGTGCGGGCGACAGGGTGCTGGACCTGGCCGGCGGCACCGGCGATATCGCCGCCCTGCTGCACCCGGTGGTCGGCGAGGAAGGCGAGATCGTGGTCGGCGACATCAATGCCGCCATGCTGGATGTCGGCCGTGACCGGCTGACCGACCGCGGCCTGGTCGGGAACCTGCGCTGGGCGCAACTGAATGCAGAGATGCTGCCGTTCCCCGATGCCAGCTTCGACGCCGTGACCATCGCCTTCGGCCTGCGCAATGTCACCGACAAGGACAAGGCCCTGGCCGACATGCATCGGGTGCTCAGACCCGGTGGCCGCGTGCTGGTGCTGGAATTTTCCACGGTGCGCGACCGCCACCTCGGCAAGCTCTACGATTTCCATTCCTTTCAGGTGCTGCCGCGCCTGGGCCGCCTGATCGCCGGCGATGCCGACAGCTACCGCTACCTGGCCGAATCGATCCGCAAGCATCCGGACCAGCTGACCCTCAAGCAGATGATGCACCAGGCCGGCTTCGGCGAGGTTCAGGTCCGCAACCTGAGCGGCGGCATCGTGGCCATCCATCGCGGTTACAGACTGTAGGCCTGCGCACGCGGGTAGACCCTGTCCGTGCGGGCAACCGCGATGGGCGGGAAACGGGCAGGGGATGCGATGCACGGTGTGCCGCAGTTGCGGCAGCCGGCACGCCCGCAGGGACGCGGACAGGGCTGCCCTCATGCAATCTGAACATGTCCTGTGGCAGGGTGATCCACCCTGACGACGGAAGGCCGGCTTGACCGGATCGACGGGGGTGAAACCGTGAGTGCACTGGGTCTGGACGCCTGGATCACCATTGCGGTGATCGTGAGCACCATGGCACTTTTGCTGTGGGAACGCTTTGGCCCGGAATTCGTGCTGATGGCCGCGGTGGCCGTGCTGCTGCTGACCGGCGTGCTGACTCCGGTGCAGGCGCTGGCCGGATTCTCCAACACCGCGGTATTGACGGTGGCAGTGCTATTCATCGTTGCCGCTGCATTGCGCGCGACCGGGGCCATCCGCTGGATCGGCGCCTGGGTGCTGGGCCGGCCGCGTGGCGCGTTTCTTGCCCAGGCCCGGCTGGTAGGCGTGTCCTCCACCCTCAGTGCCTTCGTCAACAACACGCCGGTGGTGGCCATGCTGACCTCGGCCGTGGAGGACTGGTCGCGCAAAAGCGGCGTGCCGGTCTCGCGTCTGCTGCTGCCACTGAGCTACGCCACCATCCTGGGTGGCCTGTGCAGCCTGATCGGGACCAGCACCAACCTCATCATCGACGGCCTCGCGCAGGCCTACCCGAACCTTCCTCCCCTGAAGATGTTCGACCCGGCCTGGGTCGGCATTCCGGCTGCCCTGGCCGGCATGCTGTACCTGCTGACGGTGGGCCGCGTACTGCTGCCGGACCGGCGCGGCGCGGTCGAACAGGCGCGCGACACCCGTGAGTACGTGCTGGAGATGGTCGTCGAACCGGCAGGACCGCTGTCCGGACAACGCCTGGGGGACGCGGGCCTGTTCCACCAGCGCGGCCTGTTCCTCGCCGAAATCCAGCGCGAAGGACACCTGCTGCCCGCGCTGAACAGCGACACCCGCCTGCGCGACGGTGACCGGCTGGTGTTCATCGGGGTGGCCGATGGATTGCGCGCGATACGCCAGCTCGCAGGTCTGCGCCATGCCGAGGACGAAGTATTCAAGATCGGCGGGGTGCAGGGGCGCCACTTCGTCGAAGCCGTGCTTTCGCGGCTGTCGCCGATGGTCGGTCGCACCCTGCGCGAGGGACATTTCCGGCACCGCTACGACGCCGTGGTGGTGGCCGTGAACCGGCGAGGCCGGCAGCTGGCGGAAAAGCCAGGGAACGTGGTGCTGCATCCCGGTGACACCCTGCTGCTGGAGACGACCCCGGATTTCATGGCGCGCCATGCACATTCGCACGAATTTTCCATGGTCAACCTGCTCGACGATCCGCTGCCGGTGCAACGCGGAAGGGCACTGCTTTCACTGGCCATCCTGGCCGGCATGATTGCCGCCAACACCCTGCTCGGCGTGAACATCTTCGTCTCCGCGCTGATCGCGGCGCTGGCCATGCTGGTCACCGGTTGCCTGCCCCTGCGCGACGCACGCCATGCCGTGGACTGGCCGTTGATCGTGGTGATCGCCTGTGCCTTTGCCATCGGCAAGGCGCTCGAGACCACGGGGGTTGCAGCGGTCGTGGCCGACGCCCTGATGCACGGTGCCGGCGGCGACCCCATGCGCACGCTGATCCTGCTCTATGCCTGCACCGTGGTGTTCACCGAAGTGTTGACCAACAACGCCGCTGCCGTGCTTATGTTCCCCATCGGCATGGCCGCATCGAGCCAGCTCGGTGTCGCGCCGATGCCCTTCGTGATGACCATCATGGTGGCCTCCTCGGCGGCCTTCATCACGCCACTGGGCTACCAGACCAACCTGATGGTGTACGGCCCCGGCGGCTACCGCTTCATCGATTACGTGCGCGTGGGCACCCCGTTGTCATTGCTGGTGGGCACGGTGGTGCTGTGGGTCATTCCGCACGTATGGCCGTTTGCCTAGCGAGGCCGGGAAGTGCGGTGGATTTTGCGGTCAGCCCCCATCGCATTGGCAGGCCCCCGGTGTGACTATGGGAGCGCCGGAAGACGCGACTGTCGACGATGCCCGTCGTACACCCTTATGCACCGATGGTGCGGACCCTATGAGTGCACGGCGGGTGGGCGTGTGCGTGCATCGTCGCTACACTGCAAAACCTGGACACAAGGTACCTATTGATGGGCAAGACCGACACGTTTGCCCGGGCATCGCACCTGGACCGCCTGGAAGCCGAAAGCATCCACATCCTGCGCGAGGTAGCGGCCGAGTTCGCCAACCCGGTGATGCTGTATTCGGTGGGCAAGGATTCCTCGGTGCTGCTGCACCTTCTGCAGAAGGCCTTCCACCCCGCGCCACCGCCGATCCCGCTGATGCACGTGGACACCACCTGGAAGTTCCGCGAGATGATCGCCTTCCGCGATCGCCGCGCCCGTGAAACCGGCTGCAGGCTGATCGTGCACATCAACCAGGAAGGCGTGGCCCAGGGCGTGGGCCCATTCACGCACGGCTCGGCAGTGCACACCGACATCATGAAGACCCAGGCGCTGAAGCAGGCGCTGGACAAATATCAGTTCGACGCCGCGATCGGCGGCGCGCGGCGCGACGAGGAAAAATCGCGCGCCAAGGAGCGCGTGTTCTCGTTTCGCAACGCGCAGCACCGCTGGGACCCGAAGAACCAGCGCCCGGAACTGTGGAACCTGTACAACGCGCGCATCCGCAAGGGCGAAAGCGTGCGCGTGTTCCCGCTTTCCAACTGGACCGAGCTGGACATCTGGCTCTACATCTACCGTGAGAACATCGAGGTGCCCTCGCTGTACCTGGCCGCCGAGCGCCCGGTGGTCGAGCGTGACGGCACGCTGATCATGGTCGACGACGAGCGCATGCCACTGCAACCCGGCGAGCAGCCGCAGATGCGCTCGGTGCGCTTTCGCACCCTGGGCTGCTACCCGCTGACCGGCGCCATCGAGTCCGACGCCGACACCCTGCCGAAGGTGATCGCCGAAATGCTGGTGGCGACCACCTCCGAACGCCAGGGCCGGGTGATCGACAGGGACGCCGGCGCCTCGATGGAACAGAAGAAGCAGGAGGGCTACTTCTGATGGCCACCGATACCGCCACCGCCGCCATCGACGCCTACCTCGCGCAGCATGAATCCAAGAGCCTGCTGCGCCTGATCACCTGCGGCAGCGTGGATGACGGCAAGAGCACCCTGCTCGGGCGCCTGCTGTACGACACCAGGCTGCTGTTCGACGACCAGCTGGCCGCGCTGGAGGGCGACAGCCAGCGCCACGGCACGCAGAACGGCGAGCTGGACTTCGCGCTGCTGGTCGATGGCCTGGCCGCCGAACGCGAGCAGGGCATCACCATCGACGTGGCCTACCGTTTCTTCGGCACCGACAAGCGCAAGTTCATCGTCGCCGACTGCCCCGGACACGAGCAGTACACCCGCAACATGGCCACCGGCGCCTCGACCGCCGAACTGGCGGTGGTGCTGGTCGACGCGCGCAAGGGCCTGCTGACGCAGACCCGTCGGCACAGTTACATCTGCGCGCTGCTGGGCATCCGCCATGTGCTGCTGGCGGTGAACAAGATGGACCTGGTCGACTACGACGCCGAGGTGTTCGACGCGATCGAGGCCGGCTACCGCACCCTGGCCGACCAGCTGGGCATCACCCAGGTAACCGCGATTCCGGTCTCGGCACTGACCGGCGAAAACGTCAGCGCGCGGTCGCAGGCGATGGACTGGTACCGGGGACCGAGCCTGCTTGAACACCTGGAGTCGGTCGAGATCCAGCGCCGGGACAGCGCGTTGGGCTTCCGCATGCCGGTGCAGTGGGTGTGCCGCCCGGACCAGAACTTCCGCGGCTATGCCGGCCTGGTGGCGGCTGGCGCGATCCACCCCGGCGACGAGGTGATGGTGCTGCCCGGCGGCGCACGCTCGCGTATCGCACGCATCGTCACCGCCGATGGCGATCTCGACGAGGCACGTTGCGGCCAGGCAGTCACCTTGACCCTGACCGACGAGCGCGACATCAGCCGTGGCGACATCCTTGCCGCCACCGCATCACCACCGCAGGTGGCCGACCAGTTCGCCGCACATCTGCTGTGGATGGACGCGCACGCACTGCTGCCGGGGCGTCGCTACTGGCTGAAGATCGGCACCCGCACGGTCAGCGCGCAGGTCACCGAGATCAAGCACCGGGTCGACGTCAACACGCAGGAGGAACTGGCCGCCAAGCGCCTGGAGCTGAACGAGGTGGGCATGGCCAACCTCGGCCTCGACCACGCCATCGCCTTCGAGGCCTACGCCGACTGCCGCGAGCTGGGCGGTTTCATCCTGATCGACCGCCAGTCCAACGCCACTGTGGCCGCCGGTACGCTGGACTTCGCGCTGCGCCGCGCCGACAACATCCACTGGCAGCACCTGGACGTGAACCGCGAGGCGCGCGCACGCATCAAGGGCCAGCAACCGGCCTGCCTGTGGTTCACCGGGCTGTCCGGCTCGGGCAAGTCCACCGTGGCCAACCTGGTGGAAAAGCGTCTGCACGCCATGGGTTACCACACCTACCTGCTGGACGGGGACAACGTGCGCCACGGCCTCAACCGCGACCTGGGGTTCACCGAGGAGGATCGCGTGGAGAACATCCGCCGCGTGGCCGAGGTGGCCCGCCTGATGGTCGACGCCGGGCTGATCGTGCTGGTCAGCTTCATCAGCCCGTTCCGCAGCGAACGGCGCATGGCCCGCGAGCTGTTCGAGCCGGGCGCGTTCCACGAAATCTTCGTCGACACCCCCCTGGCCGTGTGCGAGCAGCGCGATCCCAAGGGGCTGTACGCCAAGGCACGCGCCGGCAAGCTGGCGAACTTCACCGGCATTGGCTCGCCCTATGAACCGCCGCAAACCCCGGAACTGCGCCTGGATGGCAGCGCCACCGCGCCCGATGTACTGGCACAGCAGGTCATGGCCTCGCTGCTCGAGACCGGGCCCCGTTAGACACCCAATGGCGGCTGGCAACCCGCATCGACGGGTCGCCGGCCATCATCCGCTGACGGCCGCGATGGCGTCGACCACGGTGTCGAGATTGTCCTCGTTCAGCGCCGCTACGCAGATCCGTCCGGAGGAGACGGCATAGATGCCGAAATCCTCGGCCAGGCGCGCGACCTGCCCGGCACTCAGGCCCGAATACGAGAACATGCCCCGTTGGCGTTCGATGAAGCTGAAATCGCCTGCGACACCGCGTGACGCAAGCCGCGTCACCAGCTCCTTGCGCATGCCACGGATGCGATTGCGCATCTGCGTCAATTCATCCACCCACAGCGCCCGCAGTTCTGTCGACTGCAGGACGCGGGTCACCAGGGCCGCGCCATGGATCGGTGGATTGGAGTAGTTGGTGCGCACCACGCGCTTGAGCTGCGAGCGCACCCGCGTCGCTTCGTCCCGGCTGGCCGTGACCACGGACAACGCACCAATGCGCTCGCCGTACAGCGAGAACGACTTGGAAAAGGAACTGGCGACGAACACCGGCAGGCCGCTGGCGGCAAATTGCCGGATCACGGCGGCATCGGGCTCGATGCCGTCGCCGAACCCCTGATAGGCGATGTCGAGAAAAGGCAACAGCGCACGCGCGCGCATGCGATCGATCACCCGGGCCCACTGCTCGCCGTCCAGGTCCACTCCGGTCGGGTTGTGGCAGCAGGCATGCAGCACCACGATCGTGCCTTCGGCAAAACCATCGAGCGCGGCCAGCATGCCTTCGGCGTCCACGCCGTGCGTGCTGCCGTCGTAATAGGGGTAGTTCACGACCTCGAAACCGGCGCCTTCGAAGATGCCGCGATGATTGGCCCAGCTTGGCGTGCTGATGGCAACCCGGCTCGACGGCGCGATCTGATGAAGAAAATCGGCGCCCACCTTCAACGCGCCGGTGCCGCCCACCGCCTGCATCGTCACCACGCGCTGTCCGTCCACAACCTCCGCATCGGCACCGAACACCAGCGCCTGCACGAGCTTGCCGTAGGCCGGCATGCCGTCGATCGGCAGATAGCCGTGGGGCTGCGGTTCTCCCAGCATGGCCTGTTCGGCTTCGCGCACTGCACGCAACAGAGGCAGGCGGCCTTCGGCATCGTGGTAGACCCCGACGCCGAGGTTGACCTTGTGCGGACGCGGATCGGCCGCGTAGGCCTCGTTGAGGCCGAGGATGGGATCGCGCGGAGCCAGTTCGACGCTACGGAGCAGGGACATGGCGCACTCGTGCTTGCCGGGGACGGGAATCGCGATTGTACGCCCTGTACGGTCGCATGCCGGAATGGGTCTTATGCCGATGCGATGTATCCGTCGTCCGTCCTTGCCGGCCTGCCCGGTCCATCGAGTGCGGCAAAGTCATGGAGCGTCGTATCGGCCAGATGCGAGGGCGCGACATTGCCGAGCGCGCGGAAGATGTTCTCAACACGCCCTGGCTGCTCGCGTTCGAAAGCCTGCAGCATTCGTCGAACCTGCTTGCGCTTGAGCTGTTGCTGGGTGCCGCACAGGTTGCAGGGGATGATCGGATACTGCCGTTCGGCGGCATAGGCGGCGATATCGGCCTCGCGGCAGTAGGCCAGAGGACGGATCACCACGTGCCGGCCGTCATCGGAGCGCAGCTTCGGTGGCATGGCCTTGAGGCTGGCCTGGTAGAAAAGATTCAGGAAGAAGGTCTCGACGATGTCGTCGCGATGGTGGCCGAGTGCGATCTTGCTGATCCCGTGCTGCGCTGCCCAGGTGTACAGCGCGCCGCGCCGCAGCCTCGAACACAGGCCGCAGGTGGTGGCGCCTTCCGGTATCACGCGTTTCACCACGCTGTAGGTGTCCTGCTCGATGACGTGATAAGGCACGCCGCGGGACTCCAGGTAGTCCGGCAGGACATGTGCCGGAAAGCCGGGTTGTTTCTGGTCCAGGTTCACCGCCACCAGCTCGAAACGCACCGGCGCACGCAATTGCAGTTCCAGCAGCATGTCCAGCAGGGTGTAGGAGTCCTTGCCGCCGGACACACACACCATGACCCGGTCGCCTTCCGCAATCATGTGGTAGTCGGCCACGGCCTTGCCCGCGAGGCGACGCAACCTGCGGGACAGGGGCTCGTTGCGGCGCGTGCCGCGAAGGCCGGCAACGGGAACGGTCGCTGTCTGGGCATCCATGCGCGTGATTGTACCCGCTGCATGGGCGTACACTTCATACCTCCCCTGCCGAGTCCGCATGGTGCAGCCGCTCAACCCGATGCAAATCGCCCGCCAGCTGGAAGCCTTGCGTCTGGAGCATCGTGATCTGGACGATGCCATTGCGCGCCTTACCGCAGATCCAGCGTGCGACCAGCTACGCCTGACACGACTGAAGAAACGCAAGCTGCAGCTCAAGGACGCCATTACCCGCCTGCAGAGCAGGATGATTCCCGACCTGGACGCCTGAGTCGCGCGATCAGCCGCCGCTTTTCATCGGATAAGTGCTGGCCTTGCCCGAATAGGGCACGGCAGGTTGGGCCTGGCCTTCGCCCTGCGCGGGGGGAAGCTTTTGCGTGCCGCACTGGTAGGCGCCCCAGGTCTGCTCCCCGCCCTGCGCCTTGCCCAGAGGCTTGACGGTGTCGGCACCCATGGTGGCCGCCTCGTTGCGGGCCATCACTTCCAGCTCGTCGAGCACGGTGATGTCGTTGCGATTGAATGGACCGACACGATCCATCACCGAGACCGTGATCTTGCCCATGTTCTTGCAGGAGGAAACATCGCTCAACCAGGCCGTGTGTACCTTGCGGCCCGCAGCATCGAGCTTGATCCCCCAGCTGCATGCGGACAGCAGGACGGGAAGGGCGACACACAACGGCAGCACGCGCTTGAGCATGGCTTTCTCCGGACAGGGCTAAGTAATCAAAGGCTGCGCTGATGCTACCTCAGGAGCGTGACCGCGGGCTTAAGGAAAGCGCGCATTGCGCGTGCATCCATTGTCTCCCGGAACGCGTATCGGAGCAGGTGTACGTTGCATGCATCCCCAGGCAAAGCCTGCAACAGACCGCCCGGGGAATGCGAAAGCAAACGCTGGCTGAACCGCCATGGCCAACATGGAACCTTTCGCGTCGCATGCCGTCCAACACAGTACATCGCCGCGATGGCGACGGCAGACGACCAGGCCTCCGGGCCCGGCTCGTCGAGGGATCGGCCTCCTCCCCCTCCCCCAATCGACGCCGATCCAGCAAGACCCCGGCAGTTCCTCCCCTGGCTGCCGGGGTTTTATTTTTTCCGCCGCCCGTGACGCATCCAGGCTGCCGCTGGCCGTCCGCTGGCATCCGCACATGGCATCCACGAGGGCATGCGCTGCGTATACCCGGTACAGGTGCCCCCGGAGAACGCCATGTCTGTCGCGTTGCTGTTGCTACTGGCCTTGCAGGCCACACCGACCGCTGCGCCTGTCATCACGCGCTACACCGGCATGGCGCATGCCCGTGGTGCGGATTCGATCCTCTATCGCGAGGTGCATTACCGGTACGGCCCGCAAGACGACCGCCATGAGCTGGTCCTGTACCTGTGTCCCGGCGGCAAGGCCTTCGCACGCAAGACCCTGGCCTATGGTAGCGATCCGCAAGCGCCCGACTTCGCCCTTACTGATGCGCGTACGGGTTACCGGGAAGGGGTCCGGACGCAAGGCGGTCAGCGCACCGTGTATGTACGCAACGCGGGCGCCAGCGACACCCGCAGCGCCCGCCTGCCCGCAACCGGCACGGCCGTGATCGATGGCGGTTTCGACGCCTACGTGCGCGCGCACTGGGATGTGCTGGCTGCCGGGCACACCCTGCACATGCATTTCCTGGTACCCAGCCGCCTGCGCTACCTGCGTTTCCGCATCGTTCCGCAGGATGTCCACGGTGCGCAGCATCCGCGTGTGCTGCACTTGAGACTGGAACTGGATCGCTGGTTCGCCTTCGCCCTGCCGCACATCGACGTCACCTACGCGCGCGACACCCGTCAATTGCTGCAGTACCGGGGCCTGTCCAACATCCGTGACCGCAAGGGCAGGAACATCAATGTGGTCATCCGCTTCCCCACCGCCATGCGTGACACCAAAACGGACGCAGCCACCCTGGAAAAGGCCCGCCAGGCGCCACTGGACGGACGCTGCCGCCTCGACTGAGCATCATGCATTTGTGTCGATGCGCAAACCGCTTGCCGGATCGAACACATGCATGCTGTATGGCCGACAGGCGATATGCACCTGCGTACCCGGCTCCGGCAGATCCTGCGGCGGAACGCGTGCGACCAGGTGCCGTGCACCCATGCACAGGTGCAAAAAGGCTTCATTGCCGACCCGCTCGATCACCTCCAGCTGCGCCGGCAATGCCGCGGCCTGCGGCATGTCACGATGCAGGGCGAGCGCCTCCGGCCGCAGACCGACAACCACCTCCCGGTCGACGAACGAGGCCAACGCGCCATGTCCTGCGTCCAGGCCAGCCAGGGGCAGGGACAGACCCTCGTCGAGCTGCAGCGTGGGCCCCTGGCGGTCCAGACGCCCCTGCAGCAGGTTGATGCCCGGACTGCCCAGTGCAGTGGCCACGAAAAGATTGGCGGGACGCTCGTAGACCTGCATCGGGGTATCGATCTGCTGCACACGCCCCTCGTTCATGACCACGATGCGTTGCCCCAGCGTCATGGCCTCGATCTGGTCGTGGGTGACGTAGATCATGGTGACGCCCAGAGCCCGCTGCAGGCGGGCAATCTCCATGCGCATGCTGGCGCGCAGCGGTGCATCGAGGTTCGACAGCGGCTCGTCGAGCAGGAACACTTTCGGTTCCCTCACCAGCGCGCGCCCGAGGGCTACCCGCTGCCGCTGCCCGCCCGACAAAGCTGCCGGCCTGCGTTCGAGGAGATCGCCCAGTCCGAGCGTCGATGCTGCCTCCCGCACCCGCCGCTGTGTCTGTGACCGCGGCATGCCGCGCAGCTTCAGGCCGAAGCCCATGTTCTCGGCCACGCTCATGTGCGGGTACAGCGCATAGTTCTGGAACACCATGGCAATGTCGCGATCACGCGGATCCAGGTCCTGCACTTCACGTCCGTCGATCAGGATACGCCCGGTATCGGGTCTCTCCAGCCCGGCGATCATGCGCAGCAGCGTGGTCTTGCCACAACCGGATGGGCCGAGAAGCACCACCAGCTGACCGCTGTCGATGCGGAAACTGATGTCCTCGACCGCGCATACGGCCTGCGTATATGCCTTGGTGATCTTGTCCAGCTGTACGCTTCCCACGCCTCTCCCGCCCCTCTTTTTTGTCCAGCCTGCCACGCGCAAGAGGTTTACGCTATCCTGCGTTGTAATCGTTTTCAATCGAGGCGGGCGCGTAGCCAGGGGCTCATCGAACATGCCGGAATTCCGCTTTCCTGCCGACTTCCTATGGGGATGCGCCACCAGCGCCTACCAGATCGAGGGCCACCCGCTGGCAGACGGCGCCGGCCCCAGCATCTGGCATCGTTTTGCACATACCCCCGGACTGACTGACCAGGGCGACCACGGCGACATCGCCTGCGATCACTACTCGCGTGTCGCCGACGATGTGCGCCTGATGCGCGACCTGGGGCTTTCCAGCTACCGTTTTTCGATCGCCTGGGGCCGCGTGCTGCCGCAGGGTACGGGCAGGGTCAATGCCAAGGGGCTGGACTTCTATCGTCGTCTGGTCGATGCCCTGCTGGAAACCGGCATCAAGCCGATGGTGACGCTGTATCACTGGGACCTGCCCGAGGCGCTGGACGACCGGGGCGGCTGGCTGAACACCGACAGTGCGGACTGGTTCGCCGAATATGCAGCGACCTGTTTCGATGCACTTGACGACCGCGTGACACTGTGGGTAACGCTCAACGAGCCCTGGGTGATTGCCGATGGCGGCTACCTGCACGGCACCCTCGCCCCGGGCCATCGCAACCCGTTCGAAGCGGCACGGGTGGCGCGCAACCTGATGCGCGCGCACGGCGCCGCGGTGCAGGCTTACCGCGCCAGGGGTCGCCACCATATCGGTCTGGTGGTGAACCTGGAACCGAAGGTCCCGGCAAGCGAAAGCGAAATCGACCGCGCCGCCACGGCACGCGCGGACGCCTACATGAACCGGCAGTACCTTGACCCCGCCATGCTCGGGCAGTGTCCACCGGAAATGCCGGAGATCTTCGGCACGGCCTGGCAGGACTGGCCAGCCGAAGACCTCGCCCTGGCCAGGCAGCCGCTGGATTTCCTCGGCATCAACTACTACACCCGAGGCGTGACCCGCCACGATGACCATGTCTGGCCGCTGCGCGCGGGCAACGTGCGCCAGCCGTCGTCGACCTACACCGAGACCGGTTGGGAAGTACATGCCCCGAGCTTTACCGACGTGCTCGCCTGGGTGCGTGAGCGTTATGGCGACATCCCGCTCTATGTCACAGAGAACGGCGCTGCCTTCGAGGATCCGCCGCGCGCCGGGCCGGATGGCGTGCACGACCCGCTGAGGGCCGCATACCTGCACAGCCACCTGCGAGCTCTGCATGCGGCCATTACTGCCGGTGTCGACGTGCGCGGCTACTACCTGTGGTCGTTGCTGGACAACCTGGAGTGGTCGCTGGGCTTTGCCAAGCGCTTCGGCATCGTCCACGTCGACTATGCGACCCTGGAACGCACCCTCAAGGACAGCGCGCGTTTCTATGCCCGGGTCATCGCCAGCCACGGCGAAGCTCTCGGCAAGGACCTTCGCTGAAGACCTCCTCGCGGCACGCGCACGGCGCGTCGACGCGTGGCCGGCAATCAGCCCTTCACACTGCCCAGCAGCAGTCCCTGGATGTAGTGCCGCTGCAGGACCAGGAACAGCACCAGGACCGGCAGGGTAGTGACCAGTGCACCGGCCATCATGGTCCCGGTGTCCTGTGCGTGTTCGCGCGACAGCGCCGCCAGCGCCACCGGCAGGGTGTAATGCTCCTGACCCGTGAGGATGATCAACGGCCACATGAAGTCGTTCCAGCTGGCAAGGAAGGTGAATACCGCCAGGGTGACCATGATCGGCTTGATCAGCGGCACCACCACGCGCAGGAAAATCCAGCCCTCCCCGGCACCGTCGATGCGTGCCGCTTCCAGCAGTTCATCCGGCAACGACCGTGCATACTGGCGCACGATGAAAATACCGAACACGGTCACCAGCATCGGCGCCATCACGCCCACATAGGTATTGACCAGTCCCATCCATTTCAGCAGCAGAAACAGCGGCATCATGGTGACCTGTGCCGGCAGCACCAGCGCACCGACCAGCAGCTGGAACAGGCGTTCGCGTCCGACAAAATGAAGCTTGGCAAAGGCGTAGCCGGCACCCAGATTCAAACCCAGCGAAACCAGCGTGGTCACGCTGGCCACCAGCAGGCTGTTGAACACGTAACGACCCATGCCATCCTGTGCAAATAGCACACGGTAGTTGGCCAGGGTCGGATGCTGCGGCAGCAGCGGCGGAGGCAGGGTATCCGCCGCTCCCGGGGGCATCAATGAGACCGACAGCATCCAGAGCAGCGGAAACAGTGCGCAGCCCGCCAGGCCGATCAATCCGCCCAGGACCATCGCCCGTGCCAAGCGCCCGTTCACGCCGCACCCCGCTTCCGGGCCAGCCGCAGCAGCATGAAGCTCACCGCATAGATCAGGGCAAACAACAGGAATGCGATGGCTGAAGCCATGCCCAGATGCCACCACTTGAAGCCGTCGTCGTACATCAGGTACAGCACGCTGACCGTGCTTTGCAGCGGTCCGCCTTCGGTGATCACATAGGGTTCGGCAAACAACTGGAAGTAGCCGGCCACCGTGAGCAGTCCCACAATCAGCGTGGTCGGTGCCAGCATCGGCAGGGTGATGTGCCAGAACCTCCGCGGCGCGGAGGCGCCGTCCAGCCGCGCTGCCTCGTACAGGAACGGATCGATTGCCTGCAAACCGGCCAGGAACAACACCATGTCGTAGCCGAAGTTCTTCCACGCCGCGAACAGGATCAGGGTGGGCATGGCCCAGCGCGGGTTGCCCAGCCAGTCCACCGGCTGCAGGCCGACAGCCTGCAGCGCGACATTGATCATGCCGGCACGGGTGTTGAACAGGTAACGCCACACCACGGCCGCCGCCACCACCGTGGTGACCACCGGCGCAAACAGTGCGGTGCGAAATGCCCCTTGCCAGCGGGCCAGACGGTGGTTGAGCAACAAGGCAGCAGCGAGCGCAAGGCCCATGGTCAGCGGTACGCCCGCCACCACGAAATACAGCGTGTTGCCCAGCGCCGACCAGAATGCCGGCCGTTCAAGCAGCACCAGGTAATTGCCCAGCCCGACGAATCGCAAGTTGTGCCAGTCGGCCAGGGCGTAGGGGTCGAAATCGGTCAGGCTCAACGCCAGGCCGCCCAGTACCGGAATAAAGAAAAACACCGTCATTACCGCCAGCGCCGGTCCTGCGAACAGCCACCCGGTCAGCCGTTGCGGTCTCATGGCGCATCGCCGCCATGCGCACCGCGATGCGCCAGGACCCAGCGCCGTTTGGCAAGAATTGCATCGGAACGACGATCAAGCACCCGTGCCGCCTGCTCGGGTGTCAGTTCGCCGTGTGCCATGCGCTCGCCGACCACGGCGAGCTGGGTGGCTATGCGCTCCCATTCGGGCACCTTGGGTACCGGCCGCGCACGCTCCAGCTGTACCCGGAAAGCCTGTGCCTTGGGGTCGTCGGCGAACGCCGGAAACGCCCAGGTCGAACGACGCGGCGGCATGTCCCCGACCAGCCGGTAGAAGCGAAGCTGCACCGCAGGGCGTGACAGGTAGGTGATCAAGGCCCAGGCCGCGTCCGCATGCTGTGAACGGCGAAATATGACCAGTGAGGAGCCGCCCGCCAGCGAGGCACCCGGGCCGTCCGGTCCGGGCAACGGCGCGGTGGCCCAATCGTCCTGTTCGTCGGCCGGCAGGCGCTTGCGGAATTCGACCAGATTCCACGGCCCGGAAAAATAGAAGGCGAAGTAGCCCTTGCCAAATTCCGTCCACGGGTTGGGCACTTCGGTGTTGTTCACCAGCGGCGCCCAGTGCTCGCGGAAGATGCGATCGTAGAAACGCAGCGCACGCACGAATCCCGGCGACTGGAAATTGCCGTAGCGGCCGCCGTCGCGCAACATCGGCTGCGACGATTGCAGGCCCAGCGATTCGAGCTGCTCGAATTCATTGAGCGGCAGAAGGATGGCATACCCGGAAGGCCCCACCATGCGCTTGATCGCGGCCATCTGTCTTGCCCATTGCGCCCAGGTGGCCGGGGGATGGTCGAAGCCGGCGCGGGCCAGCAGGTCCTTGCGGTAGAACAGCAGGCGCGTGTCCACATACCAGGGAATACCATACAGCGCGCCGTCAATCCGGTTGGTGTCCCAGATACCGGGAAAATAGTCGTGCGGATCGATCCCCTGCGTTCGCCTGACCCGTGCATCGAGCGGAACCAGCGCACCCAGCGAGGCCAGCTCGGCGACCCAGGTGTTGCCAAGCTGGCAAAGGTCCGGCGTGGTGTCGCCGGCGAAGGCGGTGAGCAGTTTCTGGTGGGCACCCTTCCACGGCAGGATGTCCACGTGTACACGAATGTCCGGATGTTCGCGCTCGAAGGCCGGAATCAGCGCGCGCACCGCCTCGCCTTCGCGGCCCATGGCCCAGAAACTCAGTGTGGTGATGCGCGGGTTCTGCGGCGGTGCACGGCAGGCGGCCAGGGCAAGCACGGCAACCAGTGCCGCGCCTGCCAGGCCCCGCGCCCGCCGCGCGTTCATCCGGACCCGCCCGGGGCTCGGGCCAGCCAGCCGCCCCGGAAGCCGGCGCGCAGCAGACCGCGGCGGATATAGGGGTTGCGTCGCATCACGCGCCATATCAGCCCGCTGCGGTAATTCTCGATCATCAGCAGGATCGGTCCCTGGTCAATGCCAAGGTAGCCATCGTCAACCCAGCCCACGCCTGGCACCAGCGTGCCGCTGCGCAGTTTGCCCTCCTTCGCATCGAAGCTCGGATTGAAGGCGTCGACGAATCCGTATTCACGGTAGATCGCGTGCCCGTAGCGTGCAAGCAGGGCACGCAGCATGGCCTGTGAGCGGTGCGGCGTGAAGGGCATCGAGGAAAGTGCCGCGGTCGGTGCCAGGGTGCCATCGTCGAAGGTACTGCCGGACAGGCCCGCCCCACGCGCCGAGTACCCGCGAAAGCGGATGACGCGTCCATCGAGGTTGGCGGTGAAGTTCCCCGGACCATCGCAAGCGGTCAGGCCCCACATGTCGGGCCCGTAACCGCGGTAGCCGTGCGGGTTGACGATTGCGTACGCCTGCTGGGCCAGGGTGGCACGGCGGCTGTTCTCGAAATAATCCAGGCCGCGCCGGCGCATGTAGGCGTCGCGGATACCGCGAAAATCGATCCAGGCATGGCTGTACTGGTGACCGAACAACGGCGCGAATGCAAGGTAGGTCTGCCCCTGGTAGGTCCCCCAGCTGCGCGCATAGGTCGAGGTCCAGGCCTTCCAGGCATCGGGCTGGACCGCATGCGTGGGCGAACCCAGTGCCAGGATATAGATGATCATGCCCTCGTCGTAGCCGGTCCAGTCATGCGGGATGAATCCGCCGCCCGGTGTCCAGCCCATGCTGATTGCCGGTGGCCGCGCCTGTGCCCAGGTCCAGTCCACGCGCCGGTAGATGCGGTCGGCCAGCGTGCGGATTTCATGCTCCTGGGGCGTATTGCGATCGAAGTAGCTCTGCACGAACAGCACGCCACCGAGCAGCAGCGCGGTGTCCACGGTGGACAGCTCGACCCAGCGCCCGTAGCGGCGCCCGGTTTTCAGGTCCAGGAAGTGATAGAAGAAGCCGCGGTAACCGGCATCGTCATCCTCGGAGGCACCCTGCGGTGCATCGGCAAAAAAGCGCAGCGTGGTCAGGACCCGCCGGACGGCCTGCGCGCGCGTGATGTATCCGCGCTCAACGCCAATGCCGTAGGCGGTGAGGGCAAACCCGTCGGCGGCGATGCTGGCGAACGGCTGCCCGCGCAGTGGAACGTGATCGGGCGCCAGCCCGTTGTGCGGATTGGTGGTGTCCCAGAAATAATCGAACGTGCGCCGCTCCAGGTCATCCAGCTGGGCCCTTGATGATTGCCGGGCCAGTTGCGCGGGCTGCACTGCTGTGGACACCGTCGCCGCAACGGCTGGCTTGCCGGCCAGCACGACTGCGATTGCACATCCGGCGATAACGGCGAAGGGACGGAACAGACCATGGCTCATGGGTACGGGTGCTCGTTCATCGGGTTTGTGGTCATCCATGCATCAGATCGCGAATGCAAGAAGTTTCATGCGGCCGAGGCCTTTGCGCCGCAGCGCGCGATGAATTGGCTGTGGGAAGGCATCAGTCCGACGCAGTTGTCGATCACCTTGCCGACACCATCCACATACTCGCGCAGCGCCGACCCGGGCATCTGGTCCACCAGCGGGTGGTAGCCCTCCGGCATGATCCCCTGCCCGATCATCACCTGCACCCAGCTCACCTCCGCAAACATCTCCTCGCCGTGACGGAAGAACAGGCCGCTGTCGCGGAACAGCGCAATCTTGTGCGCCAGTTCCTCGGGGATCGGCATGTTGCGGCAATACGTCCAGAACGGGGAGTCCTCGCGCTCGGTCGCCTTGTAGTGCAGGATCAGGAAATCGCGGATGCGTTCGAACTCGAAGCGCGCAAGGCTGTTGTACTGCTCGACCAGCACCGGACTGATGCCTGCGCGCGGAAACAGGTTAAGCAGCCGCGCGATGCCGGACTGGATGAGAAAGATGGAGGTCGATTCCAGCGGCTCCATGAAACCGCTGGCCAGCCCCAGCGCCACCACGTTGCGGTTCCAGAACGCACGCCGCATGCCGGTGGAAAAACGCAACACGCGTGGATCGCCCAGCGGCTTGCCGTCGAGATTGGCCAGCAGGATCGACGTGGCCTCGTCATCGCTCATGTATCGGGAACAATAGACGTGCCCGTTGCCGATCCGGTGCTGCAGGGGAATGCGCCACTGCCAGCCTGCTGCACGCGCGGTGGCACGGGTGTATGGGGTGGGATCGCCCGCCGTTTCGCAACCCACCGCCACCGCACGATCACACGGCAGCCAGTGAGTGTAGCTCTCGTACCCGGTGTGCAGGGTTTTTTCGATCAGCAGACCGCCAAAGCCCGAGCAGTCGATGAACAGCTCGCCACCGATCACCCGGCCATCCTCCAGCACCACCGCGCTGATGGCTCCGTTTTCAGGATCCTGGCGCACCTCGGTAATCCGTCCCTCCGTGCGCCTTGCGCCGCGCTTCTCCGCATAACTGCGCAGGAAGCGTGCGTAGCGCCCGGCGTCAAAATGATAGGCGTAGGGGATGTCGGCCAGCGGCGACTGGGCCGGGGCATCCTGTGCCGAGGTCATGAACTTGCCGGCCACGGCGGCCGCAGTGTTGACCGAATAGTCGCCAAGTGGACGTGCGAACCCCTCCTTGCACGCCCGGATCCAGTACTGATAAAAGGGCAGCAGGCCGTGCGGGTGTCCGATGCGTCCGAACCCATGCACGTAGGCATCTCCGGGCCGGGCCCAGTCGCGAAACTGGATCCCGAGCTTGAATGTGCCCGTGGTCTGGCGCAGGAACTCGGCATCGTCGATACCGAGCAGGTCGTTGAAAAGCTTCAGGTGCGGCACCGTGGCCTCGCCCACGCCCACCGTGCCGATGGCTTCCGATTCCACCAGTTCCACCCGCACCGACGGTCCGAGCACCTTGCAGAAGGCCGCCGCCGCCATCCACCCTGCGGTGCCGCCGCCGACTATGACAATGTTTCGAATGGGCTGGCCGTTCATGACATGCAAGAGTGTGCGATGCGTCCATGCCGTGCAAGCGCCGGATGGCATGTATCGCGACGCATGTACCGCGTTTCACCGAAGCGGCGACGACGGGCGGAAAAAGAGGGCGGACCCTTGCGGGCCCGCCCCGGCGGGGAGCATCAGAATTTCGCGCCAACCTCGAACTTGATGGTGCGCGGGAAGTAGGTGATGTTGCCGTTCGGCAGATAGCTTGCGCTCTCGTATCCCGGTCCGCCCGAGGTATTGAGACTGTAATCGACCAGATTGTGGAAATTGAACGCATTGATCAGGTCGAAACGGGCGTACACCGTCACACCCTCGCTCACGCGGAAGTTCTTGGTGGCCTGGAAGTCCACGTCGCGATAGCCCCAGATCTTCCCGCCGACCAGGAAACGACCCTGCCCCTGCGGCGTGGCGGCAGCGGCATGACAGTAGCTGCCGTTGGGGAAAGTGACGCCATTGGGGTAATTCGAGTTCGGGTTGGGGAAGTAGCAGGCAATGGTGTTGATCGGCGTCGGCGTGGCCAGGGTCAGTTTGGCGCCCAGATCGATACCCCAGGGTCCGCTGAATGTTCCGGTCATCACGATGCGATGCCTGGGCGCGGCATTGGAGGTGATGAACGGGTAGTTCTGGATGGTTGCGTAATCGAACGAATAGTGTTCGTTGACATCGCGGTTCTGCTTGGCGCTGGTCATGGTGTAGGCGATGGTGGCGCCCCAGCCGGACTGCCGCGTGTAGGGCTTTTGCGCCGAGACCAGGATCTCGTTGTTGCGTGTTTCGATGCCGTTCGAACCCAGGATCAGCGCACCGAACCCGGGTACGCCGTCACCCCACGGCTGACTGTGGTTCTGGAAGAAGGCCCCGTTCGGGTAGCGGTTGCCGAGCGTGAAAGCAAAGCCGTCGTGATAGACCACCCGGGCAAAGGTCACGTCGGTCTGCCAGTCACCGATGCGGTTGCGCATGCCGAAGCTGGCCTGGTCCGAATAGGGCACCTTCAGGTTGTTGTTGAGCAGGTCGACCTCGCCACCGTTGCCGGCCTGCACCAGCGTTTGCAGATTGGACAGACCGTTGAGGTAATTCGGGTTCCAGGCGTAGCAGGGGGTGCTGTTGTTCAGGCACTGACCGGTCTGCGGGTTCTGGAAATACACGGTGAATTGCGGCAGCGCGGATTTGGTGACTTCCAGCTGCATGTAGTTGTACAGGTTGCGGTCGTAGGATCGTCCCCAGCCGCCGTGGAACACGTGGGCCTGGTCGCCAAACAGGTCGTAGGAGAAGCCCAGGCGAGGTTGCCATTCGTTGCTGGCGCTCTTTCGCTGGTGTCCGTTGCTGATGTAGTCGTTGATGTTGATGCCGCCACGCGCCAGGGCCTGGGCATAGGTCTCACCGGCATAGGGCGTCCCCGCGGCATACGGGTCGGGTCCCTGCAAGGCAGCCACAACATTGGAGGGCGTGACGAAATTGAGGTAGGACGGAATCTGCTCGTAATCCCAGCGCACGCCGAGGTTGAGTTGCAGCTTGTCGGTCACGTCCCAGTCGTCCTGCAGATAGATGCCAAATTGCTTGTCCTTGGTGGTGACCACCGGCGACAGGCTGCCCAGGCCGGTTACCGGCTTGGTGAAGAAGGCCTTGTAGGGCGTCGACTCGGTGCCGTTCATGGTCACGTTGTAATAGAACTGCGGATTGACGTCGGCGGCGTCGGCAGCCTTGAGCGTGAGGTCACGGTAGGTGAAACCGGTCTTGATTGAATGGCTGCCATGCCATTCGATGTCGCTGAAGGTCAGGTCGTCCTTGATGCTCGGCCCTTTCTGCCCCTTGTTCTGGGCCGCCAGCGGGTTGGCCGGTCCGGTATCGATCATGAAGGCGTTGTTGGCCGGACCGAAGGTGTAGATCGCCGCATTGCCAAATTGCAAGGGCGTGGGCCGGAAAAACGTGTACTCGTGGCTCAGGGTCAGCTCGTTGTACCAGGCATCTGCACTGTGGCTCCAGGTCAGGGCATAGCGGCGATCGGTGACATTCTGCGTGATGCCCGCCGAACGCGCCGTGGCGCCGCCGTAACCGACATGGCTGTTTTCCTTGCGCACGCGAGCCGTCAGCACAATGGTGTCGTTGTCGGTCGGCTCCCAGTCCAGCTTGCCGAAAAAGAGATTCTCGCTGAACGGCAGGTTGGTCGGCCCGTATTGCGCCTGCACGTTCTGCGGCAGGTACTGCACGTCCGCGGTCACGTTGCCAGGCGGCACCACGGCCGTCGGCTGCACGTAGCGCTTGCCGGAATAGGTGAAAAAGAAATGCATCTTGTCCTTGATGATCGGGCCACCGAGCGCGAAACCGAATTCCTTGTTCTGCGAGGAGGTCTTCTTGTTGCTTGCGATTTCCGACGGTGTGCGCGCACGAAACCGGCCGCTGGTGTACTGGCCGTAGACCTGCCCGTGGAATTGATTGGTGCCCGACTTGGTCTGCGCCGTCACCACCGCGCTGGTGACCTGTGCGTACTGCGCGCTGTAATTGTTGGTGATGACCTTGTATTCACCGATGGCCAGTTCGGGGAACGGGTTGCCCTGGCTGGCATTCTGACCGGCCAGTCCGCCGCCCATCACGTAGCTTTTCTGGCTTACGCCGTCCAGATAGACGTTGACACCATTCGGACTCTGCGCGCCACCCTGCAGGGACGTATTGAAGTTGCTGCCCGATACCGTGAACTGCATGCCCGGCACGATGTCCGCGAATTCCAGGAAGTTGCGTGTGGCCTGCGGCAGGTTGGCAATCTGCTGCTGCGAGATCAGGGTCCCGATCTGCGAGGATTTGACATCCGGCAGCGGTGCTGCCGTGACCTGCACCGCCCCCAGTGAGGTGGCATTGGCCGCATTGGTGGCAGGCGCCTTGAAATCGAGTTCCGACGTCGTGGCCACCGAGAGGGTGACCGTGTGTTGCGTGCCCGGCCCGGCATTCACCTGGTATTTTCCGGGCGGCAGTCCGGGCAGGGTGTAGTTGCCGTTGGCATCGGCCTGGGTCGTACGGGTCAATCCGGTAGCGATGTTCACGGCCGTGACCTGCGCATGCGGCGGAGCATCGCCCCGCAAGGTGGCATTGGCGCTTTGCGCCCACACCACCGTCGGGGCCATGCCGCCGCCCACCAGCGCTGTAGCAATCAGGCCGGCCAGCAGGCTGCGGCGCAGGGGTCCGCTGCTTGAGCGGCGCGCCTTGCGGGAAGTGGGGGAAGCCGGTCCGGCAACATCTCGGGTTGCAGGCGGGTTGATTGAATCGCGTTGCATGGTGGGTGCCTCCGTCAATCATTCATTTCGTGTAGTGGATGGCCTTTCTGCGGGGCCTGATCGGTGTGTGGCTGCCGGTGCCGCAGGAATCGCGTGTCACCAGCTCGGTGCGCAGGACGTGATGACCGGGAATGCCTGCTTCCGGCATCTCGATCTGGCGTACGAGTCGTTCGATGGCTTTCTCGCCCAGTTCGGCGATATGCACGCGAACCGTGGTCAGTGTGGGCGTGACATAGCGCGCCAGCGGGATATCGTCGAAGCCAGCCAGGGCGATGTCGTCCGGCACAGTCAAACCGGCTTCGTGCAGGGCGGACAGGCAACCGATCGCCATCATGTCGTTGGCGGCAAACACGGCGTCCGGTCGCGGACCGTGCTCGACCAGTTCGCGGCCGGCCAGGTAACCGGAGCGATCGGTGAAGGCGCCCTGGATGATATGCACCGGCCGGTCGGGCAACAGTTTGCGCATGGCCTCCAGGTAGCCCTCGCGACGCCCGCGGGCGTCGTAGTTGTCCTCGGGTCCGGCGATGAAGACAATCCGCCGGCAGCCAAGCCCCGCCATGTGCTCGACCATCGCGTAGGCCCCGGCGCGGTTGTCCACGTTCAGCGTGGCGCAGTTTTCCGGTGCTTGTGGCGTGTTGACCAGAACCGTCGGTACGGTCGGTGGGAGGTTTCGTCGCAGGAAATCGGCGTCTGCATACGGCGACATGACCAGCAGGCCGTCGACCTTGCCGCGCATGGTGCGCAGCGCCGCAGCCGCCTCGTCGGCATCACCGTGCGAACTGGATACCAGCAGGTGCAGGCCGCGTGCACGCGCGGCAATGTCGATGCCGCGGATCAGTTCCGAAAAGAATTCGCCATACAGGTCCGGCAACAGGGCACCGAGGGTTTCGGTTCGCCGCGTGATCAGGCTGCGGGCGGCACCATTGGGGGTGTAGTGCAGGCGCTGCACGGCGGCCAGGATGCGCTTGCGCGTATCCGTCTTGACGTTGTCATGGCCATTGAGCACCCGTGACACCGATGCCACGGATACCCTGGCTTCACGTGCGACGTCCTTGATGGTGACCGCCATGTTTCCAGACCCTTCCCCAGTACAGGATGAGCAAACTGTAAACGTTTTCATTGCTGAATGTAAAGCTTTTCATAATCCGTTGTCCATCGCCCACATCGACGCCTGATCCAGGCCCGCCTGCAAGGTCCATCCCTCGCGCAGAACATGCCGGCGGAGCGCGTACGGTCGCTTCATCGGTTCCTGTCACTGTCCGCTGGCATGCGGACAGCTGTCCGCGGACGCACGTCCGGGGCGATTCGCGTCTTGACATTTGTCAGCAAATCATGGGGTTGCCTGCCACTGCCGGTGTGGCACGCAGATTGCGACGCTACCCATGCAGGGATTTCCCCCGCCAAGGAACCAGACCATGAAATTCGAAAACATACTGTTGCGCACCCTGTTCGTACTGTCCTCGGTGCTGTGCGCCGCCATCCTCGGATCCATGCTGTTCATGCCGCATCCACGCTCGATGACGGCCGCGACCCAGGCACAGGCGCACACTCCCACCCTGTACGCCGTATCCACTGTCGTCCAGCCGTTGGATTGCCCGCTGCTGCCGGACGGCGTGCTGTGCGTGCGCCAGGATTGATCGCCATGCGCAAGGGACGGCGTGGACATACGCGCGGCAACGGCCGGTATGGGATCATGCGCGGATGCTGCACGTGATCCTGCACCGCCCGGAAATCCCGCCCAATACCGGCAACGTGATCCGCCTGTGCGCGAATACCGGCGCCACGCTGCATCTGATCCGTCCGCTCGGCTTCACGCTCGACGACAAGCGCCTGCGTCGCGCCGGTCTGGACTACCACGAATACGCCTCGTTGCAGGTTCACGAACACCTTGATGCCTGCCTGGACACCCTGCATCGGCCGCGCGTGTTTGCCCTGTCAACTCGTGGCCGGAAGCTGCCCAGCGAAGCACATTTCGCATCCGGTGATGCGCTGCTGTTTGGCTGCGAGACGGCCGGCCTGCCGCAAGAGGTCTTGGATGTGCTGCCCGCAGAGCGACAGCTTCGGTTGCCCATGCGCCCGGGTAGCCGAAGCCTCAATCTTTCCAATGCCGTGGCCGTGACCGTGTACGAAGCCTGGCGCCAGGTGGCTTTCATCGGCGCGGTGTGAGCGCGCACCCGGCCTGCACGCCACGCAGGACGGGTACAATCCGGGCATGAGTCCATCGTCTTCCCTGCTGCCGCCCCGCATGCGCGCACTTGCCGGCCGTGCCCTGGAACGTGCCCTGCGCCGCACCGTCGCCCTCGACCCGGACACGCAGGCACAACTGCGCGCACTGGAGGGCCGCCGCATCGTGATCCACCTGCGCGGCCCCGAACTGGTGTTCTCGGTCAGCGTCGTCGATGCCCGCCTGTGCGTCGGCCCGCCGCCCGATGAAGACCATGACACCTCGGCGCTGCGCGTTGCCACTACCCCCGGAAGCGTGCTGGCCATGGCATTCGCCCAGGGCGATGCACAGGTCGCTCCGGGACGGGTCGAGATTGCTGGGGACGCTGCGCTGGCGCGCCAGGTGGAATCACTGGTACGCAACTTCCGTCCGGATGTCGAGGAGGCCTTCGCGCAACGCTTTGGCGACGTGCTTGGCGTACCGTTGTCCCGCGCCCTGCATCGGGGGCTGTCCGCCGCACGCAGGGGCGCAAGCCAGGCCGTGGAGGACCTCGCCGACTGGCTGCGGGAGGAGTCACGCCTGGCCGTGGCCCCGGCAGAAATGGACACCTTCCTTGACGATGTCGATGCACTGCGCGAACGCACTGAACGACTTCGGTCGCGCCTGGACCGTCTGGCGCAGCGTACGGAGAGCTCCGCGTGACGCCGCTGCGACTGGCGCCGCGCCTGTTGCGCGTGGCCTCGGTGCTGTTGCGCTACCGTCTTGACGAGCTGGTCGATGCCGCGCACCTGTACCGGCCGCTGAAGGTGTTGCGCGGCCTGTTGCCCCGCGCCCGTGCCGATGTTCGCGCTCTGCCTCGGGGCGCGCGCTTGCGTCTGGCCCTGAACGAACTGGGCCCGATCTTCGTCAAGGCCGGGCAGGTGCTCTCGACCCGCCGTGACCTGATTCCTCTCGACATCGCCGATGAACTGGCCCGGCTGCAGGACCAGGTGCCTCCGTTCCCCGGCAGCCAGGCCAGCGCCATCGTCGAGACCTCGCTGGGCCAACCGCTTTCAGCGCTGTATGCCGCATTCGAGGAACAGCCGCTGGCTTCGGCCTCGATCGCCCAGGTGCACGCAGCGCAGTTGCATGATGGCACCGAGGTGGTGGTCAAGGTGCTGCGCCCGGGCATCGAGCGACGCATCCGTCGCGATGTGGATCTGCTGCGCGCCCTCGGTGCACTGGCGCAACGCTGGCATCCCCATGCCGACAAGATCCGTCCGCTCGACGTGGTCGCCGAGATCGAGAAGACCCTGGAAAACGAACTGGACCTGCAACGCGAAGGCGCCAACGCCAGCCTCCTTCGTCGTAATTTCGCGCAGTCCGGGGAATTGATGGTCCCCGTGGTGTACTGGGACCACAGCCGCGCGGCCGTACTGACGCTGGAGCGTGTCTACGGCGTTCCGGCCGACGACATCGAGGCCATCGATGCCGCCGGCATCGACCGCCCCGCGCTGGCGGCCATGGGCGTGCGGCTGTTCTACGAGCAGGTCTTTCGCGACAACTTTTTCCACGCCGATGCGCACCCGGGCAATATCTGGGTCGACATCCGATCCCGCCAACCGCGTTTCATCGCCCTTGATTTCGGCATCATGGGGTCGCTTCCCGAAGCCGACCAGTACTGGCTGGCGGAAAATTTCATCGCGCTTTTCGAACGCGACTACCGCCGCATTGCCGAGCTGCATCTGGCCGCAGGCTGGATGCCCCCGCACGTGCGCGTGGACGAGCTGGAAGCGGCAGTTCGCACCGTTTGCGAACCGTATTTCACCCGTCCGCTTGCACAGATTTCCCTGGCCGAGGTGGTGGCCAAGCTGTTCCAGACCGCCCGCCGCTACGAGCTGACCCTGCAACCGCAACTGATCCTGTTGCAGAAGACCCTGCTCAACATCGAGGGCGTGGGACGCATGCTCGACCCTGACATCGACATCTGGGCAGTGGCACACCCGGTGCTCAAGCGTATCCTGCGCCAGCGCTATCACCCGCGTCGCATCCTGCATGGCCTGCGTCGCCATCTGCCCGCGTGGCTGCACGATGCGCCGCGTGTACCCGAGCTGGCCATGCAGGCGCTCGAACAGGCCGTGGCCGGCCAGACGCGCATGCAGATCGACTCGGCCGAACTCCAGCGCCTGCGCAGACAATCCCGGCACACCCAGCGCACCGTGGCCGGCAGCCTTTTCGGCCTCGCGCTGGTGCTTGTGGCCGCCATCTCCTGGTCCCTGCAGGCACCGCATGCGGTGTGGATATCCGCCACGACAGTCATACTCGGTCTTGCCGCCTTTGCCTGGAGCTGGCCGCGACGCGGTGATTGAGCCGAAACACCCGCATTGACAGGCATGACCGACGGCAATGTTATGGGGGAACCCGAAATACGAACGGGATCGCGGGAATACACACATCCCGATCGCACCACGGGCATTCCCTGCGGTCACACCACGGGCTTTCCCGCGGTCGCGGCTGCCGCCGCTCCTACCCAGGCGCGGTGCCGGCTGTAGGAGCGCCAGCAGGCGCGAAGAGGGCTTGCGGTAGATCATTGTTTTCCCGCGGTCGCACCACGGGCACTCCCTGCGGTCGCGGCTGCCGCCGCTCCTACCCAGGCGCGGTGCCGGCTGTAGGAGCGCCAGCAGGCGCGAAGAGGGCTTGCGGTAGATCATTGTTTTCCCGCGGTCGCACCACGGGCACTCCCCGCGATCGCGGCTTCCGCCGCTCCTACCCGGGTGCGGTGCCGGCGTAGGAACGCCGGCAGGCGCGAAGGGGCGAACAGCCGATCCCGGGCACCCCGATAACCGCTTTCGACGCTTTCAACGTCGACGTGTCATCGCCCCGCATGCCGGAATGACGCGCGCCTGTCATGTCATCCCCGGGCGCGCTCGCTACACTCTGTCCCATGCTTCGCATCCATCGATCCCTCGCCCTGCCCGAATCCGAGCTGACCGAACGTTTCGTGCGCGCGGCCGGCCCCGGTGGACAGCATGTGAACCGTACCGACAGTGCCGTGGAACTGCGTTTCGATGCAGCCCGGTCACCCAGCCTGCCCGAGTCTCTTCGCGTCCGGCTGCTGGCCCGCCATGACCGCCGCATCACCCGCGATGGCGTCATCGTGATCCAGGCACGTCGCTTCCGTGATCAGGTACGCAACCGCGAGGATGCCCGCGCACGCCTGATCGAACTTCTGCGTTCGGCCATGCACACAGCCCCCAGGCGCATCCCCACGCGTCCTACCCGTGCCTCGAAACAGCGCCGCCTCGAGGCCAAGCAGCAGAGAAGCCGCATCAAGCGTGCCCGTTCGGCCGACTGGAACCGGGAATGAACGAACCACTTTTGCCCGATTTGCCGCCGCAGGCGCCTCGCACCCGTCGCGGATTGCTGTCACGTGTTTGCCGCCTGATCCTGCAATGGACCGGCTGGCGCTTGCGTGGCCGTTTCCCCGACGAGCCCCGTCTTATCATCATCGGCGTCCCGCATTCATCGAACTGGGACGGCATCCTCGGTCTTCTGATGAAGATCGCGTTGGGCGTGGACATCCGCATCATGATCAAGAAGGAACTGATCGACAGCCCTCTCGGCCCCCTGCTGCGCCGCCTCGGCATGATCGGCATCGACCGCAAGGCGGCGATCGGGGTCGTCGGACAGATGCACCAGCAATTCACCACGCACGAACGCCTGTGGCTGGGCATCACCCCGGAAGGAACCCGCAAGCAGGTCAAACGCTGGAAATCGGGCTTCCTGCGCATCGCGCATGCCGCCGACGTGCCCATTGTCCCGTTGTGCATCGACTACCCGAGCAAGACCTTCACCCTGGGCGAACTGCAATACGCAAGCGGAGATGTCGACGCCGACCTGGACCGCATCCGCGCACTGTTTGCCGGCTGCCGCGGTCGCCATCGCAATGCATGATCGCTTCGCATGCGGTGACTCCGCGTGCTTGCCCCCCTGACGCAGGACACGACACAAGCGGCCTATCGTGCCGAATGCCCGCTTTCGTCGTACTCGCGGTGGGTCAGCAGGCCGGGACGGATCAGGTCGATGAATGCGCGTGCCTCCGTGCTCAGGTACTTGCCCTTGCGCATCACCACCCCGTAACTGCGTTGCGGGAAATAGCGGCGCATGTTGCGTATCGCCAGGTGAGCGCGGTCCTCGTCGTTCAGGCAGATACCCGTGACGATGGAAATGCCCAAGCCCATCGCCACGTAATGCTTGATCACCTCCCAGCCGCCCACCTCGATGGCGACGGTGTAGGGGATTTGCCGCTGCTGGAAGACCAGGTCCACCAGGCGGAAGGTCGTCAGGCGCTGCGGGGGAAGGATCAGGCCGTAGGGTGAAAGGTCCTCGATGGTGATGTCGTCCTTGTCTGCCAACGGGTGGTCCGGCGGCATGATCAGCATCGGGTCGTAATGGTAGACAGGCGCATAGGCCAGGTCATAGGGCACATCCAGCATCGAGCCGACGGCAAAATCGGCCTTGTCCTCGCGCAGCAGGGCCAGACCGTCCTTGCCCGTGACATTGGCCAGCTCCAGGTGCACCCCCGGCATACTTTCGCGGAAAGCCTGCACCAGCGTCGGCAGCAGGTACTGGATAGTCGAGGTGCCGGCGGCAATCGTCAAAGCTCCCCGCTGCAAGCCCTGCAAACTGGCTCGAAAATCCCGGTCCAGGCTCTCCCAGCCCTCGACCAGCGGACGCGCCAGTTCGTACAGCACCTCGCCTGCCTCGGTGACCGTGATGCGCCGCCGTGTGCGTTCGAACAGGGTGACGTCCAGCTCCCGTTCCAGAGCCTTGATCTGCAGGCTTACCGACGGCTGCGACAGGTACAGGGCTTCCGCCGCGCGGGTCAGCGTCCCCAGCTTGACCGTATACACGAAGGCACGCAGCTGCTTGGTGCGGTTGCCTTTGTAGTAGACGCGTGCGGAGGTGCTGTCTTCCGGCGTCTTTTTCCGCCTGTTCTGGTGCCTGGCCTCGCCTTTGATTGCCATTAAAACCCTGTTTGTCAAAGAAATACACACTACATTAACATGTTCTATGTAATAGATTGAAACATTTAGTTTGTCAAATAGATGCTTCCGGTCCAGTCTGGATTTCCGCCACACGCACCGGAGGCCGTCCATGTCCGCCCAGCTCGAAGCCACCCCCGAACGGGGGCTCGTCACCGTCCATGGCCCGCTCAACAGCGAGCGCACGCGCATTCTTTCCCCCGCGGCGCTGGATTTCCTCGCCGCGCTGCATCATCGCTTCGACGCGCATTGCCTGGCCCTGCTGGCACGACGCCGCCAGCGGCAGCGGGATTTCGATGCCGGCAAACTGCCCGATTTTCGCGCCGACACCCGCGCCATCCGCGAAAGCGACTGGCGCGTGGCTCCCATTCCCGAGTCCTTGTGCGACCGTCGCGTGGAGATCACCGGTCCGGTCGAACGCAAGATGGTCATCAATGCGCTCAATTCCGGGGCGCGGGTCTTCATGGCGGATTTCGAGGATTCCAACGCCCCGACTTTCGCCAACCTCATCGACGGCCAGATCAACCTGCGCGACGCGGTCGACGGCAGCATCGCTTTTCGCCAGGCGGATGGCCGCGAATACCGGCTCGGCGCACGACCGGCCACGCTGATCGTGCGACCACGCGGCTGGCATCTGCCAGAGCCGCACCTGACCGTGGACGGGCATCCGCTGTCCGGCGCGCTGGTCGATTTCGGCCTGTTCGCCTTCCACAACGCCCGCGCATTGCAGGCAAGCGGTCGAGGCCCCTTCTTCTATCTGCCCAAGCTCGAATCCATGGAGGAGGCCGCGCTGTGGGACCAGGTAATGGCCTGGAGCGAGGACACACTCGGCCTTCCTGCCGGATGCATGAAGACCACGGTGCTGATCGAGACCCTGCCTGCCGCTTTCGAGATGGACGAGATCCTGCACGCCCTGCGTACACGCGTGGTCGGTCTCAACTGCGGGCGCTGGGACTACATCTTCTCCTTCATCAAGACTTGCCGCGCCGATCGCTCCCGGGTGCTGCCCGAACGCGGCCAGGTCGCCATGACCGTGCCTTTCCTGCGCGCCTATTCCCGCCTGCTCATCCGCACCTGTCACCGCCGTGGGGCGCTGGCCATGGGCGGCATGGCCGCGCAGATCCCGATCAAGGGAGACGCATCCGCCAATACCGCCGCCCTCGACAAGGTACGCGCCGACAAGCTGCGCGAAGTGCGCGACGGACACGACGGCACCTGGGTGGCGCATCCGGCGCTGGTGCCGGTGGCCATGCAGGTCTTCGATGCCCACATGCCCGGTCGCAACCAGCTCGAGCGTCCGCTGGATGATGACCCGATCGACCGCGACCAGCTGCTCGCCCCCTGCCCGGGAACCATCACCCGCGAAGGTTTCGACAACAATGTCGAAGTGGCCTTGCGCTATCTCGCGGCATGGATGGATGGCCAGGGCTGCGTGCCCATCCACCATCTGATGGAAGACGCCGCCACGGCCGAAATCGCCCGCGCGCAGCTGTGGCAGTGGCTGCACCATGACGGCCTGGAGTTCACCGATCACGCCCCGATCGACATGGCGCTGTTCGAGCGGGTGCTGTGCAGTCACGTCCACCGCCTGCGCGGGCAGGACATTCCCGGTGTCGGGCGCCTCGACGATGCCGCCGTGCTGCTTGCTGAGGTGACCCGGTCCGACACCCTGGCCGAATTCATCACCCTGCCCGCACTCAACTGCCTGCGCGACCCGGGCTGTGGAGCTTGAGCCATGCATGCGATGACCTGGCAGCCCGTGGCATCCACATCGCGCCTGCCGGCGCTCCTACGGCCGGCACCCCACCCGTGTAGGAGCGGCGGAAGCCGCGACCGAAGGGAGTGCCCGTGGTGCGACCGCGGGAAAACCCGTGGTGTGATCGAAGGAAATGCCCGTGGTGCGATCGCGGGGAAACAAAGTTCTGCCGCAACCCCGGTTCGCGCCTGCCGGCGTGTCTACATGAATCCGCGGGCGTTGACGTCGCCATGACCCACTGACCCTCTATTCACCTGATATACGGAGCACACCATGACCAGCCACACACCCGACACCAACGCCTTGACCCGTGAATGGCAGGAAAATCCGCGCTGGAAAGGCATATCCCGACCCTACGATGCCGCCGAAGTCGTTCGTCTGCGCGGCAATGTCGCTGTCGAACATTCGCTGGCTCGCCGCGGCGCCGAGCGTCTCTGGGACACCCTGCACCAGCGCGACTACGTCAATGCCCTGGGCGCACTGACCGGCAACCAGGCCATGCAGCAGGTCAAGGCCGGCCTGCAGGCGATCTATCTTTCCGGCTGGCAGGTAGCGGCCGATGCCAATTCTGCCGGCACCATGTATCCGGACCAGTCGTTGTACCCGGTCGACTCGGTGCCGGGCGTGGTCCGGCGCATCAACAACACCCTGCGCCGCGCTGACCAGATCCACCATGCCGAGGGCGATGACAGCATCGACTGGATGGTGCCCATCGTGGCCGACGCCGAGGCCGGTTTCGGTGGCGTGCTCAATGCCTACGAACTGATGACCCACATGATCGAGGCGGGCGCGGCAGGCGTGCACTTCGAGGACCAGCTTGCCAGCGCCAAGAAATGCGGTCACATGGGCGGCAAGGTACTGGTTCCCACCCGCGAGGCAGTGCAGAAGCTGGTTGCCGCACGTCTGGCCGCCGATGTCGCCGGTGTGCCGACCCTCATCGTGGCCCGCACCGATGCCATGGGTGCCGGGTTGCTGACGGCCGATATCGATCCTCTCGACCAGCCCTTCTGCACCGGTGAACAGACGGTGGAGGGTTTCCACGTCACCCGCAAGGGCATCGAGCAGGCTATTGCCCGTGGCCTGGCCTACGCACCGTATGCGGACCTGATCTGGTGCGAGACCGCCACTCCCGACCTGGAGCAGGCGCGTCGATTCGCCGAGGCCATCCATGCGCGTTTCCCGGGCAAGATGCTGGCCTACAACTGTTCGCCCAGCTTCAACTGGAAAAAGCACCTGGACGAAAAGACCATCGCCTCGTTCCAGCGCGACATTGCCGCCTTGGGCTACAAGTTCCAGTTCATCACGCTGGCCGGATTCCATGCGCTCAACTATTCGATGTTCGAGCTGGCGCGCGGCTACCGCGAACGCCAGATGGCGGCCTACGTGGAACTTCAGGAAGCCGAATTTGCCGCCGAGCGCCACGGCTATACCGCTGCCAAGCACCAGCGCGAGGTCGGCGCGGGCTATTTCGACAGCGTCAACCAGGCCATCGCCGGCGGCCTCAGCTCGCTTTCGGCACTGTCCGGGTCCACCGAGGAAGCGCAGTTCACGCCTGACAGTCGCGCCGATGCAGCCTGACTGTTCCGGGATCGCATGCGTCTCATGATTCAATGCGACGCATGCGCATTGTCGGCAAATTTGCATGAACTTGCTTCTCCAGGCCCCGGACATTGCTAGGATGTAGCCCTGAGGTTTATTCAGGAGTCCGGCCTTGGTCCTGCCACCCGCCCACAGTCCCCCGGTTCGATCGCGCATCCTTTCCGATGCAGACGATGCGGTATGCCTGTCCGGTGCCGAGATGGGCTCGTTCTGTTCGGTGGGATCGCGTTGCGAATTCAAGGCCGGGGACACGCTGTTTCGGCGCGGCGAGATCGGCCAGAGCATGTTCATCATCGAACATGGGCGCATCCGCCTGGACTTCCCCGGCCAGGCGCGCAGCAAGACCCTTGGCGACCGTGAATTCTTCGGTGAGCTGGCATTGTTCATCGGTCATCACGCGCGCATGGCCGATGCCGTCGCCGAGACCGACAGCGAACTGTGGTCGGTGGACCAACCCGGCTTCGACATTCTGATGCAGAGCCAGCCCGATCGCATGGCCCGCTTCATGCGGCAATCGATCGCCTATCTGGTGGCTGGCGAACAGCAGCTTGTGCTGGGTCTGCAACGTCGCAACGAAGACCTGATGCGCGCCCTCGATTCGCTGCGCAAGACCCGTGGCGACCTCTCGCGTGCCGAAGACCTGGTGCGCACCGACGACATGACCGGGCTCAGCAACCGGCGCGGCCTGTACGCCTACCTCGACCAACTCGTGCCACCCGCCGCCGACCTGCAACTGGGGTTGCTGCTGATCGACCTTGACCGTTTCAAGCAGATCAACGATGCCTGTGGGCACGTGGTCGGCGACGAGATGCTGATGGCGGTTTCGCGCATCATCCGCAACGTGGCCCGCAGCGGCGACATGGCCTGCCGCCTGGGTGGCGACGAATTCGCGCTGCTGTGCCATGTCCGTTCCGCCGGCGAATTGTGCGCGCGTGCCAGCGAGATCCTCGATGCCGTGCGTAGACTGGAATTCAGCGAACTGGAACAGCCGCAACTGCTGGCCAGCGTCAGTATCGGTGGCGGGCTGTGCGATTACAGCGCCGGCTGGCCCGCCTGGTACAGCAGCACCGACCGGGCCCTGTACAGCGTCAAGGCGATCGGCGGCGACGGCTGGCATGTCGCTGGCCTGACCGACACCGATTAGTCGTCGCCATGAACGAGTCACTGCATTCGGGCATCCACTGGCCGCATACCACGGCCACCGGACGACCGGTCCTGCGCACCATGGTGGTATGCGACCTGTGCGATTCCACGGCCATGGTCGAACGCCTCGGTGACCGCCGTGCCGCCGGCCTGATGCGCAAGCACGACCGTCTCACCCGCGCACTGATCGACGAACACGACGGGCGGGAGATCGACAAGACCGACGGTTACCTGCTGCTGTTCGAACGTCCCGGCCAGGCCGTATCGTTCGCGTTGGCCTACCAGCGCGGCCTGCAGTTCATGTCCGAAGCCGAAGAGATGCCGGTACGCGCCCGTGTCGGCATCCACATCGGTGATGTGGTGATGTGGGAAAACACCCCCGAAGACATCGCCCGCGGCGCCAAACCGATGGAGGTGGAAGGTCTGGCCAAGCCGATTGCCGCCCGCCTGGCTTCGCTGGCCCGCCCGCGGCAGATCCTGCTGTCCGGCATCGCGGCCTCCATCGCCCGTCGCGGCGAGGAAGAACTGGAGGATTCCTGGCCGGAGGCGCAGTGGCACGATCACGGCAGCTATCGGCTCAAGGGCGTTGCCGAGCCGATGGAGATCCTGCAGATCGGCGAAGCGGATACCGCCGACTTCCGCACTCCCTCCAACCGCGCCGCCGGACATCGCATCCTGCCCTGGTGGCAACGCACCTCGACCCTGTCCGCTGCCGCCGTAGTGCTGGCGCTGGCCATCGGTCTGAGTACATGGTTGATCATGCGCCAGCCGCCGCATATCCCCTTCGGCGCCCGTGACTGGGTGGTCATCGCCGATGTCGACAATCGTACCGGGCAGACCGAGTTCAACCGCACCATCGACACGGCGATCCGCCTCGGTTTGCAGCAGTCGCGCTTCGTCAATGTCATCTCGCCCACCAAGATGCGCCAGACCCTGGCGCGCATGAAGCGCCCCGAAGACACACCGGTGCATCTCAAGCTCGGCTCGGACATCGCCCTGCGTGACGGCGCCAAGGCCTTGATCATCCCGTCCATCAGCAATGCTGGCAATGACTATCACATCAGCGCAAGCTTGGTCGATCCGCGAAAGCAACGCGTTATTAAGAAAATATCAGTGTCGGCCGAGAGCCAAGAGAAGATAATTCCGTCCATTAGTCGTCTTGTAGACAAGATTCGTAACGACCTTGGCGAATCCTTAGCTCAAATTAAGTCAACCAGTGTGCCCTTAGAACAAGTCACCACGACAAACATGGAAGCTCTGCGCGCCTATTCATTGGCCCTGCAAGCCAGCGCCAAAGGCAATGATAACTTAGCAGTCGACTTACTTAAACATGCATTGACCCTTGATAACCGTTTTGCATCGGCCTGGGCTACCCTTGCCGCTGAATATCTAGTTTTAGGCAATAAGGTTGAAGCACGACATGCAATTAATATTGCATTAAAACACACTGATCGTCTTACTCCATTTGAACGCATAAAACTTCACGCAGAATGGGTAACAATATATAAAACTAGATCCGAAGCATTAGACGCATGGAAAGTGGTCTCAGATCTATACCCTGACGACCCTGCAAGCGCTAACAACACTGGCCTTTATTATGCCGGATATGCAAATGACTGCAAATCAGCATTACCATATCTAAAACATGCAGCATCTATCCCCCAATCGTACCGCCCAACTTCTATTTATATTCTTGCAACCTGCCAGCTATCTATGGGACTTACAAAAGAGGCCATTAATAACTTCAAATATTCTTACGATCATGGTTTTCGTGGCCCTTTTCTTGGGCTATCCGAAGCATATGTTGAAAACCGCCAATATGATAAAGCATCGGATTTTTTAGCTGGGGTACCAAATGACCCTAATAACACAATAAGTCTCGCCATACAAAAAGCGCTGATAAGATCCGACCAAGGAGATTTGTCAGGTGCTGAAAGCATACTTTTACACACACTGGCATCCATTAATGACCCATACGATGCAAAAGCTTGGCCAATAAGAATCGATCTTATATCAATACTTTGGGCAGAGGGTAAAATCCATGCAGCTAGATCAAGAATACGCAATGATCTTGAGCATTTAATATCGCTAGATGACAAGGGCCACAATGAAGTCAGCGTTGATTACTCTACTCTTCTCGCACTTTACAGTAGCTGGTCTGCGCGCTTGGGGGAAATTAATCTTGCAAGGCAGGCTATTGAAGTTGCTACAAAAAATAATAAATTACGAGGAAACCCTGTTCGCTCCCAATTGATCTATGCTGCGCAAGCAGAGATCGCCCTAAAGCTTGGAAATTCTAAAGAAGCCTTAGATCTTTCATTATCAGCGAACAACCACCCTCTTTGGGAAATTATATATATAATCGCTCAATCCAAAGCTGCTAATGATTCGCCGGATTCGGACAAGGCTTTTGCTCACGCAATAGCAGCTAGGTCGCTCGCATTCGGTGAGCTTTTAGAAAACCAACTGGGTATAATTTCAAGGAGCGTTCTTTGGAATATTAGTTTTATAGATGCTGCCAAGAATTTAGAGCTTAAAAATAAAACAAAAGCCTCAGAATACGCTAGCCTGTTTTTGGATCACTGGAAGATGGCCCCAAGAAATAACCCGTTTATTAAAGAAGCACAAGAAATCATTTCGAAAAGATAGACTATTGAAATGCGGGCCGTGTTAACGCGGCCCGCACTTCGACTTCGGTTACTATACGCCATACGGCGTAACCCCGATCATATGTGAAACATTTTCACGATCCGAGCGGACGCGATAAATTTATCGGTAAACACATTAAGATTGGCCTGCAACGCCTCCTTCGACGGCAGCTTGATCCCGCCTTCCGGCAGCTTGCTGCTGTCCACCGCAAAGCCGTACTGTGCGGCGGCGGCCGCCGGGTTTTCCAGGGTGTAGGCGCGGAACGCGTCGTCGCGGGCCAGCCGTTCCATGAAGGCGTGTGCCAGGGTCTTGTTGCTGGCGACGGTGGCGGTGGTCTCGGTAACAGTGTTCTGGATGTCGAAATCAAACATGGTATTTCTCCTCAGGGTAGGAAAGTCGTACAGGAATCGGGTGCTTCAGGGGCACCCCGGGCAAGCCTTCCGGCCCGGACCGACACATCCCCGCCGTGAGGACGCGCATCCGTGTCCGCTCCCGTGACGTTCAGGGCATCGTGGGAACGGGAACCGGCGCTGGCTGCACAGGATGTCCGGGTCTTCCGGCCCGGGACATCCGTATCCCGTCGGCAATTCCGTGCAGCGCATGGTGCGGCTCAGACACCATGTCTTGTCTCTAGGTTCGCATCCTAAGAGATTGCTTTACAAGGACTATCCCCAAGCGATTTGCCTGCGTATGCACAATTTCGGCAATTAACGTGTTCAATCGCGCCATTACGCGTTGTTTCGCGAGCCTGAAGCCTGCCGATCAGGGATTCCCGGGCGACGGCATGTAGGGTTCGGGTTCAAAATGCAGCGCGGCATGCACGCCGTCCCCGGCGATGCCGATGCCGCTTACGCCCACGGCTGCCGCTTCCAGCGGGTCCAGCCCCAGGTGCCGGCCCAGGTCCTGGTCGTTGATGGCAGCGGTATAAAACGCCCCGAGCCTGCGCTCGGTCGCCAGCAGGTAGAACGTCTGGCTCAGGTGGGCCGAATCCATCAGCAGGGCCTTGTAGGCCTTCTTGTGCCAGCGGTATTTCCAGTGGTGCCGGTTGAACCGTGCAACATGGATGATCGCCGCATGGCTGTCGGCAAAATAATCCTGCCCGGCGGTCACGTCCGTAAGCAGGCTGCGTGCCTGCTCTTCGCTCATCGCGCGCAGCAGCTCCAGCACGTGGCGGCTCATGTCGTAGTGGTAGAGCCCCGGCTCCAGCCCCTGCACCTTCATGACCAGCGGATAGGGGTCGATCGGTGTCAGTCCGCCGCCCGAGGCGCTGGTGCGCTTGACGGCCGTGGTTCCGGGCGCCAGTTCCTGTGTACCTTGCGCGCCAAAGCAGCCGTACAGCACGTAGGCCAGCTCGTCCAGCGGCAGCCGTTTTGCCGTGTCGAACGAGCGGGTGGTGCGACGTGCACGCAGGGTCTGCGCCAGGGTGCTGTCGAATGCCGGCAGCGCCAGTGGATGCACGGAATGCGCATCCTCGCGACGTGGGAAATGCGTGGGCGGCGGACCGTACTGCTTGCAGTTGTGTTCCAGGCGTTCGCGATGCGCTTCGGGGGTGTGCTCGCTGTCCAGTTCCTCGTCCCTGACTTCCGTCCAGCGCGTCATGGCGTGATAGACCGCGGTCAGGTCGTACCAGCCCAGACTTTCGAATCGCGCTTCGGCCTCGACAATGGCGGCACTCGTCGCATCGGCATCACTCAGCAGCACGCGGCGACCGATCAGGTCACGCAGGCCTTGCAGATCGATGCTGCCGTCCTCGATCAGGCTTTCGGCATCGGTCCAGTCCGTGGCCGGCAGCCGTGACAGCAGAGCCAGTTCGGGCCCGCTCACATGCAGTGCCTCACCGCTGACCGGGCACAACAGCTCCGCCGAGGGCCGGGATTCGAGTTTCACCTCGCCGCTGAACAGGGCACCCAGGTCCGGCACCGTCTGGTCGGCGATCTGGATGAAGCAGAGGCGACGGCGGCGAACGCGCATGGATGTCTCCCGGATGCGAAAAAATTGGACAGCGTGCAGCAAACCGCTGCGAACATATCACGCTGCGACGGTCGGCTTTTCCTTCCCGGGCGGTACCAGGGCAATCACCGTCCAGCCCGGACCGGGTTCGAACTTGCGCTTGCTCGACACCACCCGCAACGCGCCGCGCTCGCTGATGCCGAACAGCAACACCGTCTCGTCGCCGTATTCGGCTACAAATTGCGGCCAGCCGAAAGTGTCGCTGAGCCGGGTCGACTTGATGCGCCAGCCGCTGTCCATCATCTCGGCAAAGCGGCCGTGGGTCATGGTTTCGTCAAACAGCGCCGGCGCCAGCAGGGTGCCGGCGAAATTGCGCCGGTCGTGGCGTTCCTCCGGGGCCAGGTTGCGCAGGCGGTAGACGCGTTCGCGCCCGAACTCCTGCCGGTAATGCACCACGGCCAGCGAATTGAGTTCACGCCGGGTGGACATGGCCAGCAGGCGCCCGATTCCGGTCAGCTCCATGTGGTGGTCGGCATGTTGCGAGGTCGGGCTGCCGAAGAAGGTGTCCAGGCCCTGCATGCGCGCGCTGCGAATGCCTTCCCAGTCGTCGTCCACCACCAGCACGCGCACCCCGGCGGCCTTCAGCGCCTGGGCCACGGCGCGCGCCACCGGGTCGGCGCCGAAGATCATCACTCCGTCCGGCTCGGGTTCGGCCACGCGAAGCCAGCGTGCGACATGACGCGCGGTGGCGCTCTGCACCACCACCGTGCCGATGATGAGGATGAACACCATCGGCACCAGCGCCTCGGCACCCGGTACGTGTAACGATTCCAGGCGCAACGCGAACAGCGCCGAGACCGCCGCGGCCACGATGCCGCGCGGTGCGACCCAGGCGATCAGTGCGCGCTGGCGCCAGTTCAGGGTACTGCCCAGGGTGGCCAACCAGGCCGACACCGGGCGCACCACCAGTTGCGCGGCCAGAAACACCAGCACGCCGCCCAGCAACATGCCCGGCGGCATCGGCCATGCGAGCCGCGCGGCCAGCACCACGAACAGCAGCGATACCAGCAGCGTGGACAGGTCTTCCTTGAAGTCCATGATGTGGTCGATGTGCACGTCGCGCCGGTTGCCGATCACGATGCCCATGATGGTCACCGCCAGCAGACCCGACTCGTGGGTGATGGCGTTGGATACCGAAAACGCGGCGAGCACCGTGGCCATGGTGCCGTAGTTCTGCAGGTATTCGGGGATCATCTGCCTTCGCAGCAGGAACGCCAGCAGCAAGCCGCCGATCACGCCGATCACCACCCCGCTGGCGACGGTCGCCAGGAAGATGCCGGCCGAGTGTCCCTGCTCGCTGGACACGATGGCTTCGAACACCAGTACCGCAAACAGCGCGCCGAGCGGATCGATCACGATGCCTTCCCAGCGCAAGGTGTTGGCGACCTTGGCATCCGGGCGCAGCGTGCGCAGCATCGGCACGATCACCGTCGGTCCGGTCACGCTGCCGAGGGCGCCGAACAGGAAAGCGATAGGCCAGGACAGGCCGGCAAACCAGTGTGCGGCGGCGGCCAGCATCAGCAGCGTGGCCACCGCACCGTAACTGACCAGTCCGCGTACCGCGCGCCCGATGCCACGCAGTTCGCCGAACCGCAGTGTCATGCTGCCCTCGAACAGGATCAACGCCACCGCCAGCGATACCGTGGGAAACAGCCAGCGCCCGAGCAGGCGATCGGGGTCGATCATGCCCGTCACCGGGCCGAGCACGATGCCCGCCAGCAGCAGGAACAGGATGGCCGGCAGCTTGACCCGCCAGGCCAGCCACTGCGCCACGAATCCGATCACCAGCAACAGGGTGAGCAGGAGAGCAAGATGGGTCATGGGGGCAGCCTATCCGAAAGTGGATGATGTTCCGAACGTCTGTACAGGACACGCCGGACCAGTCTCATCGCAGTGCTTCGTCCTGTCGAGGGCTTGCTTGCCTTCGAAACAGGACAACCGGGGCGTACCGGCGGGTAGCAGGTAGCGGTTGCATGGATGCCTGCACCCGGCGTGCCACAGGCACACCCGTTCGAGCCGTCCCTCAGGCTGCAAGGGGAGCAACTTGCAGCGGATGCATGCTTCCACGCCATGCCTTCCCATGGACAGGCGGCGCGCACGTGAGCAGGAAGGGGACAAATGCCGGACCCCGGTACCGGATGCGGGGGAGGGAGGGGGTATCCGATACCGGGGCGGCGGGGGAATCGGATATTTTGCATACCCGATGGTTCAATTATCCCCCGACCGCCACGGCGGGTCAAGCAGGCCATCGTGCAGGTTGTGTCTCAGTTTGAAATCCGGTCTACCTTGAGCGTTCAGGGCCGCGACCGCATACTTGATGTATGACCAAGCCGTAGCGCCCGCGCGACCCCAACCAGCTAGCCCACCTCATCGCTCTAGCCCACCTCATCGCTGAGATAGCGACGGGAGGAGTCAAGGACAAGAATCCCGACGAAGGGAAGGACCCGGCGGCGGTCAAGCTTGGGCGCAAGGGCGGATTAAAAGGCGGTCGAACGCGGGCAGATAGCATATCTCAGCATGAACGATCAGAGATCGCCCGGAAGGCGGCGCAGGCCCGCTGGAAAGACGTCGCTTGTGCCGGAGCTGATCGCGAAAAAGCGAGGCCCATACAAGAGGAAAGCCACTGGTTAGATCAGAACTTGTGCTGGATTCCAGCGGCTTTCATGATCGCGTTCGCGGTATGACGCGATTTGCATACGCGGTTCACCGATACAGTCTTCCCGTTTGGGTCGGCCCAAATCTGATGGGAACCTTTACCAGCACGAAGTAGTTTCCAGCCGTGCTCGCTAAGAATTTTTTTCACTTGCTGCGCATAGCCATCCCTAGCACTGCAAATAACTCAGCAGTGGACGGGTGCGGAGTAACAAATATTTGTCCGAGCTGGAGCCATCTTTCTTCCTGTCTTTTGATCTGAAGCCATCAAAGCAGGAACCAACTCTTCAACTTCCTTGGCTATTTCATCTAAGGATGCGCCCTCTACAACGAGACCCCGGATGTCATCACTGACGCCCACGAAAACACGCGCCTCTTCATCGAAGCGAATGAATACTTTGATCTCTAGAGGAACTCCAAGACGCCCGAGCATGAGCGCCCCAGGCCAGCCTACTCTGTACATAGCAGATTCACTCCACGTCCCGTGGCAATAGCTTACATCTGTGTGAACCTGTTGCAAGCAATAAGTTGCAGATAAGAATCACTATCGTTCAGGAACCGTATCTGTTCAATCTTTGAACACCACTTCATACTGAGACACTACCATCATGCAAGTGTGTGGACACACTGTCGCACCCACGGTTCGCCTGCAGGGACCGTGGATGGCACCGTACAGGCCATCCGTGCGCATTCACACGTCGATGCGTCGCAGCTGCAGGGCCTCGGCCAGATGTTCGCGGCGCACGCAGGCAGCGGCGCCATCCAGGTCGGCCACCGTGCGTGCCACCCGCAGCACGCGGTGGTAGGCCCGCGCGGACAGGTGCAGGCGCTCCAGCGTCTGCTGCAGCCAGACGCGCTCACGCTCGCCCAGCGCGCAATCGCGCTCCAGCTCCCGGGTGCTGATTTCCGCGTTCGGTCGCCCGGCACGCATCAGTGCGTGTTGCCGGGCTGCTTCCACACGACGTCGCACACCGGCGCTGTCCTCGTCGCTGCCACCACGCGGCGTGGTCAGTTCGGTCAACGGCACGCGCGGCACTTCCACCTGCAGGTCGATGCGATCGAGCAACGGACCGGACAGGCGACCGCGGTAGCGCGCGATCTGGTCGGGCGTACAGCGGCAGCGGCCGCTGGGGTCGCCGGCATGACCGCAGGGGCAGGGGTTCATGGCCGCGACCAGCTGGAATTGCGCAGGGAAGGTGCTCTGCCTTGCGGCGCGCGAGATCACGATGCGGCCCGATTCCAGGGGTTCGCGCAATACTTCCAGCACGCGACGCTCGAACTCCGGCAGCTCATCGAGAAACAGGACGCCATGATGCGCCAGCGAAATTTCGCCTGGGCGCGGTCGCGAGCCACCACCGACCAGGGCCGCGGCCGAAGCGGTATGGTGCGGCGCGCGGAACGCGCGGCGGCGCCAATGGGCGGTATCCACGGCTTCACCGGCCACCGAACGCACGGCGCACGCTTCCAGCGCTTCCGATTCGCCCAGCGGCGGCAGGATACCCGGCAGGCGTTCGGCGAGCATGGTCTTGCCGGTACCGGGCGGGCCGATCAGCAGCAGGTGATGTCCCCCGGCAGCGGCGATTTCCAGCGCCCTGCGGGCCTGCAACTGGCCGCGCACGTCGGCCAGGTCGGGCACCCGCGGCGCCTCGGAAAGGGGGGGCATGTCGATGTCCCGCGGGCCGGGCAATTCCCCTTCCCCGCGCAGCCAGGCGCAGACCTGCGCCAACGATTCGGCAACCCGCACATCGGCGCCGTCCACCAGCGCCGCTTCGGCGGCGTTGGCACGCGGCACCACCACCCGACGCCGACGCTTGCCGGCGTGCAGCAGGGCCGGCAGCACGCCGACCACCGGGCGCAATTCGCCCGATAGCGCCAGCTCGCCGAGAAATTCGCAATCAAGCAGACGCTTGCGCGGCACCTGGTTGGCCGCTGCCAGGATGCCCAGGGCGATCGCCAGATCGAAACGCCCGCCGTCCTTGGGCAGCTCGGCAGGCGCCAGGTTCACGGTCACCCGGCGGTTGGGATATTCGAAGGCGGTGTTCTGGATGGCCACCTTCACCCGGTCGCGCGCCTCGCGCACCGCGGCCTCGGGCAGCCCGACGATGAAGGTATTGGGCAGCCCGCCGGACAGATTGACTTCGACCATCACCTGCGGCGCGCCAACCCCCTCCTGGGCGCGGCTGAGGATCACCGACAGGCTCATGCGAAAGCCCCCGTGCCTGCGCATCCTGCCGTTGCTTCCTGCGGGGTCGTGCTCCTGTGCATTCGGGCTTCCTGCGTGTTCCCCGGCAAGCGGATGAAAAGCCGCCCCCGATCACCAGCTCGGGGTGAGGTGATGGATCGGGGGCGGTCTCCCGGGAAGTGTCGATCGAATTCCGTCAGCGGCCCTGTGCGGCCAGCTGCGCCTCGAGTTCGGCGATGCGCTGTTCGCACTGCTCGACCAGTTCCCGGGTCCGGACAAGCACCTTGCGCTGGACGTCGAACTCTTCGCGCGTGACCAGATCGAGGCGGCGCAATCCCTGCGCCAGCACATCGCGAAAGTTGTTCGCCAGGTCCTCGCGTGCATGCTCGAGACCGGGCGGGACCGCATTCGCAAGCCGCTGCGCTATGGCATCAATGGACTGGACATCGATCATGGCAGCACCTCGAAACTCTTGCGGTCAGTGTGGACCGGTGAGCATAGCGACGCCATCGGAAGAATGCATCCGCGCCTGTAGGGTTTTGCCTACGCCGGCGCGTTCCCGGGAAACCCGGAAGTATGGCAACGACGGTCCTGAACGGCTTGCGTCCCGGTATAGTAGACAGCCCATCCCCGCATGGAATACAGCCGGCATGAAACTGATCACCGCCATCATCAAGCCGTTCAAGCTTGACGAAGTCCGCGAGGCCCTGGCCGATGTCGGCGTGCAGGGGCTGACAGTCACCGAAGTCAAGGGTTTCGGTCGCCAGAAGGGGCACACGGAGCTGTACCGCGGCGCCGAGTACGTGGTTGATTTCCTGCCCAAGATCAAGCTGGAAGCGGCCGTGACTGAAGACCTTCTGGACCGCGCGGTGGAGGCCATCCAGCAATCGGCGCGTACCGGCAAGGTGGGGGACGGCAAGATCTTCGTCAGTACGCTCGACCAGGTCATCCGCATCCGAACGGGCGAACTGGACGGCGACGCGCTCTGATATCGCCCGGCTTCAGCCGCGTGCCTTGCCCTGTTCGGCGACCGCCTTCATTTTTGCCGCCAGCGCCTCGGCATCGCCGAGGTAATAATGCTTGAGCGGCTTGAGGTCGGCATCGAACTCGTACACCAGCGGCACGCCGTTGGGAATGTTGACGCCGGCGATGTCGGCATCGGAAATGCCGTCCAGGTACTTGACCAGCGCACGCATGGAATTGCCGTGCGCAGTCACCAGCACGCGCTTGCCGGCGCGAATCGCCGGAGCCAGGCTCTCATGCCAGTAAGGCAGCACCCGCGCCACGGTGTCCTTGAGGCATTCGGTCAGCGGGATGCGTGACCGGTCCACTCCGGCATAGCGCGGATCGCTGGCGAAAACATTGTCCTGCGGCTCCATCGGCGGTGGCGGCACGTCGTAGCTGCGCCGCCACACGTGTACCTGCTGGTCACCGAACTTCGCCGCCGTCTCGGCCTTGTTGAGGCCGGTCAGGCCGCCGTAGTGGCGTTCGTTGAGACGCCAGTCGGTGTGCACGGGCAGCCACATGCGATCCATCACGTCCTGCACGTGCCACTGGGTACGCACGGCACGCTTGAGCACCGAGGTATGCGCAAGGTCGAAATCGAAACCGGCCTCGGCCAGCATGCGTCCGGCCTCGCGCGCCTCGGCCACGCCCTGGTCGGTGAGGTCGACGTCGGCCCAGCCGGTGAAGCGGTTTTCCAGGTTCCACTGGGACTGGCCGTGACGGATCAGGACGAGGGTGGGCATGACAATTCCGGCGCGCGAAAAAACACAAGGATGCGGCGATGTGCTGCCAGCGTCAATGCGCTGCCGCCCCGGGACGACCCGCATCCTCACACCCGAACGGGACAGGACCCTGACGGGCCATGCGATCATGCCGGCCATGCCGAAGGTGTTACCGGACAAAGCAACGGCCCGCATGCGTCACGATGTCATCGACGGCATGGCCTCGACCGCCGCATTCTCGCATTGCGGGCGCTACCGCTATGCCCTGTGGCGGCGCTGGGCTGACGGTCCGCAACTGCTGTTCGTGATGCTCAACCCGTCCACCGCCAGCGCGTCGGCGAACGACCCGACCATCCGTCGTTGCATCGGCTTCGCCCGTGACTGGGGATTTGCCGCACTGGCGGTGGGCAATCTTTTCGCCTGGCGCACCCCCTCGCCGGCCCGCCTGCGCCAAGCCCGCGGTCCGGTCGGTGGCCGCAATGACGCCTGGCTTGAACATCTGCACTCGCAATCACAGTTGACGGTGGCGGCCTGGGGCAACCACGGCACATGGCGCGGACGCGATGTTGTGGTGCGTGCCTTGCTGCGCGATCCGCACGTGCTCGGACTGACCGCAGCTGGCGCACCACGGCACCCGCTCTATGTCCGCACCATGACCCGCCCGCAACCCTGGGCCGGGGGCGGACATTGAAGGCTTGCAAGCGGATGCGCCGCCATCGACACTTGCCGCATGCATGATCAAGCCGAACGCGTCGAAGCCTGCCTGCGTGAGCTTCAGGACCGGATCTGCGCGGCCATCGAAGCTGTCGATGCGTCCGACGGCGACGCCGATGGCGAGGAAGGTTTCCGCGAGGACATCTGGCAGCGCGAAGAGGGCGCTGGCGGCGGACGCACCCGGGTACTGAAGAACGGCGGCGTGTTCGAGCAGGCGGGGGTGAATTTTTCCCGCGTGTCCGGCGATACCCTGCCGCCCAGCGCGACCGCGCACCGGCCGCACCTGGCCGGCGGCAGTTTCACCGCCTGCGGCGTGTCGCTGGTCCTGCATCCGCACAACCCGTACGTGCCCACCACCCATGCCAACCTGCGCTACTTCGAGGCGCGCAAGCCGGGCATGGATCCGGTGTGGTGGTTCGGCGGCGGCTTCGACCTGACGCCGTTCTATCCGTTCGACAAGGACATCCTCCACTGGCATCGCGTGGCCCGCGAGTTGTGCGCGACATACGGCGAGGACGTGTACCCGCGCTACAAGCGCTGGTGCGACGAGTATTTCCTGCTCAGGCACCGCAACGAGACGCGCGGCGTCGGCGGGCTGTTCTTCGACGACCTGGACGAAGGCGGCTTCGAGCGCTGCTTTGCGTTCATGCGCGACGTGGGGCAGGGCTTCCTCGACGCCTACCTGCCGATCGTCGAGCGGCGCATGCATGAACCCTGGGGCGAGCGCGAGCGCGAATTCCAGCTCTACCGTCGCGGCCGCTACGTCGAGTTCAACCTGGTCTACGACCGCGGCACCCTGTTCGGCCTGCAATCGGGCGGACGCACCGAATCGATCCTGATGAGCCTGCCGCCCCGGGTCCGCTTCGAATACGACTGGCAACCGGAACCGGGAAGCGCCGAGGCACGCCTTGCCGACTACCTGGTTCCCCGCGACTGGCTGGCCGGGGACGGCTGAGCACAACGGAACGAAAACTCACCGCCGCGGATCATCGACCTTGCGGCGCCGTGACCGGCACCGGTGGCCGTGCAGGCGGGGCATATTGCGCGGGGACCACCGCCACTCGCGGGCCCACGCGCACATAGCGCTCGGCTGCAAACGGCGCCATCACGCCGTAATCCAGACGCCGTCCGTTGATCACCAGCGTCAGTTGCGGCGGGTCCAACCCCAGCGTGCGCGGATCGAGCTGTCGCAGCGACCGCCAGCGCAGCACCGGCGCATCGGCAATGGCCGCGACCCGGTCCAGCCAGCCGTCCCGGTTCTGCGCTCTTGCCGGATGCGTGCCGTCTGTCCACCACTGGCCGTCGCGCCGCCGATACGCCAGTGGCGGTTGACCGGTAGCATCGATCTCGATACGCACCACGCTTGCCGGATCGATGCCAAGCAACGTCCCCGGTGCATGCGCGCGGTCATGCCGCCATTGCAGCCAGGCGAGTGCCACCAGCACCGCCAGTGCCGCGCCGCCGAGCATGCCGGGGTGCCAGCGGCGCATGCGTTCAGCGCCGGCGTCGCCGCCAGGCGATGCCGACGCCCAGCAACAGCAGGATCAACGGCAGCACGATCATGAAAACCACCGCCAGCGCGGTGAGCTGCGCGCGCGAGATCCGCACCACGCGATCCGGCGCCTGCGCGCGATCGACGCCAAGCAGGGCATCGTCACCCAGCAACCAGTCGATCACCCGCTCGCCGAGCGCACGGTTTCCGGCCTGGCCGACGAAGGCATTGGACAGGAAATCGCCGTCACCGATGACCACCGCCCGCTGCTGGTTCTTGTCCGGGCTCGGTGACAGGCGCGAAAGCGCAAAGCCGAAATCCAGCGGACCGCGCAGTTCGCCATCCGCGGCATTGAACCGAATCGTCGAGCTTTGCTTGCTGTCGATGGGCTGGGTGTCGGTCCAGCTCTGTGCACTCGATCGCAGCAACGGCGTGGTCGACCATGCGGTCTGGCTGGTATTGGCCAGCGCCTGCACCAGCGGGAACAGGGTCGTCTGGTCCAGTCCGCGCGTCACGGTACTGGGCGGATACTGGCTGACGGCAACGATGCGCGGGTCCTTCAGACCCAGGGCGGAACCGTGTCCGTCGACCAGCACGCCGGGCAGGCGCAGGATGCCCAGCGCGCGCGCCAGGGGCTTGAGTTCGGGATGCGGGTTGTCCGGCTCGCTCAGCCACAGCAGGTTGCCGCCCTGTTGCACCCAGTCCACCAGTGCCTTTACTGCGCCGTCCGGCAAGCGTGACCTGGGACTGGCCAGGACCACCATACGGGTGCCTTCCGGCACCTGGTCAACCTGCGCGAAATTGAGCGGCACCGCACGCAATCCACGCGCAACCAGCGGTTTCAGGAAAAGTCCCAGGTCCTGCCCGCGCACTCCTCCCGGCAATCGCTCGCCATCGCCGCTGACAAAGGCGACGATGCGCGGCCCACCCTGCACCAGCCGCTCCATGGCGTCGGTCAGGGCCTGCTCGGTCAGCTCACGCACGTGGACCGTGCGATCGCGATAATGCAGGACCATCTCGCCGGCCACCTCGATACCGGCCGCACGCACCGCGCCCGGATTGCGGTCGGGGTCGACGAAGTGCAGCGAGATGTCCGGCTTCAAGGCCTGGTAACGCGCGATGTAGGCGGCAATAGTCGGCCTGAGCGTGCCGCCCGGTACCGCGTAGCTGGTGATGCGCAACGGGCCTTGCAAACGGGCCAGCACCGCGCGCGTGGGTGCCGACAGGCTGGCGCGATGGCCTGCGCTCCAGTCGAAGACCCTTGCGTGGCGCATCGCCAGATAACCGATGCTGCCGGCAGCCACGGCCAGCGCCAGCACGTACAGCGGCATCGGCAATCGCCGCCGCATCAGCCGCGTATCCTCTCGTCGGCCATGCGGCGGATCGCCAGCAGGAGCGCAACCGCAATCAGCAATGCAAACCACACCAGGCCGGCCGTGCTGACCAGACCCCGGCCCATCGGCTGCAGGTGGGTCGACAGTGCCAGCTGGTTGGCCAGCCCGCCGAGCACGCCTTGCGACAAGGACAATCGGTTCACCCCCAGCAGCAGGGCGGTGAAGACGAATGCGCTGGCCGCGGCCAGCGCCGGATGCGCGGTAAAGGCTGAACAGGCCGTGCCCACCGCGGTCAGGGCGGCCATCGTCAGCCCCAGGCCCAGGGTCGCCGCCGCCAGCTTGCCCCAGTCCGCACCGGCCACCAGTGCCAGCGTCAGCGGCATGGCCAGCACCAGCAGCAGGATCAGCACCTGCCAAGCCAGTGCCGCCAGGTATTTGCCCAGCACCATGGCGGCGGGCGAGACACCGCACGAAAACAGCATCGCCAGCGTACCGTTGCGTCGTTCGCCGGCCAGCGAAGACATGCTCATCAACGGCGCCATGACGATAGCCGCGAACACGTACATCGCCAACCACGGCAAGGTCACCAGATCGGTGAAACCGCTGGTGTTGCCGGCTGCGAGCAAACGCACCTGCAGGGCAAGAAACTGGCTGAGCATGAGCACGAACTCCCAGCCCATGCCGGCCAGCACCAGCGCCGCCAGCAGCCAGCCAAGCGGCCGTGTCCACAGCCGGCGCCATTCGCAGCGGAACACGGCGACTGTACTCATGCCGCCCGTTTCCCGGGCACCGTCGCGGTATGTGTGGCGATGTCCATGAAGGCCTGTTCCAGTGCGCCGGCCAGCGGCTGCAAGCCGCACAACGGCATGCCGGCCGCCATGACGGCCTGCGCCAGCGCGGCTGCATCCTCGCCATCCTGCAGGGTGATCGCGAAACTGCCCGGCTCGCGTGCCTGCGCGTCGGCAACCGGCGCCAGGGCCTGTACCTGCGCCAGCGGCAGGGGTCTGGCCAAGGTCAGAAGCAAGTGCGGCCTGGGTTCTCGCGCCGGGGCGTCAAGGCGCAGACGCCCTTCGTGCAGAATCACCACCCGGTCGCATACCGCCGTGACTTCGGAAAGCACATGCGTGGACAGCACCACGCCACAGCCGGCCGCCGCGCGCTCCCGAATCAACTCGCGCAACAGGGCGGACTGCACCGGGTCGAGGCCGTTGCCGGGCTCGTCCAATACCAGCAGGGGGGGTTCGTGCAGCAGGGCACAGGCCAGCCCCACCCGTTGCCGCTGGCCCTGGGACAGCACGCCCACCAGACGTCGCGCCTGGTCGTGGAGTTGCAGCCGCTCCAGCAGGGCATCGCCCCGCTTCCGGGCAAGACTGGCCGGCATTGCGCGCAGTCGGGCACAGGCTTGGAGGTGTTCGCGCACACTGAGTTCCGGCCACAAAGGTGCACGCTCGGGCAACCAGCCGACGTGGGTGCGTGCGCGCCCCGGCTGTTCGGCCAGATCCACGCCGTCGATGCAGACCCGGCCACGGTCCGGCTGCTGGGCCGCAGCCATCATGGCCAGGGTGGTGGACTTGCCGGCGCCGTTGACGCCCAGCAAACCCAGAACCTGTCCGCGCAGTAGCTGCAGATCGAGTGCCTGCACCACCTCGCGGCCACCCAGCCGGCGGCAGACCGAATCCAGCAACAGGAGCGGAGGGGCGCGATTCACTTGTTGATTCTGACCAAGAACCCATATCAATCACAAGCCGGCGTGCTTGTTCTGTGTCATAGCGTCACGGTTTTGCCGTACATGACGTGGTTTGATGAGCACCTTGCCCGCTGATGCCGGACTGCGGTCCATTGCCGCCATGCTGGCGGGTACGGACGCCATGCGCGTACACTGTGGCGTACACAAGTGTTTCTTCTTCAAGAGTTCTGTCCATCATGATGCAAGCTTTTCTCGACTTCGCCGCCCGCGGCCTGACCGGAGCCGGTTGGGTCACCTGGCTGGTTTACGGACTGATTGTCACGCAGCTGACCATTTTCGCCGTGACCTTGTACCTGCACCGCAGCCAGACCCATCGCGGCGTCGACTTCCACCCTGCCGTTGCGCACTTCCTGCGCTTCTGGGCCTGGCTGACCACGGGCATGGTTACCAAGGAGTGGGTAGCCATCCATCGCAAGCACCATGCTCTGGTGGAAACCGCGGACGATCCGCACAGTCCACAGATCTACGGTATCAAGAAGGTGTTCTGGGACGGCGTGAGTCTGTACCGCGACGCCAGCAAGATCCGCGAGGATATGGAGAAATACGGTCGCGGTACGCCCGACGACTGGCTCGAACGTCATGTGTACGGGGCCCACCCGTACATGGGCCCGACCCTGATGGCATTCATCGACATTGCCCTGTTCGGATCGGTCGGACTCGCCATCTGGGCCATCCAGATGATCTGGATCCCGTTCTGGGCGGCCGGCTTCGTCAACGGCATCGGCCACTGGTGGGGCTACCGCAACTTCGAGAGCTCGGACACCGCCACCAACCTCCTGCCCTGGGGTTTCTGGATCGGCGGCGAAGAGCTGCACAACAACCACCACGCCTTCCCCAGTTCGGCGAAATTCGCCCTGCGCAAGTGGGAATTCGACATCGGCTGGGCAGTCATCTGTGGCCTGCGCGCCGTCGGCCTGGCCAAGGTCCTGCGCGTGGCGCCGAAGCTGGACGTGCGCCCGAACGTGAAACTGCCGGACACCGACACGCTCAAGGCCGTGCTCACGCACCGTTTCCACGCCATGACCGATTTCTACCGCATGGTCATCGTGCCGACCCTGCGCGAGGAAGCCGGGCATGCCGGCGAGAGTATCAAGGCCGTGCCCAGGCGCCTGCGCCGCGCGCTTGCCGACGGGGGTCGCTGGCTGGATCGAGACCGGCAACAGCAGCTGCAGGACATTGTTGCCAGGCGCCCGGCCCTGCGTGTCGTGTGCGAATACCGTGCCCGGCTGGCCGGACTGATGGAGCAACGTGGCGCCGAAGCCGCATTGAAGGGCCTGCAGCAATGGGTGCACGAAGCCGAGCAAAGCGGCATCCGCGCCCTGCAGGACTTCGCCCAGCGACTGAAGGGCTATCGTCTGGCCACCGCCTGAGGCAGGCGACCGCCTCCTTTCTCCGCAACGTTCCCGGAAGAGCCCGCCCTTGCGGCGGGCTTTGCCGTTCTGGAATGCGGCCCCGGCATGCAAACGTGAATGACGGACAAAAAGAAACCCGCCAGCCGGCGGGTTTCCGCGGAAAGAAATCGAAGGGCGTGGCCCTTACTTGATTTTTCCTTCCTTGTAGAGCACGTGCTTGCGGACGACGGGGTCGTATTTCTTGACCTCCATCTTTTCCGGCGTGTTCTTCTTGTTCTTGTCGGTGGTGTAGAAATGGCCGGTACCGGCCGACGAAATCAGGCGGATCTTGTCGCGCTTGGAAGGCATGACGATTCTCCTTAGACCTTCTCGCCGCGGGCACGCAGGTCGGCCAACACGGCTTCGATGCCATTCTTGTCGATGGTTCGCAGTGCATGGTTGGACACGCGAAGCTTCACCCAGCGCTTTTCACTGGGCACCCAGAAACGACGCTCGTGCAGGTTCGGCAACCAGCGACGTCGCGTCTTGTTGTTGGCGTGCGAGACATTGTTTCCGGTCTGCACACGCTTGCCGGTGACTTGGCATACTCGGGCCATGTTGACCTCCGTAAATCGGTTCGTGGACCACCCATTGGCCAGGATGGCGTCGGCCCAGCGACGGCGCAAGCCGTGTGCGGTGTGCTGGATTCAGGCCCCGCGTGCCCCTGTGCGACCGCACGTGCAGGGGCTCCGGAACACCCGGACAGGGCAGGGCAAGCTGGCCATTATCGCAATGCACCGGCGTCACCGCAAGCGCGGGCGATCCACCGTGGCGCCATGCACATGCCGGGCCGATGTGTGGGACAATGGCTCCCTTTCGCATTCCACCACACGCTATTCAGGGTAAATCATGGCAGAACACATCGAAGCCAACGGTGAAGACGAGCTGCAGCTGGTGCTGCAGAAGGTCTACATGAAGGACGCCTCCTTCGAGGCCCCCAACGCGCCGGGCATCTTCCAGCAGATGGGGCAGAACCCCGAGCAGCAGCCCCAGGTCCAGCTCGACATGGGCCACAAGGCCAGCAAACTCGACGAACAGACCCGTGAAGTCGTGCTGACCCTGACCCTGACCTGCACGATCGGCGACCAGACCGCCTACCTGGCCGAAGTCCAGCAGGCCGGCATATTCAGCATGGCCGGGTTTTCGGCCGAGGACGAGGACACCCTGATCGGCAGCTACTGCCCGAACGTGCTGTTTCCGTTCGCGCGCCACATCCTTTCCGCGATGATCCAGGACGGCGGGTTCCCTCCGTTCCTGCTGCAGCCGATCAACTTCGAGGCCCTGTACGCGGAGCAGAAGCGCCGCGTCGCCGAGGGTGAACCGACGCCGACGCTGAACTCCTGAGTCCACGCACCATGACGCAGGGGAAACTTCGCGTCAGCGTGCTCGGCGCCGGTTCCTGGGGTACGGCCCTGGCTGCCCTGCTGGCCCGCAACGGTACCGCCACCACGCTGTGGGGCCGTGACGCCGACGCGCTGCGCATCGTGCAGTCGACCCGGCACAATGCGCGCTATCTGCCGGACCTGGCCTTGCCGGACGATCTCGCCTGCGAGCCGGACCTGTCGGCTGCGGTGGCAAACGCGGACATCGTGCTCATCGCGGTGCCGAGCCACGCCTTTGCATCGCTGCTTGACCAGATCGTACCGATGCTGCCCGCACAGTGTGCGGTCAGCTGGGCAACCAAGGGCTTCGAGCCGGGCACCGGCCGCTTCCTTCACGAACTGGTCGGCGAACGGCTCGACGGCAGACCCATGGCCGTCATCACCGGGCCCTCGTTTGCCCGCGAGGTGGTGGCAGGTTTGCCGACAGCCGTCACCGTGCATGGTTCAGACCACGACTTCGCACAGGTACTGGCCGACCTTCTGCACTCGAGCAGTTTCCGTGCCTATACCGGCGACGACATGCTCGGCGCCGAGCTCGGCGGGGCGATGAAGAACGTGCTTGCCGTGGCCACAGGTGTGGCTGACGGCATGGAACTGGGTCTCAATGCCCGCGCAGGCCTGATCACCCGTGGCATGTACGAAATGCTGCAACTGGGCGTGGCTCTCGGCGCCCGCCCGGAAACCCTGATGGGCCTGTCCGGCCTGGGCGACCTGGTGCTGACCTGCACCGGCGACCTGTCACGCAACCGTCGCCTTGGCCTGGCCCTGGGTCGCGGCACCCCGCTGAAACAGGCCATCGCCGACATCGGCCAGGTCGTGGAAAGCGTGGTGACCGCCGATGAAGTGGGGCGCCTGGCCGAACAGCACGGCCTGGACCTGCCCATCGCCTTTGGCGTGCGTGCCGTGCTGCATGGCGATGTCACGCCGGAAGAGGGCCTGCGCAGCCTCATGGCGCGCGAACAGAAACCGGAATACCCGACCGCCCTGTTCCCGCCGCGCTGAACCGACGACGCCGGAGCGGGCCATGGATGCGCACGGAACGCCCGGGCCTGCTAGTCTTGAAGTTTTAACGCGCGAGCAAATCGGATGCAGCGATCGACCCGCACGCCCCGGGCATCGTCCCGGCCGCGCAAGGACAAGGCGAAGGACGCGCCGCCCCGTGTGCCTGCAGCCTGGCAGCGCCTGCTAGCCGGCCATGCCCCGGTTGCGCCGGAAACCGCCCGCAGCGGGGGGCCCACGCTGGGGTTTTTCCTCGAAATGGTGCAGACAGACAGCGGCGCAGGCGCCCGTCTCGAGGTTGCGCCCGTGCTGCTGCATGTCGGCGAACACGGTCGCCTGCATCGCGCCGTGCCACTGGATACGCGCCGCCTGTCGCAAACCCGCCTTCCCCCCAGCGAGCAGCGTCTGGCCTCGAGCCTGCTCGGCCTTCCGCACAGCCAGCGCAAGGGCCGCAACTACGCCCATCTGCACGGCGGCGTGGGTGATGCCCTGCTGACCGAAATCCTCGATACCGCACCCTGCTTCCTCGGCGGCGTGGCCGGTTTGCGCCTGACCCGCGGCAAGCCGCGGCGTCCCGAATGGATCTGGCACATCGACAACGACGGCCTGCAGCATCTGCAGCCCCGCCTTCCTCGCGGCCAGCGCCTGCTGCGCGCGGGCACGCCCTGGTACCTCGATCCGGAACAGGCCAGCCTCGGTCCGCTGGAACTGCAACCGGACGAACTGCACCTGCTCGAGGCGCCGCCCCTGGCCCCCGAGGACACGGCCGCGGTGGCGCTGGCGCTGGCCAGCTCCGCGCTGGCCAAACGCATCCCGGCTCCCCAGGTGCTCGGCAAGGCTCGTGCCTCCCAACTGATGCCGCATCCGGTACTGACCCTGTGCGCACTGTCACGTCATGCACGACTGGCCGCCGGTACCCCGCCGCTGGCCTATGCCTGCCTGAGTTTCGACTATGGCGGCGAACGACTTCCCGGCCGCGGCGGCGAACACCAGGTACACCGGGTGCACGAAGGCAAACTGGTCGAGATCACGCGGCGCCGGGCCGACGAGCTGGCAGCCATGGAGCGTCTGGAAAACGCGGGCCTGACGCCAGCCGTGGACACCGAAGGGCTGCCCTGGGACCTGGCCGACACGCTGCCCGACGATGCCTGGCTGTTCCCCGGTGCCGGCCATACCGGTGCCCTGGACGTGAACACGCCGGCACGCTGGATGGCGCTGCGTGCGCGACTGGAAGAAAACGGCTTCATGCTCGACTACGACGCGAGCTTCCCCTTCGAGGTGCTGGATGGGCCAGTGCAATGGTATGGCGAAGCCAGCACCGGTAGCGACGAGTCGCGCTTCGAACTGGAAATCGGCATCGAGGTCGGCGGCGAGAAGGTCAATCTGCTGCCCGTGGTCGCCCAGGCCCTGGGCGACCAGCAACTGACACTGACCCCGCCCGGAAACGAAGCCGAGGATGCCGTCTGGTATGCCCCCGTGGACGAACGACGCCGCGTCCCGGTTCGTCTGCGTGAATTGCGCGCACTGCTGGCTCCGCTGGCCGAATACCTGGAACGCCCGCGCAACCGGCTGCAGCTGCCAAAGGTACAGGCCGGGCGTCTGGAGGAACTGGCCAGAGCCCTGCCCAAGGACGGCAAACTGGAAGCGCCGCGTGCACTTCGCGGTTTCACCAGGCGACTGCGTGAAGCCGCCGAACAGGCCAGTGACAGCGTGCCGGAAGGCCTTTGCGCCACCCTGCGCGATTACCAGCGCGAGGGTCTGCGCTGGCTCAACGCCCTGGACGCCGCCGGCATCGGCGGGGTGCTGGCCGATGACATGGGCCTGGGCAAGACACTGCAGCTTCTGGCCCATGTGCAGACGCTGAAGGAAAAAGGCCGCCTCAAGCATCCGGCACTGGTGGTGCTGCCCACCAGCCTGATCCCGAACTGGCAGGCCGAAGCCGCGCGATTCGTGCCGCAACTGAAAGTGCTTACCTTGCACGGCCCGCAGCGCGGCGACCGCTTCTCCCAGCTTGGCAAGCACGACATCATCCTCACCAGTTACGCCCTGCTGCCGCGTGATGTCGATGCACTGAAAACGCAGGCCTTCGAGCTGGTGGTACTCGACGAGGCGCAGCAGGTGAAAAACCCGCGCACCCAGGCCCGGCGCGCCCTGCTCCGCCTCAAGGCACCCCGGGTGCTTTGCCTGACCGGCACGCCGCTGGAAAACCATCTGGGCGAACTGTGGTCGCAGATCGACCTGGCCGTACCCGGCTTGCTCGGCGACGAACGGGCATTCCGCAGGCATTACCGGGTGCCGATCGAAAAGCACGGCGACGATGCCTGCCAGCAACGGCTCAACCAGCGCCTGGCTCCGTTCATCCTCAGGCGCAGCAAGGCCGAGGTGGCGTCCGAACTGCCCGCCAAGAGCGAAATCACGCGTCGCGTGGTGCTGGAAGGGCGCCAGCGCGAACTCTACGAAAGCCTGCGCCTGACCCTGGCCGACGAACTGCGCGAGGTCATCGCCCAGCGCGGCATCGAGCACAGCGGCATCATGGTGCTCGATGCGCTGCTGAAACTGCGCCAGGCCTGCTGCGATCCGCGTCTGGTGAAACTGGAAGCCGCACGCGGCGTGCGCGAATCGGCCAAACTCGAACTGCTGCTCGAAATGCTGCCCGAACTGGTGGCCGAGGGGCGCAAGGTGCTGCTGTTCAGCCAGTTCACGGAAATGCTCAAGCTGATCAGCCGTGAACTGGATCGCAAGCGCATCCGCTACGTGATCCTGACCGGCGAGACCCGCGACCGCGCCGAGCCGGTGCGCCGGTTCCAGAAGGGCGATGTCCCGCTGTTCCTGCTCAGCCTCAAGGCCGGTGGCGTGGGCCTCAACCTCACCGCCGCCGATACCGTGATCCACTACGACCCGTGGTGGAATCCCGCCGCCGAGGCCCAGGCTTCGGACCGTGCCCATCGCATCGGCCAGGACAAGCCGGTCTTCGTCTACAAGCTGATCACCACGGGCACCGTCGAGGAACGCATCGAGACCATGAAGGAACGCAAGGCGGAACTGGCCGCCGCCGTACTCGACGGCGGCGGCAGCCGTGACCGCCTCACGTTCGACCAGGACGACCTGGATGCCCTGCTGGCCGACGCCTCCTGAACCGACGGGACCGGCAGACGCATCCGCTCATCGGCAAATATTCTCGCCATGTTACTGACAAGGGTTTCCGCTACTGCGCCAGATCCGTTCCATTTCGTGCGCAGGTTGCGCATGCCCGTAATGGAAACCCTGACCGTAGGTACAACCCATGCGTTTCATCTTATGGTGTTGTTCCACACGCTCGATGCCTTCGACAATGGTTTCCAACTCGAGAGAGCCGGCCAATGCCAGAATTGCCTTTACTACTTCCTCGGCCCGGTGGTCGGTGTCAATCTTCTCTATGAATGATTTGTCGATCTTGATCACGTCCACGGGCAAACGATGCAGGTAGCTCAGTGAGGAATACCCCGTGCCGAAGTCGTCAAGGATGACGGACAATCCCGAAGCCCTGAGGCGCTCGACCATGGCCACGCTTCTGTCGATGTCGAAAATCAGTTGGCTCTCCGTGATCTCCAGGGCCACACTGACAGATGAGTTTTGCATGCCTAGCGATTCCATCAATGTGCATGCCCTATCCGCATAATCAGCCTCGCTCAACTGCTCTGCTGACACATTCACCGATATCGACAGTCCGGACAGTCCTTTGTGCGACCATTCCAGTGCCTGCTGGGCAACGCGGTGCAACACCCATTCTCCCAACGCTGCGATTTGACCGTTGCTCTCTGCCTGCGGAATAAATCGATCCGGCATAATGAGGCCCATTTCAGGATGTTCCCAGCGAAGCAATGCTTCCATCCCGCAAATGGAACCTGTTTTCATGCGCACAATGGGCTGGTAATGAAGAACAAACTGATTGGATCTGATTGCATCTTCCAACTGCTTGGCCAACACTCGGTTTTCATGCATGACCCTGGCATTTTCCGGTCTATGGAAACGAATCGTTCTAGCCTGGACACCGCGTGCCACAGAAGTTCCGCACTTCGCGCCCCGGATTTTGGTGAAGTTTTTGGGCGAAGTGAATGAAGTCAAAGAGTTGCGGTGACGGACCGGTCGGCCCCGGTAAAGCTATGTTGTGTCACGTCTTAACGT
>JALUXG010000012.1 GCA_027019085.1 Rhodanobacteraceae bacterium | reverse complement strand
CGAGCCGCATGCCTGGCTGACCGACGTGCTGACCCGCCTACCGACCACCAAAGACCGCGACATCGACACGTTGCTGCCGCTGGCACCATCGACCTGACAGGTCAAGGTGACGTCACCGGGCGCTTACCATCCAAGCACGTACTTCTGCGTTGCAAGGTGTCGGTAGTGCTCGATCACTACCGACGAAACGCAACCGAAGCGTTTCCGTCGCCACCCTATGCTGCAATCCAACCACTTGATTCGTCTGCGCGTAACCCATTGATCTGTAATGGGTGCGATCGCGGCCTTTGCGGACTTCGGGCCAGTTTCAGGGAGCGAGGCCGGAGCGAGGAATGGCCAGGAGAGAGTGGAATATGGCCCGGAACGGGCTGGAAGGCTGACCGGTGCAGTCCGCAGGCTTCCGCAGGAACCCCCAAGAACACGCGGGAACCGGCGCGATCAGGCAAGACGTGCGCCGCAGGAGCGGCGCCGAACGTCGCGAAGCGACGGCCCGAAGGGGAGCGCCAGGGATGGCGCGAATTAAAAACCCCAACCGGGAACGGTTGGGGTTTTGTTATTGGTGGAGGTGGCGGGAGTCGAACCCGCGTCCGAAGGCGTTTGACGCCCGGTACTACATGCTTAGCGCACCGTTGGGTCTCGTCCTGCGGCAGCACGGTGGGCAAAGCGCACCGCAGGACCAGCCTGCTTGATTTGACCTCGGACCGACAGGCGGCAATCCGGAGGCGGTCCCGCGTGGATGACCCTACACCGGCCCGCACGGGCACAGACTGGTTCGGGGCTTACGCCTTAAGCGGCGAGAGCGTAATTGCTGTCGTTGGCAATTATGAGTTTTGCGGCTGGTTTAACGAGGAAAGCTGCCCCCTCGGCATGCACCAAGCCATCGCACTACCCCCGTCGAAGCCGAAACACCCCCGGGGAAATCAGTGTGTTGGCAGGAGTCAGTATATAGGTGATATCGCCGTATTCAAGCCTTGGTGGATATCGGTTTCGGCGCTGGTTCAGGCGTTGCGCGCATGCATGATGCGCTGCTTCTCGCGGTTCCAGTCGCGTTCCTTCTCGGCTTCGCGCTTGTCGTGCTCTTTCTTGCCGCGCGCCAGGCCCAGTTCCAGCTTGACCCGGTTCTGCTTCCAGTACAGGGCGGTGGGGACGAGGGTATAGCCCTTGCGCTCGACGGCGCCGATCAGTTCGTCGATCTCGCGCCGGTTGAGCAAGAGCTTGCGGGTGCGGCGGTCGTCGGCCACCACATGGGTCGAGGCCGAGATCAGCGGTGGGATCGAGGTGCCGAACAGGTAGATTTCGCGGCCCTTGATGATCGCGTAACTGTCGCCGAAGTTGATCCTTCCGGCACGCAGGGCCTTGACTTCCCAGCCTTGCAGGGCAATGCCGCACTCGTAGCGCTTGTCGATGTGGTACTCGTGCCGGGCGCGCTTGTTCAGGGCTATGGTGCTGCCGCCCTTGCCCGATGTGTCCTTGTTCTTGGCCATGTTCGCTAGACTGTATCAAGAGCTGGTCGCCACCAGGTGCGGCCAGGATGAAGAATGGGGACGTCGTGGTTCATATCCGTCGCAGCGCGCTGGTGCGTTTTTCGCCCGAACAGATGTTCGATCTGGTCAATGATGTCGAAGCATACCCAAAGCGCTTTCCGTGGTGTGTCGGTGCCGCGGCTAGCCGTCTCGACGAGCAAACCATCGAAGCGCGGCTCGACCTGCGGTTCGCCGGATTTCATCAGAGTTTCACCACCCGCAACACCGGGCAGCGTCCGCACAGTCTGCATGTGCTTCTGGTGGAGGGCCCCCTGCGCAGCATGGAGGGTACCTGGACCTTCACCGCACTCGGCAGCGACGGATGCAAGGTGGCGCTGGAACTTGATTTCGAGCCATCCTCGCGCCTTGGAGGTTTGGCCATGAAGCTCGGTTTTCAGGCCCTGGCCAGTCGCATGGTCGACGATTTCTGTGCGGAGGCGAGGCGTGCCTACCGATGACACGATTGGGGTCGAACTGGTATGCGCCTGGCCGGACGAGGTGTTTCTGCAGATCATGCAACTTCCGGCCGGATCCAGCGTGACCGATGCCCTGCATGCATGCGAACTGGGACACAGGTATCCGGAACTGGATCTGGCCTGCATGGCCGTGGGTATCCATGGGCGCAAGGTGGGCCGGGATCAGGTGCTGCGCGATGGTGACCGGGTTGAAGTCTATCGGCCGCTCAGGATCGATCCGATGCAGGCCCGCCGTCAGCGCGCGCGGCGCGACGCGGACTGACCGGGCTCAGCTGCCACTGCCGCCATCATGGTTCTTGTCGCCGCGCGCTCCCTTGCCCGGCTCCTCGATATGGTACTTCTTGGCCTCCTCAAGAAGCTTCTGCTCGTTGCTGGCGCTCTGACCGTAGTATTCGCCTTCGGTACGCGCCAGCGCACCGTACTGGAACACCAGGGTCAGCTTGTGTTCCTCGGCCGGCTTGCCCCGCACATAGGTGGCCATCAGGTAATCCCAGCGGTCCTGGTCGAAAGGCGAATGGATGGCTGGCGTGCCGAGCAGGGCCAGGACCTGACGCTTGGTCATGCCGACCTTCAGTTCTGCAATGCGTTGCTTGTCGATCAGATTGCCCTGTTGCACGACGGGCTGGTAGATCAGGCCGCATCCGGCAAGGGTGCCTGCGCATGCGGCAAGCAGCAGAAAGCGAAGGTGTCGAGGCATGTTGCGCGATCCGGTTCGGTACAAAGGGTCGATGATACACTACGGTAGTACATTCCAGCCGCACAATGCCCCGGAATCCCACATGGACCAGGAAACGCACGAACTTCGCAAGGCGGGCCTAAAGGTCACCCATCCCCGCATGCGCATCCTGCACCTGTTCGAGGAGTCCAGGCAGAGGCATCTGACTGCGGAGGACATCTATCGTCGCCTTCTGGACAGGGACGAGGACATCGGACTGGCCACGGTCTACCGTGTGCTCACCCAGTTCGAGGCCGCGGGGATCCTGATCAAGCATCATTTCGAAAGCGGCCAGGCCGTATTCGAGCTTGATCGGGGCCAGCACCACGACCACATGATCGATATAGACAGCGGCAAGGTCATCGAGTTCGTGAGCGAGGAAATCGAGAAGCTCCAGCACGAAATCGCGGCCCGGCATGGGTACGAGATCCAGGACCACAGCCTCGTTCTTTACGTGCGTCCAAAGAAGAAGTGAGCCTGCTTGCCGGCCGGGCTTGAGGCAGGAACCTTGCCGCCGGACCCTGGAGGACCAGGAAAAAAGCCGCGGAAGAACTCCTGTTCGTTCCGCGGCTGGACCGTGAATGGAACATCGACGCAGAAGCGTGCGAAGCATCCATTCCGGAAAGTCCGACTCCCTCCGGACCGTTGAACCAACCGTCCCCACGATTGGTTCGGATCGCCGCATGGCGGCGACTCCCCCACAACATGCGGGCAGCTTAGCGGTGTTAACGCTTGCTGAACATTGGAAAAATTCCTAGATGGCGTTTTGCGTTGGGTCCAGGCGTGATACCTGTTCCAAAACAGGTGCCTGCGCAGCAATCGTGCTGCAGGAGACTCAGCTATCGCGCTCTGCGGCCGGCAGCAGGACCCTGAGGCGGGTGCCCTGATCGGTGATCTGGATGCGCAAGGTTCCGCCCAGCGCGGTGACCCGGTCACGCATGCTTTGCAGGCCATGGCCGCCACGGGGACTGCCCCCGCCGCCGGCGGACAGGCCGACGCCGTCGTCGCTCATGTCCATCAGCACCAGGCGGCGCCCCTGGTGAATGCCACTGCGCAATCGCAGGCTGAATCGCCCGGCCATGGCATGGCGAACGGTATTGGTTGCCGCTTCCTGCACCACGCGGTACACCGTGATCCGGGTGTCCTCGTCCAGGTCCTGCAGGTTGCCATGCAGTTCAAGGTCGAAAACCACGCCGGCGGTTTTCAGCAGGTCCTGGATCGGGCCTTCCTCCAGGGCACGCGCCAGGCCGAATTCGTCAAGCACGGTCGGACGCAGGTTGTTGAGCAACCGGCGCACGGCCGCGCGCATGTGCGCGAGAATGTCGTTGATCGAAGTGGCCACATCCGCCAGGCCGGCTTCGCGCAGTCGGGTCTGCGCGAGCTTGACCCGGGTTTGTATCGCGGTCAGGTTCTGCCCCAGCTCATCGTGCAATTCGGCGGCGACATAGCGCCGCTGCTGTTCTTCGGTACGAAGATTGCGTCGTGCCACCTCACTGAGTTGACGAGCAAGCTGGTCGAGGCGACGGTTGGCGCCTTCCAGGCGGGCGTTCTGGACTGAAAGTCGCCGGCCACTGCGGCGCAGGGCGTCGGAGGCCGATCCCAGCACCAGTGCGCCGGTGCCGGCCACGGCAAGGAAGAGCAGGGAGTCTGTGGCGGGGAAATGACGCAGATCATTGCGCGTGAACAGCATCATGCCACCGTTGATCCATACCATCGAAAGCACCGCGCCGCGCCAGCCGTTGCGAAAGGCCAGCAGCAATACGGGCGCCAGGGCCAGGATGCGGGCAAACCCGGGCAGTGGCGGCGGGCTGTTGAGCATCAACAGCAGGATGGCCAGTACCGGCACAAGAATGAAGAGCAGTTCCAGGATCATGCGGGTCCACTCGATTCGTCCGGGCGGCTCGCGCACGATCATGATCATCAGAGGCACCACCAGAAGGCTACCCAGGTATTCGCGCAGCAGTTCCAGGCCCAGCACGCTGCTCATGGGATTGTTGATGGCGTGGGTGGGGAACAGATTCAGCAGCAGGCTGCAGATCAGGGTATTGAGAATGCCCACCAGCAGGGCTGCAGTGAGCAGGCGGGTGACATCCTCGGGGGTTCGCATGGTGGCCCGTATGCCGAAGCGACGCATGGCGGCCACGCATCCAGCGACGATCAGCACGGGAGGAGCATCCTCGACCAGAAAATCGCGTACAAGGTGAGGGTCGATGTAGCTTCGATGCCCGAAGTGTGCCAGCCACTCCCCGGCAATCAGCCAGGGCCAGTGCCGTGGGCGGGTCAGGAGCAGGGCGCCGAAACGCAGGCCCGGCGGGAACATCCACCGCGGGGAGATATAAGCCAGCAGCAGTGCCCAGGCTGCAAAGTACAGCAGCCCGAGCAACGGTCCCCGGCCCCAGGTTGGTGTACGCAGTCGCATCGGAAGGGCAGTGTACACGCGCGTCTGTTGTCTGGCAGGCGCGTCTGGCGAGATGGATGCGGTACAGTCCGCACATGTACCGAATCGTTCTGGTCGATGACCACGCCATAGTCCGCGAAGGCTTCAAGAGCCTGATCGAGATCGAACCCGACCTTGAAGTCACGGCCGAGTGCTGCAATGCCGACGAGGCCGTGGAGGCGGTGACGCGGGCGGCGCCGGACCTGCTTGCACTGGATCTTTCGCTTCCCGATGCAAGCGGCTTGCCACTGGTCGAGCACTTGCTCAGCATTGCCCCGAAGATGCGCGTGGTGGTGCTGAGCATGCATGACAGCGAGCCCTATGTGTCCGAAGCCCTGCGTCGCGGCGCCAGTGGCTATGTGACCAAGGGTGCGGCGCCGGAAGAACTGGTTGCGGGTCTGCGGGCGGTCATGCAGGGCCAGCAGTTCATCAGTTCCGACATTGCACGCAAGCGTCCCGTCCCGTCACGGGAACAGGAGGACCCCTTGCGTCGCCTGACCGGGCGTGAGCGCGAGGTATTCTTGCTGCTGGCCGAAGGCAAGACGCCGAAACAGGCCGCAGCAGCGCTCGGTATCGGTCAGAAAACGGTCTACATTCATCGTGCCAGCCTGATGGGCAAGCTCGGCGCAGGTTCGGAACTGGACCTTTACAGGCTGGCCATCGAACGCGGCTACCTGAAAGTCTGATGGCAGCTTGCCCAATCGCGAGGAAACGGATGCATGATTGAACAGATCAATGACCTGCCGGCAGGCGTGGTTGGCTTCACCGCCCATGGCGAGATCACCGCCGAGGACTATGAAAGCATCATCGTACCCGACCTCGAGGCGCTGTTTGCACTCAACAGGAAGGTGCGTCTGCTGTACCACTTTGCCAGTGACTTCACCGGCTTCCAGACCCGCGCCATGTGGGACGATGCCAAGCTTGGCCTGCGTCATTTCCGTGGATTCGAGCGGGTGGCCGTGGTCAGCGATGCAGCCTGGGTCAATCTTGGGGTACCCGCCTTGGGCGCCCTGATGCCCGGGGAGTTTCGCGATTTTCCCGGGAGTCGCCTGGCCGAAGCACGTGAATGGCTGCTCGAAGACCTGCATGAGGACTGAAAGCAGGCCGGCCTTTTGCTATCCTCGCCGCCTTTGCCCGACCTGGTGGTCGGACCCGGAGTACGGAACGTGGCCATGATCGAGACCAATCCCATCCTTGCGCAGATCGCCGACCTCGGCGCTCGTGTCGATGCGCTCAGGGGGTTTCTTTGACTACCCGGGCAAGCATGAACGCCTGGAGGAAGTAAGCCGCGAACTGGAAGATCCGTCCGTCTGGGACGATCCGCAGCGTGCACAGGACCTGGGGCGCGAACGTGCCCGCCTGGAACAGGTGGTCGACGGCATCGCCGAGCTGACTTCCGGGTTGGCCGATGCCGGAGAGCTGCTGCAGATGGCCGCCGAGGATGGCGACGAAGCCACCGTGCAGGCCATCGAGGCCGATGTACGGAACCTGGCTCGCCGTGTGGAACAGCTGGAATTCCAGCGCATGTTCTCGGGCAAGATGGACGCCCACAACGCGTTCGTCGAAATCCAGGCTGGCGCCGGCGGCACCGAGGCCCAGGACTGGGCCGAGATGCTGCTGCGCATGTACCTGCGCTGGTGCGAACATCGTGGCTGGAAGACCGAATTGCTGGAAGTATCAGGCGGCGAGGTGGCCGGCATAAAGTCGGCCACTGTGCGGGTGGAAGGCGATTATGCCTACGGCTGGCTGAAGACCGAAACCGGCGTGCACCGGCTGGTGCGCAAGAGCCCGTTCGACTCGGACAACCGGCGTCATACCAGCTTCACTTCGGTATTCGTCTCGCCCGAGGTCGACGACAGCATCGACATCGAGATCAACCCCGCAGACCTGCGAACGGACGTGTACCGTTCGTCCGGTGCCGGTGGCCAGCATGTCAACAAGACCGAGTCGGCGGTGCGCATCACCCACGAGCCCAGCGGTATCGTGGTGGCCTGCCAGACCGAACGCAGCCAGCACGCCAACCGCGACCGGGCGATGAAAATGCTGGCCGCGAAGCTGTACGAACTGGAAGTCCAGAAGCGCAACGCGGAACGCGATGCCCTGGAAGCGAGCAAGTCCGACATCGGCTGGGGCAGCCAGATCCGCAACTATGTGCTGGACCAGTCGCGCATCAAGGACCTGCGCACCGGTATCGAGCGCAGCGATACCCAGCGGGTGCTGGACGGGGATCTGGACGAGTTCGTCGAGGGTGCTCTGAAATCGGGTCTGGAAGCGGGTGCCAAGCGCGCGGATGCCGCACATTGACCCATGCATGCTGAGCATGTGCGGCGCTGCCGGAGCAGCGCCGCATGTCCTCCTGCATGCATCAGTCCGGGGTTGAAAGATCCTTGCGATAGGCGAACACGGTCATGCCGCGGCGTTCGGTAGCCTTGGCAAATTCGTGCATCAGGCCCTTGGCGGCCTTTTCCGAGCCCATGGCCTTGGCCATGACTTTCATCAGGCTCGGGTCCGGTTCGGCCATGCCGGCCCAGTTTTTCATCGGTACCACGATGTACAGGCCGCCACGCCCTCCGATCTCGTAGTCGATGCCGTAGCTGTGGGGCCATTTGGCGTCGGTGACGGCCTTGTGGATACGGCTAAGTACCTTGCGCACGGTCTCTCTCTGTCCGGCCTTGACGCCATAGCTGTACACGGCGAACAGGCGGTAGGTCTTGTCTTCTTTCCAGTGACTGAGCTTGGTGTCGGTAACGGAGAAAAAATGCGCCTCGCGTCGTGCATGGGGGGCCACATCCGTCCTGTAGTGCATGCCGGCCCCGTGCTCGCGCCCCCAGTCTTCCTGGGTATCGAAATCGGACCATCCGGCATGATTGGAACGAATCACGTAAAAATCGAGGTTGTCGCCAACGACCGGCTGGTAGATATGCCAACGCAGATTCTCGCCGGCCGACTTGCGCCAGGCGGCATGCTTGCGCAATGCCTCTTCGAATTGCTGCTCATGGCCCCGCATGGGCCAGATGACCCATTCGGAAACGATGTTGCGGTGAGCGGCCTTGTCTTTGCCGGTGTCGGCCGCCGATGCTGTTCCGGCAAGGGCAAATGCGCCCAGGGCCAGCAACGCAGCCAGCAGGATCGTGCGTGAGATACGCCTGTTCATCGTGAAGCTCCTCTGTGAGGGCAGGGACGGGTGAGTGCAGTCCCCAGCCTGTCAGAGAAGCCTCGCTGGTACGTGGCAGGACCACAATGCGGTAAAGGGTCTATGTCGATGGACTGGCCCGTTATCTGCCATACGGACGAGGGGCCGCTCTGTCTGCACGCAGCGTTACCGTGCGCAGACAGAGCGGTGATGTGTGCAAGGACGTGTTCGAAATCCCGTTCAGGGCGAGGAGAGTTCCGGGACGTATCTGTAGATCGTCAAATGGCGGTCCTTGATCGCCTTGTCAAAATTGCGAAACAGGTCTTGTGCAGCCTTTTTGGAGCCCATGGCCTTGGTCATCACTTCCATGAGGCTGGGCGAGCGTTCGGCCATGCCAGCCAAGTTCTTCATCGGCACCACGATGGAGATGCCTCCCGAGCCGCCTATATTGCGTCTGACGGCGTAGCTGTTGGGCCACTTCTGCCGGGTTACCGCTTCGTGCACCTTCTTAAGGACTTTTTGTACGTCCGCAAAGTCTTCGGGCTTGATCTGGTAGTTGTATACGCTGAAATAGCGATAACCGTCGTCGTTGATCCAGTGGGTGAGCTTTTCATCGGTGACGGTGAATGTGTGCCCCACTTTGCGCATGTGCGGTGACACGTCCTGACGGAACTGCTTGTCGACGCCGTTCTTCTCACTCCATGCGTTCTCGCTGTCGATATCGGCCCAAGCATGGTTGCCCGAGTAGACGGCGTAGTAGCCAAGGTCGCTGCCGGTCACCGGGGAGTAGACCTGCCACCGGAACGGGCCGCCTTCGCTCTTGTACCAAGTGAGAAATTTCTTCAAACCCGCCTTGAAATCCTGGAAGTGGCCATCCTTGGGATAGAAAATCCAGATGGTTGCGACGTTGTGCTGTGGTTTGTGCTTGCCCATCTTGTCGGCGGCAAACGTCGGGCTGGCCAGGCACACGGCGACAAACGCCGTGAGCAGGGCCAGCAGAGTAGAGCGAACATGCTGTTTCATTCTTCTTTCCTCCCGAAGTGAACAGTGTCGAGGGCCGGTGTGGACTGCGAGACTCGGCCCTGTCTCCATGTGCTTGTTCCGTACATTCACGGAGCAATCCTCTTTCGATCCATGCCACCAGGTACACGTTTGCGACATTTGGTGCGCAAGGTGTGCCTCTTGCGGGCAGTTCCTGTCCGAAGAAAGAAAAAGCCCCCAATGGATCGACTGCGAGGTTAGATCGACGCTGGACACAAGTCCTGAAGGAAATCTAATGTTTCCATGAGGGCGCATGCCGAGGCTTTGTGATGAGCCTTGACTCGCATACACTGCGCAGTTTGGATGTGCACGGAAATCCCTCGATGAAGGCAGGCGACACCCCAGGCGAACCCGGCTCGGAGCAGACAGATTCGGTCGCACAGCGCCAGGCAGGCGAGAACAGGCTGATTGCCGAGCGCCGCGAGAAGCTCGCCGCGTTGCGTGCGCGTGGTGTGGCTTTTCCCAACGACCATCGCCCGGATGCCCTGGCCGGCGACCTGCGGGCTGAATACGCCGACGCCGGAATCTGGACCGCCGAGGAGATCGAGCATCAGCAACGGCGCGTGAAGCTGGCCGGTCGCATCATGCTCAAGCGCGTGCAGGGCAAGGTCAGCTTCGTGCAGTTGCAGGACTTCACGGGGCGCATCCAGCTCTTCATCCACAAGGCCACGCTGGGCGACGAAGCCTACGATGCGTTCAAGAGCTGGGACACCGGCGACATCATCGGCGCCGAAGGCGTGCTGATGCGCACGCGCACCGGCGAGCTGTCGGTACGGGTCGATGTGCTCAGGCTGCTGACCAAGAACCTGCGTCCCTTGCCCGACAAGTTTCACGGACTGGCCGACGTGGAGCGGCGTTACCGCCAGCGCTACATCGACCTGATCGTTACGGCCGAGGCGCGCGAGACCTTCCGCAAGCGTTCGGCCATCATCGGTCGCATCCGGCAATGGCTCGAGGCCGAGCCGCGCCGGTTCATGGAAGTGGAAACCCCGATGATGCACGTCATCCCGGGCGGCGCCACGGCGCGCCCGTTCGTCACGCACCACAACGCGCTGGACATGCAGTTGTTCCTCAGGGTGGCGCCGGAGCTGTACCTGAAGCGGCTGGTGGTCGGGGGGCTGGAGCGGGTGTATGAGATCAACCGCAACTTCCGCAACGAAGGGGTGTCCACGCGGCACAACCCCGAATTCACCATGCTGGAGCTGTACCAGGCCTACGCCAGCTATCACGAGATCATGGATCTGACCGAAGCCATGATTCGCGATGCAGCCGCTCACGTGCTGGGCACGACCCGACTGATGTGGGACGGCCAGGACATCGACCTCGGTCCACCGTTTCGCCGCCAGAGGATGGACGACGCGGTGCTGCAGGCCAATCCGGACATCCGGCCTTCCGATGTGCGTGATCGGGATGCCATGGCCGGGCATGCCGAACGACTCGGGGTGGCGGTCAAGCCGGGTTACGGCTGGGGCAAGATCCTGCTCGAAATCTTCGAGAAGACCGTCGAACCGGGACTGGTGCAGCCCACCTTCATCACCGATCACCCGGTCGAGGTGTCGCCACTGGCCCGGGAGAGCGATACCGACAAGGGCATGACCGACCGTTTCGAGCTGTTCATCGGTGGCCGGGAACTGGCCAACGGCTTCTCCGAGCTCAACGATCCCGAGGACCAGGCAGCGCGCTTTCACGCCCAGGTCCAGGCCAAGGACGCCGGCGATGACGAAGCGATGCATTTCGATGCCGATTACATCCGTGCACTGGAAGTGGGTCTGCCGCCCACCGGCGGCCTGGGGGTGGGCATCGACCGGCTGGTCATGCTGCTGACCGATGCGCCGTCGATCCGCGACGTTCTGCTGTTTCCCTACATGCGACCGGAAGCCTGACCGGCCGCGACCTGCCAGCAACGAGGTGGATGCGATGTGGTACGCGATCATCGGAACGGACAACCCCGGCTCGCTTGAGCGACGCGCCGGCGCGCGTAGTGCGCACCTGGCACGCTTGCAGCAACTTCGCGACGAAGGCCGCTTGTGCCTTGCCGGCCCGTTTCCGGGGATCGACGCGCCGGAACCGGGCCCGGCGGGATTCAGCGGCAGTCTGATCGTGGCCGAATTCGTCTCTCTCGATGATGCCCAGGCCTGGGCCGAAGCCGATCCGTATTGCGCGGCGGACGTGTATGCACGGGTGGATGTGAAGCCCTTCCTGAAGGTCCTGCCATGAGTGCGGACAGGGTGCAGGACATTCGTGTACGGTTGCTTGAGGCATTGCATCCGGTCGTGCTGACGATCGAGGACGAAGGTCATCTGCATGTCGGCCATGCCGGTGAAGGGCAGGGGCATTACCGGGTCCGCGTGGTCAGCGAGGCCTTTGCCGGCCTCTCATCCCTGCAACGGCACCGGAAAATCTACGCGGTACTGCAGGACCTGCTGCAGCACGGTATCCACGCGCTGGCCATCGAAGCGCATGCACCCGGCGAGCCCGCGGCTGCCGTCTTGTGTAAACAGCATGAAGAAAATAATCCAATCAATTGATTTCCTTGAAATCAAAATTGCGCGATTGCGCCACCCTGGAAGCCTTGGCACAGTGGCGACTTGACGTCGCCCAGCGACCACCCGGCCGGGCACGGGAGCCCGGGCCCATCTTCGAATACGGACAAGCATGCGCCTGACCACCATCAAACTGGCCGGTTTCAAATCCTTCGTCGATCCGACCACCCTGCACCTGCCTACCAACATGACCGGCATCGTCGGTCCCAACGGATGCGGCAAGTCCAACATCATCGACGCCATCCGCTGGGTCATGGGCGAAAGCGCCGCCAGCCGCCTGCGTGGCGATTCGCTGACGGACGTGATCTTCTCCGGATCCAGTGCACGCAAGCCGGTCGGCCAGGCCATGGTCGAACTGATCTTCGACAATGCGGATGGCACCGTACAGGGCGAATACGCCAACTACGCGGAAATTTCGGTCAAACGCACGGTCAGCCGTGACGGGCAGTCGCAGTATTTCCTCAATGGCAGCCGCTGCCGGCGTCGTGACATCACCGACATCTTCCTCGGTACCGGACTGGGCCCGCGCAGCTATTCGATCATCGAGCAGGGCATGATCAGCCAGATCATCGACGCACACCCGGACGAACTGCGCGGCCATCTGGAAGAGGCTGCCGGCATTTCCAAGTACAAGGAGCGTCGCCGCGAGACCGAAAACCGCATCCGCCACACGCGGGAAAACCTCGAACGCGTGGCCGACGTGCGCGAGGAAGTGGACAAGCAGCTCGAACACCTCAATCGCCAGGCGCGTGCCGCCGAGCGCTGGAAAGCCTACAAGGAGGAACAGCGCCACAAGCAGGCCCAGTTGCTGGCGCTCGAGTTCAGGACGGTGCGTGCCGAACATGTGCAGCACGAGGAGCAATTGCGGCTGGCGGGGCTGGACATCGAAAAGCAGGTGACAGAACAGAGCCGGCTGCAGGCGCGCATCGAATCAGCGCGCGAGGGCCACCACGAAGCCAACGAACGACTCAACCAGACGCAGGCCGAGGTGTACCGCATCGGGGCGGAGATTGCCCGGATCGAACAGCAGGTGCGCCACAACCGCGAAACGGTCGAGCGACTCGAACGCGCACGCGCCGAGACAGCCCGCGAACATGAGGAACTCACAGGGCATCTGGCTGCCGACCGAGAGAAGCTCGAGCAGCTCAGGGCCGAACTGGCGGAAGGCGAACCCCGTCTGACCGCCTTGCGCGAAGCTGCCGCATCCGCGGCGACTGCCCAGCAGGAAGCCGAATCCAGACTGGCTGCCTGGCAGGAGCGCTGGGATGCCCATGCAGGCTCCACGTCGGAAGCCTCCCGTGCCGCCGAGGTCGAACGCACGCGCCTGGATTACCTCGACCGCCAGATGCTCGACCTGTCCCGCCGGCGCGAAGCGTTGCTCGCCGAACAGGACGCCAGCGATGTCGATGTCCTGGCTGCTGCCGCCGAGTCACTGACCCGTGAACATGCAATGCAGCAGGCCAAGGTCGAATCCCTCTCTCAGGCTCTGGATGAGCGCAAACAGGCTCTGGAACGCATGGCCGAGGGTGAGCGCGAAACCCAGGGCGAGCTCAACCACAAACGCCAGCAACTGCAGACCGCATCCGGTCGGCTGGCTTCCCTGGAAGCCCTGCAGCATGCCGCACTGGGCCAGGACGAGGGGGCGGCCAGCGCATGGCTCGAACGCCTGGGCCTGGACGGCGCGCGACGCCTGGGGGCCTCGCTGGACGTGGACCCGGGCTGGGAGACGGCGGTCGAGACCGTGCTTGCGGGCATTCTCGATGGCGTGCTGGTGGACGATCCCGGTGCGCTGGTTGATGAACTCCAGTCCCTCGGCGATGCCGATGTCACCCTGGTTGCCCTGCGTGAGGGCAGTGCGCCAGCCGGCACCCTGGCCGAGCATGCACGCGGCCCGGCGGCTGCACTTGCCGTGCTGGCGCGTGTGCGCACGGCGAACTCGGTACAGGCTGCACGCGGCATGCTCGATGCCCTGGGCGAGCATGAATCGGTGATCACCCGCGAAGGCCTGTGGCTGTCATCGCAATGGGCACGCGTGCGCCGTGCGGGGGACAACAAGCTCGGTGTGCTGGCACGCGGACGTGAAATACATTCCCTGCAAGCCCAGGTCGGGCAACTGGAGCAGCAGGTCAGGGACCTGACGGCGCGCCTGGAAGCCCAGCGCACCGAGAAAGGCAATGCCGAGCTGTCGCGCGAGGAAGCCCAGCGCGAGCTGTATCTGGCGCACCGGCGCCAATCGGAACTGGCCGGACAAGTGCAAAGCCATCGCGGCAAGGTCGAGACTGCGCGCGCGCGCAGCGAGAAGATTGCCGGTGAACTGCAGGAACTGGAAACCGGCCATGCCGACCTCCAGGCACAGGTCCGCGAGGCACGCTCGCGGCTGGACCGGGCAGTCTCGGGCATGGGTGAACTCGAGGACGCACGGCGTGCCCTGGACAGTGAACGCCGGCAATTGCTCCAGGCGCGGGAAGAGACGCGCATGCACGCCCGCGAAACCTCCGAGAAGGTGCACGAGCTGGCCCTTTCGCTGGAGTCGCGTCGTTCGGCCTTCCAGTCGCTGGAGCAATCGCTTGCCCGCATGCAGGCGCAGTTGCAGCAAGTCACCTCGCGCCGGGAAGCCATCGAGGAGCAACTGGAAAACGGCGCCAGTCCGATCGAGGCGCTGGAAGCCGAACGACAGGCTTGCCTTGAACAACGCCTGATCGCCGATCGCAAGCTGGTCGAGGCGCGGCGTTCGGTGGAGGAAATCGAGGCCGAGGTGCGCCGCCTGGAGCAGGAGCGCCAGGCTCTCGAGCAGGATCTTCAGACCCGGCGTGAAGCCCTTGCAGAAAAGCGCATGGCCGCCCAGGCATTGCAGTTGCGCGGCCAGCAGCTGGGGACATCGATCGGCGAGCTGGGGCTCGACCCCGAGGCCCTGCTGGAGTCGCTCGAGGAGGATGCCGATCCGGCGGCCTGGCGCAAGGAACTGGACGCGCTGGCGCAACGTATCCAGCGCCTGGAGCCGGTCAATCTGGCCGCCATCCAGGAGCACGAGGAGCAGGCCGAGCGCAAGGCCTACCTGGACGCGCAGATGGACGATCTCGGCAGCGCCCTGGAAACGCTGGAGAACGCCATCCACAAGATCGACCGCGAGACCCGCCAGCGCTTCAGGGAGACTTTCGACAAGGTCAATGCCGGCATGCAGGAGCTCTTCCCGCGCCTGTTCGGAGGCGGACACGGTTACCTGGAATTGACCGGCGATGACCTGCTGAACACGGGCGTGACCATCATGGCGCGTCCGCCGGGCAAGCGGGTCAGCAACATATCCCTGCTGTCGGGTGGCGAGAAGGCCATGACGGCAGTGGCGCTGGTGTTTTCCATCTTCGCCCTCAACCCCGCGCCGTTCTGCCTGCTTGACGAGGTCGATGCGCCGCTCGACGAGGCCAACGTGGGGCGTTTCTCGGGGGTGGTCAAGGAAATGAGCGACCGCGTGCAGTTTCTGTTTGTCACCCACAACAAGTCGACCATGGAAGCGGCCGAACAGATGTGCGGCGTGACCATGCGTGAACCGGGTGTGTCGCGCCTGGTCCAGGTCGACCTTGCCGAAGCGGCGCGTCTGGCCGGGGCGGCCTGAATCGACCGTTCGTCCTGCTTGGATTCGTGTCCGGCTGGCGCAAGAATAGGACATGCCGCATGAGCGCGGCAGATGGCGTCCCGCCATCACCTCTCACCACCGGAGCAGGGCATGCACTGGAATCCCATCGTCGGCATCCCCCTTCTGATCCTGGGCCTGCTCGTGCTGGCCGCGATCTGGTTGCTGGGCCAGCCACGCAAGCCGGGGCAGGGCACGCGACGTGCACGGGAGGACGATCGGACCGGGCCGGGCACCGTACGGCGCGAACCGACACTGGGCGAGGCTGCGCCGGAACTCGACGACGAAGTCGAAGCCATGCCGCCCCCGCCTACGGAAACGTCGTCGCGTGAGCCCGTGCAGGCCTCCCTGCTTGATGTTCCCGAGGCGGAGGAGATCGATACACCTGCACAACCCCCCAGTCAGGTTGAACCCAAGGCACGCGACCGGGCCAGGCCGGCACCCGCCGGCACGCTGCATTCCAGCGTGGGCAAGCGTCCACCGGACCGGCCGATGGAACGGATCATCACCGTCAACGTGGTGGCGTCCGAAACCGATGCCTTCCTGGGGCCGGATCTCGTGGTGGCGGCGGACAAGGCCGGCCTGGAATTCGGCTACAAGGGCATCTTCCACCGCATGATCGAGGGCAAGCCCGAACTGGGTCCGCTGTTCAGCGTCGCCAACATGCTGCAACCCGGCAGCTTCGACCTGGGGCGTGTCACCGAGTTGACCACCACCGGTATCAGCTTCTTCATGACGCTCCCCGGCCCCCTGCCTGCCCTGGATACCTGGGATGCCATGCTGCCTACCGCACAGCGCATGGCCGAACTGCTTGGTGGCCAGGTGCTCGATGACGAGCACAATGCACTTGGTCGCCAGCGCATCGCCCATCTGCGCGATCAGTTGCGTGCGTGGGATCGCGCGCATCAGGGCAGCCTGACCGGTTTCGATTCCTGATCGACAGGTCTCCCCGGGGGCGTCCCGGCCGGTCAGCGGATAGAATGCCCCGATTCCCGCAGCCGGAGAGGCCATGAGCGCCAGCAGTTCCGTTCCCGTTTTGACCATCGATGGACCCTCCGGCTCCGGCAAGGGCACCGTCAGTCGTCGGGTCGCCGAACACCTCGGTTGGCATCTGCTCGATTCGGGCGCGCTTTACCGCGCCGTCGGGTATGCCGCCTCGATGGCCGACATCGATCTGTCCGATGGCGATGCCGTGACACGCTGCGCGCATTCGGCCCGCATCCGTTTTCGACCCAGCGAGGACGGCAGCGATACCCGTGTCTGGGTCAATGGCCACGACGCCAGCGACGAGCTGCGTACCGAAACCTGCGGGGCAACCGCTTCGGCCGTTGCCGCCATTCCGAGCGTGCGCGAGGCGCTGAAAGCCAAGCAACTGGCTTTTCGCAAGCGTCCCGGACTGGTTGCCGATGGACGCGACATGGGCACCGTCATCTTTCCCGACGCCCCCTACAAGGTGTTTCTGACGGCCAGCGCGGCGGAACGGGCGCGAAGGCGTTATAAGCAGTTGAAGGAAAAGGGACTCAGCGTTACAATTTCGGGTCTGCAACGCGAGATCGAGGCGCGGGACGAACGCGACGCCAGTCGCCCCGTGGCCCCGCTCAGGCCCGCCGAAGGTGCCATGCTGGTCGATTCGACCGGCCTGTCCATCGACGAGGTCGTTGCAAGCGTCATCGCCCTGGTGCAAGCCGACACATGATCGGTGGCTCCCGGGCATGCTGGATGCAGGGGTGGCCGGAGTCCTGTTCGTACGGGTTCACCGCTCGCTTCCCTGCATTCATCAAGGTGTCCGCACTGCGGTGCGGGCGGTTCAGGCAACGGTGCTTCGGCACCCACGACAGGCGGGTCGTCGATTCGCAACCGGCAGCACGATGGGCCGGCAGGATGTTTCCGATGCGGGCTGCGACCTATCTCATTCCAACGGAAATCACATGACTGAAAGTTTCGCTGAACTGTTCGAACAGAGTGAACAGACCCTTTCCCGACTCAAGCCCGGTGCCATCGTGTCCGGCATCGTGGTCGAGGTTCGTCCCGACGTGGTTGTCATCAACGCCGGCCTGAAGAGTGAAGGCATCGTTCCGATCGAACAGTTCAAGAACGAGAACGGCGACATCGAGGTCGAAGTCGGCGACGAGGTGAAAGTCGCCCTGGAAGCGCTCGAGGACGGCTTCGGCGAGACCAAGCTTTCGCGCGAGAAGGCCAAGCGTTCCATGGTATGGGACGACCTCGAGGAAACCTTCGACAAGAACGAGATCGTCACCGGCAAGATCTCCGGCAAGGTCAAGGGCGGCTTCACCGTCGACATTCGCGACGTGCGCGCCTTCCTGCCCGGATCGCTGGTCGACGTACGTCCCGTGCGCGACCCGAGCTATCTCGAGGGCAAGGACCTCGAATTCAAGATCATCAAGCTGGATCGCCGTCGCAACAACCTGGTGGTCAGCCGCCGTGCGGTGGTCGAGAGCGAGTACTCCGAGGAGCGCGAGAAGCTGCTCGAGCGCCTGACCGAAGGCGCGATCGTCAAGGGCGTGGTCAAGAACCTCACCGACTACGGTGCGTTCGTGGACCTGGGCGGCATCGACGGCCTGCTGCATATCACCGATATGGCCTGGAAGCGCGTGCGCCATCCGTCCGAGGTGGTCAATGTCGGCGACGAACTGGACGTGCGCGTGCTGAAGTTCGACCGCGAGCGCAACCGTGTCTCGCTGGGCCTGAAGCAGCTGGGCGACGATCCGTGGGTCAACATCTCACGTCGCTATCCGGTCTCCAGCCGTCTGTTCGGCAAGGTCTCCAATGTCACCGATTACGGCTGCTTCGTCGAGATCGAGCCGGGTGTGGAAGGCCTGGTGCACGTGTCGGAAATGGACTGGACCAACAAGAACGTCAACCCGGCCAAGGTCGTGCAGGTCAGCGACGAGGTCGAGGTCATGGTCCTGGACGTCGACGAGGAGCGTCGCCGCATCTCGCTGGGCATCAAGCAGACCCAGTCCAATCCGTGGGAAGCCTTTGCCGCCATGCACAAGAAGGGCGACAAGGTCTCCGGTGCGATCAAGTCGATCACCGATTTCGGCGTCTTCGTGGGGCTGGAAGGCGGCATCGATGGACTGGTTCACCTGTCCGACATTTCCTGGTCGGGTACCGGCGAGGACCTGATTCGCGACTTCAAGAAGGGTGAGGAAGTCGAGGCGGTAGTGCTGGCGGTCGATCCCGAGCGTGAGCGCATCAGCCTGGGCATCAAGCAGATGGAGCAGGACCCCTTCGGCCAGTTCATGGCGAACCATCCGCGTGGCACCCTCGTCAAGGGTACCGTCAAGGAAGTCGACGCCAAGGGTGCAGTGGTCGATCTGGGCGACGGCGTGGAAGCCTACCTGCGTGCCAACGATATCGCCAAGGAGCGTATCGAGGATGCCACCGAGCACCTGAAGGTTGGCGACGAGGTGGAGGCGCGCTTCACCGGCATGGACCGCCGTGGCCGCATGTTGCAGATCTCGATCCGTGCCAAGGACGAAGCGGAATTGAAGGAAATGATGGCCGACTACCAGGGAGCGCAGGGTGGAACCACCAAGTTGGGCGCCCTGCTGAAGGAGCAGATGAACAGGCCCGAGTCCGAGTAATGTATGTCGTGCGGGGCGGCCTGTGTCGCCCCGCACGGTGCCATGGTGGACATCGGGGTAACCTGATTGCAGGCTCGCCGGATATGCGCGCGCTGCAGGGGGAGTGAGCAAACACGGCACGGCTGACAGGGGAACTGGACGGTCAGTGCACCAGGGAACCACGGGTAACATGACCAAATCCGAATTGATCGAGGCGTTGGCGCGCGGACAGACCCATCTTGCCTACAGCGATGTGGAGATGGCGGTAAAAAGCCTGCTGGAGCAGATGAGTCGCGCCCTGGCCACGGGTGAACGCATCGAAGTGCGCGGTTTCGGCAGTTTTTCACTGCATTACCGACCACCGCGCATGGGGCGTAATCCCAAGACCGGCGAAGCCGTCGCTCTTCCCGGCAAGCATGTGCCCCATTTCAAGCCGGGCAAGGAACTTCGCGAGCGCGTCAACGACGGGACCGGCAGCTGATCCTGGAATCATGCTTGCGTCTGTCCGTCATGCCTGCATTCGGGTAGAGTTCCAGGGCATGCGCTTCCTGACCTTCCTCTTGCTGCTTGCCTTCATCGTCCTGGGCGTCCTTTTCGGTGCTTTGAATCCCGATCTGGTGAGTTTCGATTTTGGCGTCACGCGGCTGATGCTGCCCAAAGGGGCGGTCTTGCTCGCAGTCTTGGTACTGGGGTGGCTGCTTGGCGGACTGACCGCCTGGTGGGGCACGCGCTGGCGGAAAACGCGTGACCGGCATGCCGCCGCCCATGGCATTCGCAAGGATCGTGCCGGCAAATGAATCCGGTTTACTTGATGGGTGCCTTGATCCCGCTGGCCTTTCTCAGTGGATGGTGGGTCGCCCGGCGCCGTGGCACGCGGCGTTCGGGCGCCGAACGCCATGCCTTGTCGTCGGATTATTTCCGTGGTCTCAACTACCTGCTGAACGAAGAGCAGGACAAGGCCATCGAAGTGTTCCTGCGCCTTGCCGAATACAATCGTGATACGGTCGAAACCCATCTTGCCCTGGGCAACCTGTTCCGACGCCGTGGTGAAGTCGATCGGGCTATTCGCGTTCACCAGCACCTTGTCTCGCGCCCCAACCTCAGCGACGACATGAAGACCGTCGCCCTGCTCGAGCTGGGCGAGGACTACATGCGCGCCGGATTGCTCGATCGCGCCGAGACCCTGTTCGCCGACCTGGCGGCCATGAACGCGCATGCGCCTTCCGCGTTGCGGCACCTGATCGCCATCTATCAGCACGAACGCGACTGGCACCAGGCCATCGAGCAGGCCAGGCGGCTGGAGAAGATGAGTGGTGAGTCACAGGGACATGACATTGCTCACTATTACTGCGAACTGGCCGAGCAGGCGCGTCAGCACGGCGCACGCGGGGACGCAAGCCACTTCCTGAGTCAGGCTTTCGAGCACGACAGGAACTGTACCCGTGCCTACATGATCGCCGGCGCGTTGCAGGTGCAGGCGGGTGACTACAAAGCTGCGATAGACAGCTACCAGCATGCCATAGGCACCGGCATAGCCTTCGTCCCGGAAATACTCCCGCCGTTGCTGGAATGCCATGTGCGTTCGGGTACGATGGACCAGGCCGAACGTTTCCTGCGTGACATCATAGAGCGCTACCATGGCGTATCGCCGGTCTTGGCCCTGACCCGCATCTACCGCGAACGTGATGGTGAGCAGGCGGCCGTTGCCTTTCTCACCGAACAGCTGCGTTTGCGCCCGTCGGTGCGCGGACTCATGGCCCTGATCGATGCGACCATGGACAAGGTATCGGGCGATGCGCGTGCCAATTTTCTCATTCTGCGCGACTTGACGCGCAAGCTGCTGGAGGGCCAGGCCATGTACCGCTGCAGTCAGTGCGGATTCGGCGCCAAGGCGCATCACTGGCAATGCCCCAGTTGCAAGCACTGGGCGACGGTATTGCCGATATTGGGCGTGGCCAACGAATAATCACGAGGCGGGAGTGCCATGGACGCATATACGTTGCAGCAGGCCGGCCTGGCGGTCATCGTGTCCCTGGTCGTGTCGATGGCCATTACCGGCTACAGCATCGGTTATGCCAGGCGCAAAGGCATGCTCGATCATCCCGGCCAACGCCGCTCGCACTCCGCTCCCACTCCGCGTGGCGGGGGCGTGGGGCTGGTTGCCGGCACCCTGTCCGGTCTCTGGATTGTGCTGCATGGGCGCATGCATCCGGCATACCTGCTTGGGGTCCTGATGCTGGCCGGGGTACTGGTCGCGATCGTCGGTTGGTGCGATGACCGCAGGGGCCTGGCCGCGCTGCCGCGCCTGCTCGCACATTTTCTGGCCTCGGCGGCCTTCGTGTGGGTGCTGGTGTCGGTAGCACATGCTTCATGGTGGTGGGTGCTGCCCCTGGTCGGGGTGGGTGCATGGAGCATCAACCTGCACAATTTCATGGACGGCATTGATGGCCTGCTGGGATTGCAACTGGTTTTCGTCGGACTTGCCGGCATGCTGCTGTGTACCTTCAGCGGCATGCCCGTGCTGGCAGCGACGTATCTGGTGTTGTCAGCGGCTGCGACCGGTTTCCTGGTCTTCAACCTCCCGCCGGCGCGCATCTTCATGGGCGATGTCGGCAGCGGCTATGCCGGCATGCTGGTATTCATGCTCGGGTCGTTATGGTGGGCCAACCAGCCACATGCCCTGTGGGCCGTGCTTGCACTGCATGCGGTGTTCGTAACCGATGCCACGCTGACCCTGCTGACGCGCATGCGGCAGGGGCGCCGTTGGTACACTGCCCATCGGGAGCACCTCTACCAGTACCTGGTGCGCAGCGGCCTTTCGCATGGAATTACCGGATGCCTGTACCTGAGCTACAACATCGTGGTTGTTGCACCCTTGGCCTGGCTGGCGCTGGAGCGGCCCGCGATGGGGCCGTATGTGGTGGTGTTCCTGTATACAGCCACAGCTGCAACCTGGTGGCTTGCGCGCCGTCACTGTATGCGCAAGGTCACGCGGAGGCATGAACGTGCGTGCGCATAAATGGGTCGGTTCCCTGCATCCGCGACTGGCCGTGGTCATCCATGACCTGCTGATGGTCGCCCTGGCGTGGTGGGCGGCCAAGACGCTGCGTTACCTGTTGCTGCATTCGGGCGATGCGACATTCCTGGAAATGGAGTTTCCGCTCGTTCTTGCGGTACAGGGTGGCGTGTTTGCCTGGACCGGGCTTTACAAGGGTCTATGGCGATTTGCCAGCCTTCCCGATCTGTGGAATATCCTGCGCGCAGCACTCGTGGGCACTCTAGGCATAGGGCTGGCACTGTTCCTTTACGATCGACTCCAGGGCGTGCCGCGTTCTATCTTCGTGCTGTATCCGGTGCTGCTGTCGATTCTGCTCGGAGGACCCCGGCTGGCCTACCGGTTCTGGAAAGACAGTCGCCTGGACCTGTTTGCGTCGCGGCAAAGCCGCCGCGTGATCATCATCGGTGCTGGCCGCGCAGGAGAGGCGCTTGCCCGCGACGTGCGCCGCGATGCACGTTACCAGCTGGTGGGCCTGGTCGATGACGACCCCTCATTGCGCGGGGCGAGGGTGCACGGCGTGCCGGTTCTCGGCGTGCTGGAACAACTGCCGAGACTGGCCCGTGAAGTGGCAGCGCAGATGCTCCTGATCGCCCTGCCTGCCGCCACCACGGCACAGATGCGGCGTGTGGTCGACCTGTGCCAGGCATCGGGTGTTCCATTCCGTACCGTCCCCAAGCTGGAGGACGTCGTGGCGGGCCGTGCGCATTTCAACGAAATCAAGAAGGTGGCCATCGAGGATTTACTTGGGCGTGACAGCGTCGAATTGGACTGGACAGCGATTCGCACCGGAATCAGCGGTCGTGTGGTACTGGTCACCGGTGGCGGCGGCTCGATCGGTGCCGAACTGTGCCGCCAGGTCGCGCGCCTGGGTGCCCGCAGCCTGATCGTGGTGGAAAACAGCGAGTACAACCTGTATCGCATAGAACGCGAACTGACAACGCAATTCCCCGATCTTTCGCTGACTGCCTGTCTGACCGATGCCGGCGACCGGATTGCGCTCGAGCAGATTTTCCGCAGGCATCGGCCGCAGATCGTCTTTCATGCGGCCGCCTACAAGCAGGTTCCACTGCTGCAGACTCAAATCCGGGAGGCCGTGCGCAACAACATTGTGGTGACGCGCGTGGTAGCCGAGGTGGCCGATGCCGCCGGGTGCGAACGTTTTGTGCTGATATCCACCGACAAGGCCGTCAATCCGAGCAGTGTCATGGGTGCTTGCAAACGGGTGGCCGAAATTGTGTGTCAGAACTTCTCCCGCCGTTCCCTCCACACCCATTTCATCACCGTGCGTTTCGGCAACGTGCTCGATTCGGCCGGTTCCGTGGTTCCGCTGTTCCGCGAGCAGATACGGCAGGGCGGGCCGGTGACTGTCACGCATCCGGAAATCTCGCGCTATTTCATGACCATTCCCGAGGCTTGCCAGTTGATCCTGCAGGCTGCGGCACTGGGCCGGGGCGGCGAGATCTTCGCGCTGGACATGGGCGAACCGGTTCGCATCAGGGATCTCGCCGAGCAGATGATCCGGCTTGCCGGCAAGCAGCCCGGTGTGGACGTTCCCATCGTGTTCACCGGTCTGCGTCCGGGCGAGAAACTGTTCGAAGAGTTGTTCGATGCCCGCGAGGATTACAGTGCCACGACGCACGCCAAGATTTTCCTTGCGCGTTCGCGCGAGATGGCCTGGGAAGTTCTTCTTGCGCAATTGGACCTGATCGAGGACGCGGTCAGAACCTGCGACGAGGAAGACCTGCGTCTGCAGATTTCCCGATTGCTGCCCGAATACCGCTGGCAACAGACAGACCATGCCGGCAGTACGGACAACGTGATCGCGCTGCACCCCGCCGACAATGAAGGAGCCGCATGAGCAAGCGTTTGCGAAAAGTAGTTTTCCCTGTCGCCGGACTGGGAACCCGTTTCCTGCCGGCCACCAAGGCTGTGGCCAAGGAAATGCTTCCGGTCCTTGACCGCCCGCTGATCCAGTATGCGGTCGATGAAGCGGTGGATGCGGGCGCCGATACCCTGGTGTTCGTCACCAACCGCTACAAGCATGCCATTGCCGACTATTTCGACAGGGCCTACGAGCTGGAGGCGAAACTGGAGAGCAAGGGCAAGGATGAACTCCTCGCGCAGGTGCAGGGCACGCTTCCACGCCATGTACGGGCGGTGTTCGTGACCCAGCCCGAGGCGCTGGGCCTGGGCCATGCGGTCCTCTGCGCCCGGCCGGTGGTCGGTGACGAGCCCTTCGGCGTCATGCTCCCGGACGATCTGATCCTCAACGAGGATGGTCCCGGCGCCCTGCGACAGATGGCAGATGCCGCCATGTCCGCCGATGGCGGTGTCATCGCGGTGGAGGAGGTGCCGCGCGACCAGACCCACAAGTACGGCATCGTGGCGATTGGCGAACCGATCGATGCACACGCCGCGCCCATCACCCACATGGTGGAGAAACCCCGGCCGGAGGAGGCACCCAGCCAGCTCGGGGTGGTCGGTCGCTACGTTTTGCCGGGACGCATCTTCGAATTGCTCGAACAGACCCGTCCGGGCAGTGGAGGGGAAATCCAGCTCACCGATGCCATCGAAGGGCTTTTGCATCAGCAGCAGGCGCTTGCCTACCGTTTTCAGGGCCGCCGTTTCGACTGCGGCAACAAGCTGGGGCTGGTGCGCGCCACACTGCATCTGGCGCAACGCGATCCGGAACTGGCACCGGCAATCGAGGCATTCCTGCGTACGAACTGACGTGCACAGGGTGTGGCTTCGGTGCCATCTATCGTTCGTTGTGTACCTGGAAATATGCTGAACTACTACGAATTCACGGCGCCCCCCGGTGCGGATCCTGTGCCACTTGAAGGTCGAATGGATGTCCGGGTGGCCGTGGTCGGCGGCGGCTTTGCCGGACTCAATACCGCGCTGGGGCTGGCCGAACGAGGCATGGATGGTGTCTGCCTGCTGGAGGCCGAACGCATTGGCCATGGCGCTTCCGGCCGCAACGGGGGGTTCGTCTTTGCCGGTTACTCGCTGGATGAAACGACCCTGCTGAAGCAACAGGGCCCGACGCGTGCCGGGATGCTGTACAACTGGACCGTAGCAGCCGTGGACCGGATCCGTTCACGCATCGACCGCTACGCCATTGCATGTGACGCCGTGGATGCCGGAGTGCTGTGGACCAACTGGTTTAGGGACCCACGAGTGTTGCAGGCGCGCCAGCGCGTGCTTGCCGATCGTTACGGCGTGCACTGGAAGTGGATATCCCGGGACGCATTGCGCGCGATGTTGCGGACTTCGCGCTATTCCGATGCCCTGTTCGAGCCCAATGCCCTGCATCTGCACCCGCTCAAGTACGCACAGGGCTTGGCACGCGTCGCGCAGGAAAAAGGTGTGCGCGTACATGAAGCTTCTCCGGTGACTGCATTGCAGCGTTGCGGATCCGGATGGCGCCTGCGTACGCCCACCGGTGAATTGCATGCGCGTCATGTGGTGCTGGCCTGTGGCGGATACCTGTCCGGGCTGCAGGGCAGGGTGGATCGTGCGGTGCTGCCGATCGCCACCTATGTGATGGTCACCGAGCCACTCGGTGCACGCCTGCACGAGGCCATTGCCACGCGCAGTGCCATCTATGACTCGCGTTTTGCCTTCGACTATTACCGCAAGCTGCCGGACGAGCGCCTGCTGTGGGGCGGGCGGATCTCGATCCGCGAGCGCCCGCCACGCGACGTCAAGCGCCTGCTGCAACAGGATCTTGCCCGGGTCTACCCACAACTGGCCGATGTCCGCATCGACTACGCCTGGGCCGGGCTGATGAGTTATGCGCGCCATCAGATGCCTCAGATCGGTGGCGACGGGCACGGGTTGTGGTGGGCCCAGGCATTCGGTGGCCATGGTCTGGCGCCAACTGCCGTGGCGGGCGAACTGCTGGCTGACGCGATTGCCAACCAGGGCCGGGACTGGCAAAAGCTTGCCTGCTATGGCCTGGTGCCGGCCTGGCGTCCGCTGGGTTATCTTGCCGCCCAGGCCAGCTACTGGTGGCTGCAATCGCGTGATGCCTGGAAAACCTGGAGTGAGCGGACATGAGCGATCACGATATCGGGATCATCCAATGGGACGACTTCCAGCGCGTGATGCTGGTGGCAGGCACGGTCACGCATGTCGAGGACTTTCCCGAGGCGCGCAAGCCGCCCTATCGCATCCGGGTCGATTTCGGGCCCTACGGCGAAAAGAAGACAAGTGCCCAGGTCAAGGCCCTGTATGCCCCCGAGGACCTGGTGGGCCAACAGGTTGTCGGTGTCATCAACTTTCCCGAAAAACAGATCGGCCCGGTGCGATCACAATTCCTGCTGACCGGGTTCGAGACCCCCGACGGCGTGGTGATCACCACGCTGGAGCGACCCGTGCCCAACGGCACGCGCATGTCCTGAGTCAGTCCGGGCGTCGGTCGAGCCAGACCTCGAGGCCCTGGGCATTGAGCTCTATATCGCCCCCCAGCAATTCGCGCAGCCGGGCCCGGCTACCGGGCCAGCCGTGTCTTGCGGCACGCCGGGCGTACAGTTCCTCGAGGCTTCGTGTCAATGCGGCGTGGCGATCCTCGTGCTGCTCGCAGGCCACGGCGACAGCCACCATCGCGTCGATCTGTTCATGCATGTCCGAGGCCAGGCGCGCGATGCCCTCGATACGCCCGTAATGGGTCGGGAACAGCGCCCGGGGGGTGAGGGCGCAAATGCGCTCGATGGAAGCATGCAGGGCATCGGGGTCAAATTGCACCGGTGTCGTGGTGGGCACGATGAAGGCACCGTTTGCGGTATCGAATTCACGGTAGGAAAGACCGAACGTGTCGCCGGTGAAACAGCTGCCGCTGAGCGGGTCCCAGATGGCGTTGTGGTGCCGGGCATGGCCGGGGGAGTCAAGGCAGACCAGCTTGCGTCCGGCCAGGTCGACCTCGTGTCCGTCCATCGCCTCGACCACACGTTCGGCAGGGACCGGACGCAGGCTGCCGTAATCGCGCTGCATCACGGCCTCGCCGTAGACCGCACTGGCGCCGGCCCACAGTTTCGAGGGATCGATCATGTGCCTGGCGCCGCGAGGATGCACCACCAGTGCGGCATGCGGCAGGTGGGCCAGCAGTTCCCCGGCGCCGCCGGCATGGTCCAGGTGTACGTGGGTCAGGATCAGCCAGTCCACGTTCTCGGGCTTCATGCCGGAATGGCGCAAGGCCGCGAGCAGTTTCGGCACACTATGCCGGGTACCGCAATCGATGAATGCAGCGCGATCCCGGTGCGTGACCAGGTAAGCCGCATCGAAAGCGGGGCGCTGGAAGCCGGTATCGATGGTATGGATGTGATGATTGTCCTGCATGATCAGATCTTTTGCCGTAGCGTTTCACGATACTCCGCGGATACAGTCAGCAGCTGTGTCACACTGCCAGAATATCGCCGACCTGACGGGATAAACGCATGATCGTCGTTCATCATCTGCATCAATCGCGTTCGCAGCGCATTCCATGGTTGCTGGAAGAGCTCGGTGTGCCTTACGAACTGGTCGATCACGGCCGTATCCGCGGGCTGGCTCCTCCGGGACTCGAAGCCGTGCATCCGCTTGGCAAGGCGCCGGTGATCGTGGACGACGGCAGGGTGGTGGCCGAATCGGGCGCCATCATCACCTATCTTGTCGAACGCTACGGCAAGGGACGACTCGGGCCGCCCGAGGATACCGATGCCCGCCTTGCCTGGCATTACTGGATGCATTACGCCGAAGGCAGCCTGATGCCGCTGGTGGTGATGCGGATCGTGTTCGCCCGCATGCAGCGTGCGCGATGGCCGGTACGCACCCTGGCCCGCGCCGTACTCAAGCCGGTAAGCAAGAGTTACCTGCAACCCAATCTGGACAAACATATTGACTGGGTCGATGCGGCCCTGGAGGAGCGGCCGTGGTTTGCCGGGAACGACTTCACTGCGGCAGACATCCAGATGAGCGTTCCGCTGCTTGCCCTGGCCCGTGGTGGTCATCCGTACGCGCATGCGATGCCCAACATCCATGCCTTCATCGGCCGGATGAGCAAGCGCGATGGCTATCGGCGCGCGAGCGAGCGCATCCAGGCCTGTGAATTGCATGGCGGGGATGCCTGATCTGGCACAGTGTGGCGAAATCGGGCGCCGTCCGGGCCGTATCCGGCGATTGCGGACGACGCCGTGGATACGTCACCTGGCCTTGAACAAGGCCATCACGTCCTTGCGGAAGGCCATCTGGCTGTCAGGCCGCGTGTAGAACATGTGCCCGCCGGGATATTCGCGTACCTTGACGCGATCGCGCTTGCCCATGACCGGCATCTGGTCGACGATCAGGATCGAACCCATGAAGGGGCAGGAAAGGTCATTCCAGCCGTGGGCGATCAGCACGTGCAGGTTCGAGTCGTTGGCGACGATCTCGCGAAGCTGCGCGACCGAACCCGCGTTGGCGTCATCGTCCTTGTGCCACATGCGGTTGACCTTGTAATTGAGGGCGTAGTAGCGCCCGTCGAACTTCCAGCCCACGGTGCGGGTGATGAATTGCACCATGGCCTCGGTGGTCGGCGCGATGATGGCATTGAGCATGGGGTCGTTGCTCATCTGTCGCGGTGAATCCGGGAATGGATCCCAGCCGGTGAGGTTGGAATCGTAGATGCTGCCCAGCTTCTTCTGCTTGCGATGTACCTCGCGAAGGTAGGCCATGGCATCCAGCCGGCCGCCGGATTCGCGGACAAAGGTCGGATCCAGACCCGTCATTTGGGTGACCTTGCTGATCATGCGATCTCGTGCGGCCGGGTTGCTGTTGCCCAGCAGCAGGGCATGGACGTAGGCACCGCGGGTGTAGTCGATCACACCCTGCATCGCCTGTCGGGTCAGCTTGCCTTCGCGTTCCAGGTGCGCAGCGGTGATCGAGGGCAGGGTCAGCATCCACGGCAGCGGTGAAACCATGCCGTTCCGGTAGCTTGCCGGATCAAGGTACGGCGAAACCAGCACGACGCCGTTCAGGGCCACGCCCAGCCGTGTCTGCAGGTAGGCGGCGATGCGTGGACCGCGGAAGCCGCCGTAGCTCTCGCCCACCAGGTACTTGCGTGATGTCATGCGCCCGTTGCGAATCAGCCAGTCGTAGACAATCCGCGACAGGTAGTGGATGTCCGAATCGGTGCTGTAGAAATCCTTGATGGCCTGTTTCTTCGGCACCAGCGAGCGACTGAAGCCGGTGCCCACCGGGTCGATGAACACCAGATCGGTGAAGTCAAGCCAGGTGCCCGGGTTGTCGCGCAACACGGGCGGATCGGACGGATTGTCCCCGGCGTCGCCGAAGCGCAGCTGTTTGGGGCCGATGGCGCCGAAATTCAGGTAGACCGAAGAAGCCCCCGGCCCGCCGTTGAAGGCGAAGGTCACCGGACGGTTGCGTCCCGGCATGGTATAGGCGGTGTAGACCACCTGCGCGATGGTCTTGCCCTTGTCGTCGCGCACCGGCAGGTGGCCGACGGTGACGGTGTACTTGATGGTCCTTCCCGCCACACGGGTATGCTGCATGATATGTGCGTTGGCGGGGAAGGCGGGCAGTTTCAGGTCGCCCTTGCCAGCAGGTGAAGGGCTGGATGCAGCCATCGCCCGGGTCGGGAAGGCTGTCAGCAGCAGTACGCCGAGGCAAAGGGCAAGCAGGGAGCGAATGTGCATGGATGGGTATCCCCTGTGACGGACAACCTGCGCAGCGTACCTGCAAGGTTCGACCTTGTCCCGTGCCGCCAGTCAGGGGCGGGCCTGTGTCAACCGATGTATCTTAGTGTGCGTTGTTCAGGACCGGTAACGATGGGTCCCTCGGTTTTGTCAAGGCAAGGCATTGGAAACTCGGAAAATATTTATCGTGGGCTGCCCACGCTCGGGCACCACCGTAACGCAGGCCAGCATGACTTCGCTGCCCGGGGTCATGTCGATGGGCGAGACCGAGTACATGCTGCGCCTGTTTGGCCATTTCGAGGGCTGGCTCAGCGGTCAAGACAGTGCCGCGAACACATGGCAGCGAAGACTGGGTCTGTCTTCGCCTTCCCTACATCGCCGCTTGCAGGGATGCCTGGATCGCGCTTTCGTCGATGCCGGCGGTGCGCCGCAGCTTAAAAGACGCTGGACCGGTCGCGGCTACGTGCGCGAATTCTGCCGTGTGCTCGACGAACGTGCCGCAAGCCGGTATTGCACATGCTGGGTCGAAAAAACGCCCGACCACCTTGCCTATGTCGACCTGCTGTCGGATCTGATTCCCGATGCCCATTTCCTGCACGTGGTACGGGCCGGGGAGGATGTCATTGCATCGGCCATCGACGGGCAATTGCGTTATGCCGAACACAATGTCTTCTACGGAACCCTACCGTACTGGATCCGCCGCTGGAACCGCGCGGCCCGTTGGCACGTCGAACACGCGGGCAGGGAGCGGCATACAGTCCTGCCGTTCGAATGCCTGTTCAGTGCCGGGGACCAGGTCAGGACCATGATGCGAACCCTGAGTGGCACTGACGCGCAGATTGTGCCTGCAGCCACGGGATCAAGCCCGTTGAACACCATAGCCGACCTGGCCAGCGAGCCCTGGAAACGAGGATCGACCGACGGCACCTTGCGCCGTCCGCAGAGCAAGGCGCCAAAGCTGTTCGGCAAGCAATTGCGCGAGATGCTCGGCAAGCGTCTCATGGACTACAGGCAACTGATCGACGAACTTGCCCGCAAGCAACCGCATCTGCCCTGGATCGCCTCGGCTGCCCGGGAGCATGCCGGTCGCGCCGGATCATGAGGATGCATTGCGATCCAGCGTCTGCATCAGCGGCTTGATCAGGTCCAGCGGCAGCGGGAAGGCGATGGTGTTCGTCTTGCCGTTGCTGGCCATGTCGGCCAGGGTCTGCAGGTAGCGCAGTTGCAGGGCCTGCGGTTCCTGCGCCAGCATGTGGGCGGCATCACGCAGTTTTTCCGCAGCCTGCATCTCGCCCTCGGCGTGGATCACCTTGGCGCGGCGCTCGCGTTCGGCTTCGGCCTGGCGGGCGATGGCGCGCACCATGGTCTCGTTGAGGTCGACATCCTTGATCTCCACGTCGGTGATCTTGATGCCCCAGGGGTCGGTGGCCTCGTCGAGGATTTTCTGCAGGGTGCGGTTGATCGATTCGCGTTCGGACAGGATATCGTCCAGTTCATGCTGACCCAGAACGGACCGCAGCCGGGTTTGAGCCAGCTGGCTGGTGGCCTGGTAGAAGTCGGCAACCTGCAGCACGGCCTTGTCGGAATCGACCACTCGGTAATAGACCACCGCATTGACGCGCACCGACACGTTGTCGCGTGAAATCACGTCCTGCGGAGGCACGTCCATGACCCCGACGCGCAAGTCCACGCGGACCATGGTCTGGACCACCGGGATCAGGATCATCAGCCCCGGTCCCTTGGTACCGGTGTAGCGGCCGAGGGTCAGGACCACCCCCCGCTGGTATTCGGGCAGGACCTTGATCGATGCAATCAGCACGACAAGGATGAAAAGAACAATGATGCCAGTCAGTCCGAACATGGTGTGCTCCCGTGTATGTAAAGCTGCATGCGCAGGCATGCGTGAATGTCATGCAGGTACGACCCAGATCAGCAGGTTTTCGCGGTGATCGACCCGCACGCGCGCACCAGCGGGCAGGGCGGCATCACCCAGGTTGCGCACCCGCCAGCGTTCGCCGCCGATGCGTGCCCAGGCTTCACCGTTCGCGGGCAGGGGTTCGAGCAGCTCGCCGGTCTTGCCGTTCCATGAGGCGTCGCCCTGGAAAAGCCGTGCACGCCGTGCGCGCATGACCAGCCACAGCAACAGGGCCAGCACCAGCATGGCCGAGATGGCCAGTCCCGCGATCACGCCGTGATTCACCCCGAATCCCGTGCCGTCGTCGTGGAAGAGCATGATGGACCCCAGAGTGAATGCGGCCACGCCGCTGATGCCGAGTATGCCCAGTGTGGGCGTGAGGATTTCCGTCACCACCAGTGTGGCACCCAGCGCCATCAGCGCCAGGCCGGCATAGTTGACCGGCAGCAGCTGTAACGCATACAGCCCGATCAGGAGACTGATGGCGCCGGCTATGCCGGGGAACAGGGCCCCGGGGTGGAACGCTTCCAGCAGCAGGCCGTAGAGACCGGCAATCAGCAGCAGGTAGGCAATGGTCGGCTGGGTGATGATGCCGAGGAACCGGGTACGCCATCCGGGCGCGTAGTCGCGCACCGCGAGGCCGGCCACATGCAGGGTTTGCGGGCCCGACGCCAGTTGCACCGTACGTCCATCGGCCTGTTCGAGAAGTGATTTCGTGTCAGGTGCGATGAAATCGATCACGTGCTGTTCGAGGGCTTCCCGAGCCGTCAGCGTGGCCGCGCCACGTACCGCCTGTTCAGCCCACTGCGCATTGCGCCCTCGCAGCTGCGCCAGTGACCGGATGTAGGCGATGGCGTCATTGAGCTGCTTGCGCGACTCGGCGCTGCCGCCCTGCTCTTGTGCCTTTGCAGGCGCAGCGCTGCTGGCAGCTGGCGCAGGGCTGGAGGCGGGGCGGGCTGGCATAGGCAGGGGTGTGCTGCCGCCCAGTGTGACTGGCGTAGCGGCTCCCAGGTGCGTCGCCGGCGCCATGGCGGCCAGCGGGCTGGCATAGACGATGTAAGTGCCCGCCGAGGCGGCACGAGCGCCATCTGGCGCGACATAGGCGATGACGGGCACCGGAGATGCCAGGATGTCGCGAATGATGTCCTGCATCGACGTGGACAGTCCGCCGGGCGTGTCCAGCTGCATGATGACGGCATCAGCACCTTCACGATGGGCCCTGGCGAGCGCATCGTGCACGTATTCGGCCGATGCCGGTCCGATCGCCCCGTCAAGGTCGATCCGGGCCACAAAGCCTGCCGGTGCCGTTGTCCCGGTCCCGGCCACCGACGGCGCCGCAGGCAGCAAGTACAGCATGGCTGCCAGCACCAGGGACATGGTCTTCAACACGCATTGCATGGCGGCCTCCCTTGCGGTAGCGGTTCCATGGTAGTCGCTTTTTGCAGCGCAACCACCCTGCCATGGGGAATAGGGAGGGCCACCGTTACAATGAGCCAGTCAGGGTGATGAGGTCGTGCGGATGGGGGTGCCATGGTGCGTGAGGAGGATCTAGCAGCCTCGACTCTGGGCGAAGTGCTCAAGTCGGCATCGATTTGCGCAGTGCCCAGGTCGGGACGCATACTGTTCTTGCATGCGAATGCAGCAGCGTTGCACGGTATCGACCTCGAAGAGTCCACCTGCACATGCGTTCAGAACCTTCGCCCGCTGGCGGATACCTTGCAGGCATCAGGACGGGAAGTTCATGCGCATCCACCGCACAGTGCGACCGGTATCGATCTGGTACTTGCACTGCCGCCACGGCAACGCGAGCAGGCCCGTATCTGTCTGGCGCGTGCCGTTGCCGCCGTACGCGCCGGCGGTCATGTCATCGTGGCCATGGCCAACCGGGAGGGCGCAAAAAGCATCGAGCGCGATCTGCGCGACCTGGCCGGTCCCCTGCAGGTCCGGTCCCTGAACAAATGCAGGGTCTTTGGAGGTGCGTTCGAAGCGCGGCACATCCGGCATGACAAACTGCAGGCATGGCTTGCCCTGGATGCGTTGCGACCGGTTGCCGACGACGGCTGGGTCAGCCGGCCGGGTCTGTTTGCCTGGGACCGCATCGACCCGGCCTCGGCCCTGCTGGCAGCGCATATACCGACGCGCCTCGAAGGGCGTCTGGCCGATCTCGGCGCCGGTTTCGGCTACCTTTCGGCCATGGCGGTGCAAGCTTGTCCAGGCCTCACCTCGATCGATCTCTACGAGGCCGATGCCCGTGCCCTGGAAGCGGCACGCGTGAACATGCAGCGGGCCTGCGAAGCGGCGCATCGTGACGTGTCATTCGATGTGCACTGGCATGATGTCACCCGGGGGTTGCCGGGCCGCTATGACGCCGTGATCTCCAATCCGCCGTTCCACCAGGGTCGCATCGAGAGGCCCGAACTGGGACGCGCCTTCATTCATGCTGCAGCGGACGCCCTGCACCCCGGAGGCGAATTGTGGATGGTGGCCAACCGCCATCTACCGTACGAGGATGTGCTGCGTGCACGTTTCACGCGTGTCCACACGGTCGAGCAACGCGACGGATACAAGGTCATCAGTGCCGAGCGGGGGCATGCCCATGGCTGACACCAGGCTCGTGCGCATGCTCGCGCAACTTGGCTACGGAAGCCGCAGGCAGATCCGCACCCTGTTGCAGCAGGGACGATTCACCGATGCAGACGGGAGGGTGCCGGGACCGGAGGCGCAGATCGCGCATGCCGACATCCGCTTTGACGGCATGCCCCTCGACCCTCCTTTCGGCATGCTGATCGCGCTGCACAAGCCGCGGGGCTATACGTGTTCACACCAGGATGCGGGTCCGCTGGTGCACGACTTGCTGCCCGGGCGTTTCCGCTTGCGCCGGCCGTTGCTGTCAACGATCGGTCGGCTCGATCGTGACACCAGTGGACTATTGCTGTTGACGGACGACGGTGCCTTGTTGCATCGCATCATCTCGCCGCGCCGACATGTGCCCAAGGTCTACAGGGTGGAACTTGCCGAGCCCCTGCGCGGGGACGAAACGCAGCTGTTTGCCGCCGGGGGGTTGCGCCTGAAAGGCGAGGACAGGCCGCTGGCACCCGCAGGGCTCGAGGTGCTGGGCGAACGCCTGGCTCGCATCAGGCTTACCGAAGGGCGCTACCACCAGGTGCGGCGCATGTTCGCAGCATGCGGCAACCGGGTGACGACGCTGCATCGCGAGGCCATCGGACAGTTGCGACTGGACGATCTGGCCCTCACGCCGGGGGCATGGAGATGCCTGTCCGATTCGGAGCGTGAACGACTGGAGCATTCCGTATCTTCAGCATCAGGGCATGCAATCACGCCGGAGTAGCGAGCGCGATCCAGGGACGGATTTCAGAACCGGTCGGCGCTGGCCGCCTCCCAGTCTGCGGCAAACAGGGCCGGAACCGATTGTCCCGTCAGCGAGCCGCGGGCGATGGGTGGGTATATCTCGGCGTAGGAGCGTGGACTGCCGTCCGCAGTACGCTGGAAAACATGCCCAGCCTGCAGTTCGTCCGGATGCGCGACTCCCATGGAGCCGACGATGTCGAGGAAACTGTGCAACGTGGTGGCGTGGAAACGACGGACATCTTCCCCGCGCTTGTGGATCTTGATTGCACGGGCACGACGTCGGTCCTGGGTGGCCACGCCGGTGGGGCAGGTATTGGTGTGGCAGCGCTGGGCCTGGATGCAGCCAACCGCGAACATCATGGGTCGTGCCACGTTGCATACGTCGGCGCCGATGGCGACTTTCTGCACCATGTCGTAGCCATCGACGATCTTGCCGCTGGCAATCAGGCGGATCTTCTCGCGCAGGCCGCAACCGACCAGGGCGTTGTGGACAAAGGACAGCCCCTCGTCGATCGTCAGTCCGAGCCGGTCGGAATATTCCACGGGTGCTGCGCCGGTGCCCCCTTCGGCGCCATCCACGGTAATGAAGTCGGGCGTGATCCCGGTATCGAGCATGGCCTTGCAGATGCCCAGGAATTCGCTCTTGCGTCCCACGCACAGCTTGAACCCGACCGGCCGCCCCTCGCTCAGGTCGCGCAGGCGCTGAACGAATTGCAGCAGGCCACGCGGGGTGTCGAATTCCGGGTGTGCAGCCGGGGAAATGCAGTCCTTGCCCTCGGGCACGCCCCGGATCCGGGCAATCTCCGCATTCACCTTGGGGCCGGGAAGCACCCCGCCGTGGCTGGGCTTGGCGCCCTGGGAGAGCTTGATCTCGATCATCCTGACGGCATCCTGGCAGGCTTTTTCGCGGAAGCCGTCATCATCGAAGCGACCTTCCGGGGTACGGCAGCCGAAATACCCGGAACCGATTTCCCAGATGAGATCCCCACCATGGGCAAGGTGATATGGGGTCAGTCCGCCTTCCCCGGTGTCCTGGGCGAACTGGCCCAGGCTGGCGCCAAGGTTCATGGCCATCACCGCGTGACTGCTCAGTGCGCCGAAACTCATGGCCGAGATGTTGAGCCTGGAACTGTCGTACGGCCGCTTGCATTGCGGTCCGCCGATGCGGATGCGTGCTGCCGAATCGGGCACCTTCCTGACGGCCAGCGAGTGCAGCGCGAGCTTGTAGCCGCTTGCATCGATGTCGGACTCGGTGCCGAAGGGGTGGACACCTTCCTTGCCCTGTGCCCGGGCATTGATCAATTCACGTTGCTGACGGGAATACGGCCGCCCGCTCTTGTCCGTTTCCAGGAAGTACTGCCTGATCTCGGGGCTGATGAACTCCATGATGTAGCGCAGGTGCCCGATGACGGGATAATTGCTCAGCACGTTGCGCGGGGAAATGAATATGTCGTAGAGCCCCACCAGGACCAGGAATGCGATGGCGACGAACCCGAACCAGGTCGAGGGATCTGTCTGGGCCATCCAGCCAGTAGCGGCCAGGGCAATGACCGAGATCACGTAGAAGGCGATGCGCAGCATGGACGTCCCCTGTGATGGACGGGCAGGACGGCCCGACATGAGCCCAGTGTACGAAGCATCGTGGCGGCTGGCCAGAAAAGGGCTTCGTGAGGCACCACGCTGAATGTAGCCGAAATCCGATGGCTATACATTTTGCCGTCGGGCTGGAATTGGGGTAGTTTGTATGCCCGTAACGGCTCGTACGGTACTGCCGTGCGTCATTGGGTTTCCTGGTTGTACTTTCCGAATCGTGAGGATGCATACATGTTGAAGACAAAGAAGGGTCTGATTCTGGCGGCTGGCCTGGCTGCCGTGGCATTGGGCGGCTGTTCCAACTACGTGACCAAGGCCGACCTGAACTCAGCCGTCCAGCGCCTGCAGGCGAAGGACCAGAATCTCCAGGGCCAGATCGACCAGAACAAGTCGATGATTCAGGACATGAAGTCGGAGCTGTCCAAGTACGGCGCCCGCGTCACCGCTCTTGAAGGCCGTATCAACGTTGACGACATTGCCTATTTCGACTTCAACAAGTCCGATCTCAACGAAGCCGACAAGACCAAGCTCAAGGCATTCGCCGACGTGATGAACAAGTATCACAGCAATGCCCTGGTCACGGTCGAAGGCTTCACCGATGCGGCCGGTTCCAAGGCCTACAACAAGAAGCTGGGCATGGCGCGCGCCAATGCCGTGCGCAACTTCCTGGTCACCGAGGCCGGCATGTCAGCCGATCACGTTCGCGCCGTCAGCTACGGCAAGGACATGAACCGTCAGGTCGAGCCGGGCAAGAGCCATGCCGAAGGCGCGGAAAACCGTCGCACGACCCTGGTGGTCGATTTTGCCGGCGGCAGCAACAACGCTTCCTGATCGCGACTTCGCTCCAACCCCAGCGCCCCGGGTGGCTTGTCCATCCGGGGCGCTTTGATGTCAGGCATGAATGAAGACCTGCCCGCGGGACGTTATTTTCTGGCCCTGTGGCCGGATCAGGGGTGTCGTCAGTCCATCGCTGCGGTCGCCGGACGGTGGTTGAAGGGAGTCCAGTGCCGCCGCATCAGGATCCGCAGCCTGCATCTGACGCTTCGTTTCCTTGGCAATCTGGATGCCATGCACACACAGCGCCTGCAAGCGTGCATGCCCGGATTGATGGACCTTGGAGTTTCGCCATTCACCTGTGCGCTGGAGCGTTACGGGCACTTCGGACGGCGCGTCGCCTGGCTGGGATCGAATGCAGGGACCCGAGGGTGCCTGCAACTGCGCGATGCGCTCGATCACATTCTGGCTTCGACAGGACTTGACCTGTCCTGCCAACAGACCTTTGTTCCCCATGTCAGCGTGGCGCGCGATGCCCATGCCGACTGGCCGCAGGTGCCGGGGGAGTCCGTGCACATTCCCTGGTTCGTGAACGAGCTTGCGCTGGTGTTGAGTCGGCAGGGAAGGGATTCGGAATATCGGGTGGTCGCCCGCTTTCCGCTTCGCGGTCGAACCTGAACCCGTAAAGTCAGTTGACCTGCTTCTCCGCGCGCGGGGGGAAAGCATGGAGGCTGTCGGCATCGCGACCCATGCGCTGACAGGACTGGGCTGCCACGCCATGGCGAAGGGCGGCACGAAAGGCGGGGGCAAGTGTGCGCAGAACACTTGCGGCCATGCGTGCCCTGGCCCCCTGCATGGGCGTGCGGCCGAGCATGTCGGCAGCCCAACGGGGTAGAAGTGATGCCCCGGCCTGCATGAAAACATCGCGTGAAATGCCGGCAAGAGGCACCGGAAGCCGTATGGCATGGAGCACGGCCAGGACTTCACGAGAACGCGCGTCGAAGCGGAGGTCCTGGCGAATGTCATGGAGGTAGACATGCACGGCCGACTCGCTGTCCGGCACATGGCTTGCACCCAGAGCCTCGGCGATGCGGCGAACCTCGTCGAAATAGGCATCGGCGGCCCACGCCGGTACGGCGACCGGTCCGAAACGCCGGAAGCCCTGCAGGAACGCATACGCCTCGGTGACGTGGACCCAGGTCAGCAGTTCCGGGTCGTTGGCAGCATAAGGCACCCCGTCCGCCGTATGGCCATGGATACCGGCATGGATGCAGCGCACACGTTCGACAAGTGCCTGTGCCGCCTGTCGCGGGGCATAGGTCGTTCCACCGACGAAGGCCGTGGTTCGACGCAGGCGGCCGAGCAGGTCATGACGGAATCCGGAATGATCCCACACGGCGGCGAGGGCTCGCGGGTGCAGTGTCTGCAGCATCAGTGCACACAGGCCGCCGGCAAGCATGCCGGGAAAGTCTCCATGAATGCGCCAGGTCACGCTGTCGGGGCCGAACAGCCCGGGGTCGCCTTGCGGATGGAGGTAATCGACTCCACGCGACGGCTCGCGTGGAAAAGTGCTCAGTACCCAGTGACGCAGGGCATGCTGATAGAACGTCGAAATGGCGAAGGGCATGGCTGCATCGGATTCGCGATCCAGATCCGGAACCTACACCAAAGCATCAGCTGGGTGCAGCCACCGCACCTGGCGATCAGGTGCGGTTATCTCCGGATGCATCGTCCGCGGCAGAGCCCGGGCCGGGCGTCGGCCTGGGAGATGCCGCTGGCGGTGTGGCCTTGGGTCTTTCGTCAACCGACGTCGTAGCCATTTTCCCCTCGGAAGCCGGGGCTGGGCCCGGCTTGCGATCGGCAGCATCGGATACTGGCGTCGATGCGGGTGCTGCGACACGCTCGGCTGATGATGGCCTTGGCACAGGGTTTTCCGGTGGCGGATCACCGTCCGTTTTGCGCACACGGTCCGGCGCCTGTGGTGACGCCGTTTTACCACCCTGTACGGGCGAGTCGGTGCTGCGTTCCGGATGCGTCACTGCGCTATCGCGGGGTGGCTGCATCGGGGTATGTGATGCGGCGCCTGGCGCCGACGTTGGCGTATGCGACGTGCCGGAGGGCGGTGCCGGTGGTGGTGGCGGTGCATTCGACGTCGCTGCATCAGGGGTGGCGACAGGTGCAGGAGCGGACCGTCGTGGGGATGCAGGCGATGTGTCGGCACCGCCATCGGCAGGCGACGATGGTCTTGTGGTCGCTACCGGTCGGCGTGCTTCCGTCCTGGGCTGCTGCGCAGGACCGGGGGAGGGAGCACCCGGGGCGGGTGCCTTCTGATCGGGAGAGGCGCTTGTACCGGATACGGCGGGCTTTGTCGTACCGGACGATGCATCGTGTGCTGCTGGCTGGGGTGCCGCAGGTGAAGGCGCGGAGGGCTCGACTTTGACCTGGGGTCCGGAAGCGGACGTAGCGGGGGTCTTGCCGGAAGCCGGCTCCCCGACATCGCCGGACACCCGTTCGGAACGCGCGTCCTGTGGGCCGGAAGCGCTTGACGCGTCCTTTGCGGGTGTTGAATTGGCTGCATTTTCACCGCCACCGCTGCGCCTGCGACGACGGCCACCGCGGCGGCCCCTACGGCGGCGCTGCCCGCTGGAACGGTTGCCATCGGCAGCTCCGGCGTCGGCAGCTGGAGTTGGTGAACTGTCATTGTCGCGAGACGGCGTTGCGGCCACTGCGGCCTCGGGCTGTGCATCCTGACCGGGAGGTGGGATGGAATTGCTTGCCTGGCCTGGCTTGTTCGCACTGGTGTCGGCAGTGGATTTGGTCGCACTGCCTTTCTGCGTAGCACGGGCAGCATTGTCGCTGCTGCGTCCGCCGCGTTTGCTGCGCGCACCGGAGCTGGTCTTGCCTGCGCCGGAACGGCTGGAAGAGTCGTTGTTGCTGCCACGCTCGTCCTGACTGGTGTTCCGGTTGCGCCGCGAAGCACCGTTGCCACCGCGTTCAGTGCGGCGACGGCTGCTGCCGGAGTTGCCGCTGCGCTCGCCGGTGGAACGCGACTGCCGTTGGGCCGATCGCGGGCGGCTGGTTTCGATCTTTTGTTCCTGCTGCGTGCTTGCGCCCTGCGGACTTCCGAACAGTCCGCCGAAAAGACGCTTGATCAGGCCGGGGGCTGCTGGCGTGACTTCAGGCGCAGGCTCCGGTTCCGCCGGCGTGGGAGCCGGGGTGGCATGGACAATGCGGGAAACGGCTGGTTCCTCGGAGCTGCCGAGCGTCTGGCCCATCTTGCGAACCGGGTCGATCTCGGTTTCGGTCAGGCGGTCGTAGCTGGGCTTGCTGTGCTCACCCATGTCCACTTCGCGGATGCGGGTGATTTCAAGATGCGGCGTGCGAAGTTTCTCGTCGGCGACGATGACCACGTGCACCTTGTGGCGCAACTCGATCTCGACCACGCTGGCGCGCTTTTCGTTGAGCAGGAAATTGGCTACCGGCATCGGCGCCTGCACCAGGACCTGCCCGGTGTTTTCCTTCATGGCGTGCTCTTCGACCAGGCGCAGTGCCGAGAGCGACAACGATTCCACGCTGCGGATATGGCCGTGGCCGTCGCAACGGGGGCATACGATCTTGGTCGACTCGCCCAGGCTGGGCCGCAGGCGCTGGCGAGACATTTCCAGCAGGCCGAAACGGGATATGCGGCCAACCTGCACACGTGCGCGATCAAGGCGCAGGGCGTCCTTGAGTCGATCCTCGACCTCGCGCTGATGCCTGGGACTGTCCATGTCGATGAAGTCGATCACGATCAGGCCGCCGGCATCGCGGATACGCAGTTGCCGGGCGATTTCTGCCGCCGCCTCGCAGTTGGTGTTGAACGCGGTCTCCTCGATGTCGCTGCCCTTGGTAGCGCGTGAGGAATTGATGTCGATGGATGTCAACGCCTCGGTCGGATCAATGACGATCGATCCGCCCGAGGGCAGACGCACGGTGCGGTCGAATGCGCTCTCGATCTGGCTCTCGATCTGGAAGCGCGAGAACAGGGGCGTGGTGTCCTGATACAACTTGAGTTTGGGCAGCGAGTGGGGCATGACCTGCGCCATGAACTCGCGTGCCTCCTCGAACATGTCAGGCTCGTCGATGAGGATCTCGCCGATGTCTGCCCGCAGGTAATCGCGCAGTGCCCGGATGAAGAGTCGGGATTCCTGATAGATCAGGAAGGGAGCCTTTCTTGACGTGCTCGCCGTGGAAATGGATTTCCACAGGTGCATCAGGTAGTCGAGGTCCCACTGCAATTCCTCGGCACTGCGTCCCATGCCGGCGGTACGCACGATAAGGCCCATGGAATCGGGCACGTCGAGATGATCCAGCGCTTCCTTCAGTGCGGCACGATCCTCACCCTCGATACGGCGAGAAACCCCACCGGCCTTGGGGTTGTTGGGCATGAGTACCATGTAGCGGCCGGCGAGGCTGATGTAGGTGGTCAGCGCCGCACCCTTGTTGCCGCGCTCCTCCTTTTCGACCTGGACGACCAGTTCCTGGCCTTCCTTGAGCAGGTGGCGGATGCCGCTCTTGTGCGGGTCGGTCCCTTCCGCGAAATACTCGGGGGAAATTTCCTTCAGCGGAAGGAAGCCGTGGCGTTCGGAACCGTAGTCGACAAAACAGGCCTCAAGGGAGGGTTCCACGCGGGTGATGCGGGCCTTGTAGATGTTCGACTTTTTTTGTTCGCGGGAGGGAATCTCGATATCGAGATCGTAGAGGTTCTGGCCATCGACTATGGCCACGCGCAACTCTTCACGCTGAGTTGCGTTGATCAACATGCGTTTCATTTGTCAGATTTCCTTGGCATCCCGCGGGGCCGCGCGCCGCGGTGGCGCCTTGCGGCGGCCTGCCGGGGATCGCGCCTCGATACGAGATGCGTGATGGGTCCGAAGCTGATCCAGTGCTCCGGAGTGAAACATGGGGCCATGCGCCGCGTTCTCCCGAGTCGGGATGGACGCGGGCAAACCACGATTCGAACCGCTACGATGACGGCATCAGGCCCGATCGCCACATGGCGGGCGGGCTGCATATCACCGCCGTAGCGGGCCTTCGCCGGACCGGAATCCACGGGGATCATCGATCCGTTCGACGCTGCGGAAGTATAGCTTTCGAATCCGGAACTTAGCAATGCATAGTGCAGAATCGGCTCCACGCCAGGGTGGCGTGCAACATGTGGAAATTGGCGCAGACCGTGATGGACAGCGTGTCGACAATGCCCTGGCGGCCTTACTCAAGGGGGTGCCGCGCAGCCTGGTGTATCGCCTTGTCCGCAAGGGACAGGTCCGGGTCAATGGACGACGTGTCAAGCCCGACACGCGTCTCAAGGAGGGTGATACGTTGCGCGTGCCACCGGTGCGCACCGCTGAAAAGGGACACGGGCAACCGCCTGCGGGGCGTATCCGGGCGGTCGAGGAAGCCATCATCCACGAGGATCGCCATTTCCTCGTGCTCGACAAGCCGGCAGGCATGGCCAGTCATGGCGGCAGTGGCATTGATCACGGTGCCATCGAGCTGTTGCGCGCGGCCCGTCCAGGCGACATGCTGGAACTGGCGCACCGGCTGGATCGTGACACCAGCGGCGTGCTGGTGCTGGCGCGTACGCGCCAGGCATTGACCGGTCTACAGGCCTGTATCCGTGAAGGCCGCGTCACCAAGCAATACCTGGCGCTCTTGACGGGGCGGCCTGCTCGGGCCCGATTCGATGTCAACGTGCCGCTGCGCAAATCGGTGATGCAGGGCGGCGAACGTATGGTGCAGGTGGCTGCCGATGGAAAGCCGTCCCTAAGTTTCTTTCGCCAGGTCGAGCGCTATGCCGATGCCAGCCTCATGGAAGTGACCCTGGATACCGGCCGCACGCACCAGATCCGGGTGCATGCGGCGCATGTCGGTCATCCGCTTGCGGGCGACAGCAAATATGGCGAACGCGAAACCAACCGGCGCTTCCGGCAATGGGGGCTTGGCCGGTTGTTCCTGCATGCGTCCCATTTCGCGTTCGATCTGGATGGACGAACGCATGCCTTCTCCAGCCCCCTTCCGGAGGAGCTGCGTGCGGTGCTCGATGCCCTGCCACGCAAGTGATTGCGAATGCCAAGAATGTGCCTTCAGCGCAGCATGGCATCCACGCGGGCTGCGCAGATGAAATCGTTCATGGACAGGCCGTCCACGTCATGGGTCGACCATCGAAGCGTGCAGTGACCGTAACCGGCCTCGAGGTCGGGGTGATGGTCCTCGCGGTTGGCCATGAATCCGACGGCGTTGATGAAGCCCAGCGTATGGCGAAAGTCCGCGAAGCTGAAGGTCTTGCTTATGGCTTTGCCATCCGGACCCAGTGTCCAGCCGTCGAGTTCCTCAAGCCAATGCCGGCATTTCTCCGAATCCAGGGCCTGTCGACCCTTTTGCGGTTCACAATGGACTGTGGAAAGGTTCGCGTGGTTCATGCCGGACTCCAGGATATTCGGGGATGCAAAGCGTCGTTGGTGTGCCAGAGATTGTCAAAGGAGCAGCAGGCCCCCTTGATTCGTACTAAAATGGTCCTGTTTCCAGTGAGGGCAGCCGGAAGGCTGCAGACAGCACAGTGATCGAGATTACCGAACGCGCGCAACAGCATTTCCGCACGCTGATCGAACGCCAAGACATTCCCGGATTGGGGATCCGGCTCAGCGTGAAGCAGGGTGGCACGCCCGCGGCCAGTTGCGAGCTGGAGTTCTGTGAGGCATCGGAACTGAGCGGCCGCGAGTGGTCTTTCGAATGCCATGGATTCACCCTGCTTGTGGACGATGCAGGAATGGACTGGTTGCAAGGTGCCTCGATCGATTTCGAACCCAACCCGACCGGCGGCGTGCTGAACATCCGTGCTCCGCGTATCAAGGGCGAGATGCCGGATGCCGAAGCGGGCATGGTCGAACGCGTGCGCTATGTCCTTGATGCGATCATCAATCCGCAGATCGCCTCGCACGGTGGTCGGGTCAGCCTGCTAGAAGTGACCGCTGCCGGTGAGGTCGTGTTGCAGTTCGGTGGTGGCTGCCATGGTTGCGGCATGGTCGACGTGACCCTGCGCAACGGGATTGAGAAAACCCTGCGCGAGAAAGTGCCCGAAATTACGGCCGTACGTGATGCCACCGATCACGAAAGTGGTACCGACCCCTTCTACAAAGGGCATCAAGGGGCATCGGCTGTGTCCTGACTGCATGAAAAAGAAAACCCGGCTTCACACCGGGTTTTCACATCATGTGTACAACCGTACCGGGCGGATTGATCAGTTGCTGGCACCCATTTCGCTGGCGCCCTGGATGTGGTATTTCAGCGAACTCAATTCGCTTGGTTGTTCAGCGAAGTACCGGGTCACGGTTTCGATGTCCTTGCCGGTCAGGGTGGCTGCCATGCCCTTCATGATGGGGTTGTCACGCTGGCCTGTCTGGTATTCGTGCAGGGCCTGGGCCAGGTAATTCTGGTACTGGCCTGCAATGCGGGGCGTGGTCGGGTCTGCGCCTGCCACCTCGGCTTGGCCGTGCATGCCATGGCAGCTGGCGCAGACCATGGCCTTGGCCGGTGCCTTGGTCTGCGGTGCCTGCGGCAGCGAAGATGCGGGAGGCGCAAGGCTCGACAGATAGGCAGCGATATCGTCGATGTCCTGGTCACTGAAACTGGAAGCCTGGGCATGCATGGTCGGGTGCTTGCGGTCGCCCGAACGGTATTCGTGCAATGCCTTGATGATGTAGGCATCCTTCTGCCCGGCAATCATTGGCACCCGGTAATTGGGGTAGGCGTTTTCATAGCCGGGGATGCCGTGGCAGCCTGCGCAGGTATAGACCAGCGTCTTGCCGCGGGTTGCATCTCCCTTGTTGGCGGTGGCCGCGTGGGCGGCATGCATCCCCAGAACCGACACTGCGGCGACGAGGGCGATCGAATACATTCGCGTCATCGTAGGATTCCAGCCAGATTGCGGCCCGCAGGCCGGTGGATGTGTCAGACCAGTCCGGAGTATAGCGTGCAGGACATGGTTGCAGACAAGGCCATGCAAACACGGTTCACAGCAGGCTGCGCAGGATGTGAACCCCGGCGATGTATTCCCCGGCGATCGTGCCGAGGTTGACCAGCGTGAACAACAGGAAGATGCGTACCACGCGGTTGCGCCACCATCCACGCCATTCGCCGATGTCATCACGCAGGGTCTCGAAGTCACTGACCCGCGGCCTGCGCAGCCAGACTTCGGTCAGTGCACCGATTGCGCCAGCCGGCACGGCGAGGCGGATGGGTTTGAGCGGCGCCGCGATGAACGATGCAAGGATGCTCAGGGGATGCCCCCCGGCCAGCGCAGCGCCCAATGCCGCCAGCAAGCCGGTGGCCATCACCCAGGTCAGCAGGGCTTGCGTGCCAAGCGCGGTGTTGCGGTGAAAGGCGAACCCGATGGCAACGAAGATGGCCAGCACCAGAGCGCCGCCCAGATAGCGTGGCCAGCGGGAGGCGGGCGGGATGTGTTCGAGTTCGGCCAGTTGTGCCACGGGATCCATTCCATGTTTCTGCAGTCGTTCCGACAGGCCCTGGAGATGACCGGCACCGATGACCACCAGTACCTTGCGTACCTGCGGCTGCGCTTCGCTCAGGGTGTGCAAGCGGGCAGCCATGAAGGCATCGCGTTCGGTAATCAATCCGGCATAGAGCTTTTCGGATGACTGGGCAAATTCGCGGAATGCGCCTTCGAGCATGTCGCCGGACTTGAGTTTCTCGATCTCGTCCTCGGCAATTGCCTCGCGCTCGAACAGGCTTCCGGCCAGCCCGAGGATCACGCCAAGCCTTTCCCGCAGCCGCAGTGATCGCCACGAACGTTTGAGCGTCACGCCGACATCGCGGTCAATGGTCCACAGGGGCAGCCCGGCATGATCGGCGCATGCCATGGCGGCCTTCATTTCCGCGCCCGGCTCGATGCCGTATTGTTCGGCAAGACGCTTCTGAAATGAGCCCAGGACCAGGCTGGCTGCCACCATGCCCACCTGGCCGCGCCGGATCACCTGGAACAGGTCCATGCGCTTGAAGGCATCCGGGTCACGCAGGCTGCGCTCGCGGTTCTCGCACAGTTCGACGGCCACGGCGTCGAACGTCTCCTGCCGGCATAATGCCTGTACGGCCTCGACACTGGACCTGGAAACGTGGGCGGTACCCAGCAAGACGAATTCGACACCCTCGTGCTGGATCCGTTTGATGGGCTGGCCGGCGAGCGGGTCGACACAATCGTTGTCTGGAGCAATATCCGGGTTGGAGGCGTTCATGCGCACGTTTCAGTTGACCAAGCATCGAGCATGGGGGCATGCAGTGCATTGCACAAGCACGGGCAGCTCAGTCACGAAAGCGCTTGCACAGATCCTCGTAGGCATCGATGCGGCGATCGCGCAGGAAGGGCCAGATGCGGCGCACGCTCTCGCTGCGTGTCATGTCGATGTCAACCAGCAGCCGTTCGCCTTGCCTGTCGCTGGCGAGGGCCAGTATCTCGCCCTGCGGGCCGGCGGCAAAGCTCGAACCCCAGAACTGGATGCCATGGCCGTGACCGCTCGGATCCGCTTCGAAGCCGGTGCGGTTGCAGGCCAGCAGGGGTAAGCCATTGGCCACCGCATGGCCGCGCTGCACCGTGATCCAGGCTTCGCGTTGCCGGGTTTTTTCCTCATCCGGGTCGGCCGGGTCCCAGCCGATGGCGGTGGGGTAGAGCAACAGCTCGGCCCCCGCCAGTGCCATGAGGCGGGCCGCCTCGGGGTACCACTGGTCCCAGCAGACCATTACACCGAGGCGTCCGACCGAGGTGTCGATAGGTGCAAAGCCGAGATCGCCGGGGGTGAAATAGAATTTCTCGTAGAAGCCCGGATCATCCGGGATGTGCATTTTCCGGTAGCGACCCACGATGCCGGCATTTCTGTCGAAGACCACGGCGGTGTTGTGGTAAAGACCCGCAGCGCGGCGTTCGAACAACGAGGCAACCACGACCAGGCCCAGTTCGGCCGCCAGGGCGCCGATGCGCTCCGTGCTCGGCCCGGGGATGGATTCGGCCAGGTCAAACGCCTGTGTGTCCTCGCTCTGGCAGAAGTAGGGACCGTTGTGCAGTTCCTGCAGAAGCACGAGTTGGGCACCGCCGGCAGCGACCTCGCGCAAACCTTCCTCGATCGCGCACAAGTTGGCATCACGGCTGCCGTGGTCGATTTCCTGCATCAGGGCGGTAGTCAGCGTGCGGGACATGCGAAGTTCCAATTCCAGGGTGTGAGGGCACACAGTGTAACGTCGGCCGGTCGGTACGGCAGGGGATCCTGTGTCGCTCTCAACGACCGTAGCGCTCGATCACGCGGGCGCGACCCAGCACATGTCGATGCATGGCTTTCATGGCCTGCGCGGGTGGGGTGTCTGCAGTCACCGGCAGCCGTGGCACATCCAGCGCATACAGGGTGAATACGTAGTGGTGAGGTTGATCGCCAGCAGGCGGGCAGGGACCTCCCCAGCCGCGTTGCCCGAAGTCATTGCGCAGACTGTGTGCCTTGTCGGGCAGTCGGGCGCCCGGGGGCAACGCCCGCGTCGCGGATGGGATATCGATCACAATCCAGTGCCACCAGCCGGCTCCGTGGTTGGCATCGGTATCGAAGACAGTGAGCACGAAACTGCGGGTGCCGGCAGGCACGTGGTTCCACGCGATGCCCGGTGGCAGGTTGCGGCCACCGCAGCCCGGGTAAACATGGGCCTGCCCGATCCAGCCATCCCGGCTGCCCGCATTCACCTTGAGTTGCATGCCGCAAGTACACGCCGTCAGCGTGAGCAGGTACAAAGGGATGACACTCAGCATGCGATGCATGGTGGTTATCCTCCTCGCCGGATGTGTCCCGGTTCGGGAACGGTCACTCCAGCGGTGCCATCACGCCAGCGGGCAGTTGCATGGTGACACAGTGCAGGCTGCCGTTTTGCCAGATCAGTGGCCGGCATGGGATCGGCACCACCTGGCGTCCGGGATAGGCGCGTCCGATGACGGCGGCGGCTACCGCGTCTGAGGAATCGTCGTAGGCGGGTACCAGCACCGCATTGTTCAGGATCAGGAAGTTGGCATAGGAAGCTGCCAGCCTGCGGCCCTGATCCATGATCGGTGCCGCCCAAGGCAGGGCACGAAGGCGATACGGCTGGCCGGTCCGGGTCCTCAGCCCGGCAAGTTCCCTGTGCATGGACGAAAGTTCCGCGTAGTGCGGATCGGATGGATCGTCGCAGTCCTGGAAGACGATGACGTCGTCGGGTGCAAACCGTGCCAGGGTGTCGATGTGCGCATCGGTATCGTCGCCCTGCAGGTAACCGTGATCAAGCCAGAGCACGCGTTCGACTTGCAATGCCTTGCTCAGATTTTCCTCGATCTGTGCGCGCGAGAGGTCAGGGTGGCGCTGGTGCAGGCAGCGCCAGGTCGTGAGCAGGCTTCCCCGGCCGTCACCGTCGATGGCGCCACCTTCAAGTGCCCATGCCACGCGCTCATGCTTGGCCGTGGGAGCGAACATGCCTGTCTCGTGCAAGGCCTTGACCAGGGCGTCATCACGTGCGGCCGGATGCTTGCCGCCCCATCCCGTGAACTGGAAATCGAGAAGACGGTATGCCTGGGGCGAAACCAGGGTGATCGGCCCGCTGTCGCGAAGCCAGGTGTCGTCGTAGGGGACCTGCCGGAAGTGGATTCGGGCCATGTCCGCCCCGGCATCGACCAGACACTGGCTTGCGTGCCGTTCATGAATGGCGTCGCGGACGCAGACCAGAAGCGGCTCGAAACGCGCAACCGCCACCGCCAGCGCAAGGTAGGTGCGTTCGACTTCGGCCAGGCGTGGCGCCCAGTCGGTGGCATCGTGCGGCCAGGCAATCAGGATCGCTGCCTGCGGTTCCCATTCCGCAGGCAGGCGCATCATCGGATCGGACATGGCGTCAGCGACTGCCCCGCGGGTGGGTGTTGTTGCCTGCCGGCGTGTTCAGCACACTATGGATGACGCGATTGCGCTCGAAATACACGATGTAATCTGGATATTCCCAGCGATGTATGACGGGCTGATGCGGTGAACCGCCTCCGCGTGGCGTCATCTTGCGCACGGGACTGCCATATTTCTTTTCGACCTGAGCCATGGTCATGCCGCGGCTCGGGAGATGCATTGCATGTTCGGCATGCACCCGCTTCAGCAACAGGTTGTCCTGTTTCCCGGTGGCGGTGGCAGCAGCGGGTACGGCGGCGCAGATCGCGAGCACCAGAAGGGCAGGATGGAAGGGACGAAGCGGCGTTTTCATGATCGTGATTCCGTGCGGACACGCCAGGGCGTCGACATGCGACGTTGTAGCAGATGTCTCATGGCGAATCCATGCCGTGGCGAGGCGATTGCGTCGGCATGCGATACTGCCCACGAAAAAGGCCGCCATTGGCGGCCTTTTCCAGATTGCGTTCGCGGGTCCGGTTTCAGCGCTGACGCGCCTTGAAACGCGGATTGCTCTTGCAGATGACAAACACCTTGCCGCGACGACGCACGACCTTGCAGTCGCGATGGCGCTGCTTGGCGGATTTGAGCGAGGAAATGACCTTCACGGCAGACTCCCGAACCTGTGCAGTATGCTTCAGTACAAGCCGCTCATTGTATCTGCACGGGATGCCCATGACAAGCTGTTGTCAGGGCGTCCTCGATTCGGAATCCCCGCCATGCTACACGCCTTCCCGTGGCAGCGCGTCCAGCGTGTCGATCATCGCCAGGAAACGCTCCAGGGCCGGGCTTCGCTGGTCGCCACGGGTGGCAAGGCCGAGCATCAGGTAGGCGTCGCTGTCGCTCAGCTCGACCAGGGTCACCGCCTCGAGCTTGACAGCCCGCAATGATGCAGGCACCAGCGCTACACCAATACCGGCCGAAACCAGTGCCAGCAGCCCGGTGACCTGTTGCGCCTCCTGCACGATGGCTGGGTGGAAACCGGCCTGCATGGCCAGGGCCATCAGGGCATCGTGCAAGGTGGAGCCCGATCGCCCGGGCTGCGCCACGAAAGGTGTATCCGCCAATTCCCGCATGGCGATCGACTTTCGTCGTGCAAGACGGTGTGAGGACGGCAAGGCCAGCATCAGGTGTTCACGATCAAGTTCGCGTATCGCGATCGACTCCCTGCGGGACAGGGCAGGTGGCGGTTGCGCACGTACGAATCCCACGTCGATCTGGCCCGCGAGCAGGGCCTCGTACTGGGCTGTGGTGTACATCTCGTTCAGTTCGACCTGGACCCCGGGTGCCACGCGTGCGAACTCAAGCAGTGCACGTGGCAAGGTGCGATGGAAGGCCACCGATACGGGGTATGCCAGGCGCAAGCGCCCACCGTACCCGGCTGCCGCGCGGTTCACGGTAACCCGGGCCGATTCGGCTTGTGCAAGCAGGCTGCGTGCCTCGTCCAGGAACAGTCGGCCCGGTTCCGTGAGGCGCACGCGACGCCGGGTACGATCCAGCAGACGTACCCCGAGGTCCTCTTCCAGTGTCTGGATCTGTTGTGACAGGGGCGGTTGGGATATGTGCAGCGATTGTGCAGCGCGTGTGAAACTAAGGCTGTCCGCAACCGCGACGAAGTAGCGCAGTTGGCGCAGGGTAAACATATATGAATTTCCTATCAATACATGCATAAAAATATATTTGATAAAGCTAAACTGCAATCCTAGACTGTCCATGTTCGCCGGACCCTCCCCCCCTGTGCGGCGAACCATGCGCCTCAACGGCGACGCAATCACGCAGCCTCGGTCCTCCTCCTCCCCCCGATTGCTGGCTGCCGCGTCCCTTGGGGCGTTTTTTTGCGCCTCAACCGGCACGCTACGGTTCCCGTATCGGGTCACTCCACGTATGCTCAACTATTCAGCACATGTGTAGCGGAAGTATTCGTGAAAGCCGTGGATGGATGGATAGCTGTGATCGGAATCGTGGCCTTGATTCTGGCCGCTCTCGTGGTCTTGCGTGCGCGCCAGGCAACGCAGGCGTCCGATGCACGTATGCGGCCCTCGGCAACGGCGCCAGCACCGGCTGACACCGATTTTCCGGCTTGCATGTCGCGCCCCCAAGGCATTTCGCGATGGCGCTGCCAGGTCGCCCAGGCTCGTCGCGAGCAGCGAATTCGCTGTTATGGTCAACGCCTGTATTACGTCATGCAAACACGACAAGGCAAACAGCAGTACGCGCCATGGCCCGAAGACTTGAAATGCTGGAACAGCACCGAATCCGAAAACCCCTGAGAGGAGGGCACCTGGACGGTCAAGGCGTGAACGCGGTCACGTTGCATTCTTGCCGCAACCGGCATCATGTCTGGATTGTATCTCTCGCGTCCCGGATTGAATCGGTTGGGATGGTCAGCTTGCATTGCGTGACGGGGGCGAATGTCGTGTCATGCACGCCAACACTGCAGCCAGGCTGACTGCGTACATCCGCTCTGCTACGCTGCGGGACGCATGATGAGAGCGGTTGCTTTTGAGCGCGCTTCCAGGGGAGGACCCATGTGGAGTGCAACGGAGCTTGTCTGCCATGACTGCAAGGGAAGAAGCGCTTGCCGGGGCACAGTCGATGTCTGGTGATCGTGTCGATTCGTTTGATGCCGAAGCGGTGCTGGAGACTTTGCCCGTGTCCGTGGTCGTGCTGGACGCCCACGGTGCGCCGTGCCAGGCAAATGCACCGGCACGACGGCTTGCCAGCGTGGTGCATTCGGACATCAACCAGGGCCTGAAGAACCTGGTTGCCAATTCACCGCTTTTCATCCCCGGTGAATCCGACATCGAGCACAAGGATTGCGAAGATCGGTACGAGTGCCATGCCGAGGACGGACGGGCACTTGGCGTGATACGCCAATGGCGTGTCGCTGGCGCTGCAGGGAACACCAGTTGCACCTTGCGGCCCATCCGCGCCGAGGACAAGGCCGAGTCGGCACAGGCATCCGCACTGGATGGCAAATCGACCAGCGAACGGCAAAGCATGATCCACGCCGAGAAGCTGGCTACCGTGGGACAGCTTGCTGCCGGCATGGCCCACGAGATCAACAACCCGATCTGCTATGTGCAGTCCAACCTCGGTACGCTGGGAGACTATCTGAACAAGTTGTTCGGCCTGATCGAGCTGAGCGAGCAACTGCTGCGCGATTCCTCGGTGGATGCCGGGGAGCGCCTGCAGTCCTTCGAGCAACGCAAACAGGCAGACGATTACCAGTTGATCGCGGAAGACCTTCCTGCGCTGCTTGAAGAATCACGCGAAGGCGTCGAGCGCATCCGCCAGATCGTGCAGAACCTGCGCGACTTTTCGCGCATGGATCCGTCCGAGAATTTCCGCCTGTTCGATATCCATCGGGCCATCGAGACCACCCTCGAAATCGTCCGCAGCCTGAGTGGCGGGCGCGTGCGTTTTGCCACCTATTTCCAATCCCTGCCATTGGTCGAATGCAATCCTACCGAGCTCAACCAGGTATTCATGAACATACTGGTCAATGCCTCGCATGCGGTCGATGTCGACGGCGCGGTGGAAATTCACACCAGTGTGCTGGATGGTGGGAACAGCATCAGCATTCGCATCAGCGACAATGGGTCCGGCATGGACGAAGCCACCCAGGCGCGCATCTTCGAACCGTTCTTTACCACCAAGGAAGTCGGCAAGGGGACCGGTCTGGGTCTGTCGATCAGTTACGGCATCATCAACAAGCACGGAGGTCGCATCGGCGTGGAATCGCAGGTGGGACAGGGCACGACATTCACGATTACACTTCCGGTACGCCAGGAACAGTCCAGGCTGGAGTCAAGCTAGATGATCGAAGAGTCCAAATCTGGCCACACCTTCCACATACTGGTACTCGATGACGAGGACCCGATCGTCCGGGCCATGACTCGCGTACTCAGGCGGATGCCGGAGGAATGGCTGGATGGAAACTGCCAGGTGCACGGATACCAGGATCCTGACGAGGCACTGGCCAGCCTGCGTGACCGCAGCTACGACCTGATCATTTCCGACCTTCGCATGCCACGCATGGACGGCATCAGTTTCCTGCGCCAGACGCTTGCCATCCAGCCCGACGCCATGCGCATCGTCATCAGTGGACAGGCCGACTTGCCCACGGTCATGTCGGCGGTCAATGAAACCCAGGTATTCCGGTTCATCGACAAACCCTGGAATGACACCGAATTGCAGATGGGCGTGGCACAGGCGCTGCGCAACAGTCTGCTGCAACGCGAGAACAGGCGCCTGGCCGACCTCGTGCGTGAACAGCGCAGCATGATTTCACGACACGAGGAAGCCCTGCGCGAACTGGAAGCCGAAAGCCCTGGCATCACCCAGGTCAAGCGCGATGCCAGCGGGGCGATCCTGCTGGACGACAGCGATTTCGACGAGGACTGATCGCCCCGTTGACGGAGCGTGACGGCGTGCTTTCAACGGGCAACGCTATCGACGGGATCCCTGCGTGCCATACGCATGGCTTCGTGCAGGGTCTTGCGCAGGTCGTCGTCTTTCCATGGCTTGGTCAGGAAACGGTAGACCGCGCCCCCGTTGATGGCTTCGGTCACGACACCCAGGTCCGCGTAGCCGCTGAGGATCATGCGCACGGTGTGGGGATGGGTTTCCTTGACACGACCAAGGAACTCGGTGCCCTTGCCATCGGGCATGCGATGGTCCGAGACAACAACATGGATCTGCTGCGTACCGAGGACCTCGAAGGCGTCCTTGAAGTTCGAAGCCGTGTAGATCCGATATCCGTCGCGGCGCAATAGCCGGGCCAGGGCACGCAAGACGTTCTGCTCGTCGTCCACCAGCAGGATCGAACCGCCCTGGTCGTCGCCGATTTCCTCTCTGGAGCGCAGGGCAGGGTGACGCAGCATCGACAGCATTTCGTCCGCGCTGACCGGTTTGCTGAAGAAGTTGCCTTGCACGTATTCGCAACCGTTGCGTTCGAGAAATGCAAGCTGGACGGGTTTTTCCACGCCCTCGGCAACCACGGTGAACCCGAATTCGTGCGCCAGCCCGATCACCGCGCGTGAGATGCGTGCGGCACTGACGTCTTCCGGCACCGCAGCAACAAATGAGCGGTCGATCTTGAGCTGGTTGACCGGCAGGCGCTGCAAGTGACCCAGGCTGGACTGGCCGATACCGAAATCGTCCATGGCCAGTTTCACGCCGATCTTGCGCAGTTCGCGCATCACCGAGGCCACATGCTCGACATTGGTCATGATGACGTCTTCGGCAAATTCCAGCTCGAGCATGCGTGCCGGGAGGCGGGAGCGGTCGAGCGCGCGATTGACATCCTCGATCAACTGCATGCCGCGCATCTGCAGGCCCGAAACATTCACAGCCATGGTGAAGTCGCCCACGCCCTGGTCCAGCCACTGCCTGGCCTGCATGCAAGCACGGTGCAGCACCCATCGGCCGATATCGGCGATCATGCCGAAATCCTCGGCAAGCCCAATGAAACGGTCGGGCATCACCAGGCCCAGTTTCGGATGACGCCAGCGAACCAGTGCCTCCATGCCGATGATCTGTCGCTTGGCTGCATCGATCACTGGCTGGTAATGCAGCTCCAGCTCATCGCGCACCACCGCCCCCAGCAGGTGTTCACCGATTTCAAGGCGCTGATCGAGCAGGTCGCGCTGTTCCTGGGTGAACACATGGATGCTGTCGCCACCGCCTTCCTGTTTGGCGGTGCGCGCCGCCACCGAAGCCTGCAGCAGGAGTTCCTGCACGCTGGTAGCCGTATCGGGAAAACAGGACACACCCAGACTCGCCGTCAGGCGAAGTTCCAGCTTCCCTTCGTCGACCGGCTCGCCGATGACATCAAGCAGGTGCCGGGCCAGTTCCCATTGATCCTGTTCCGAATCGCGATCGACCACGGCCAGCACAAATTCGTCGCCGGAAAGCCTGCAGACAAGATCGCGCCCACCGGTCTGACGAGCCAAGCGGTCGGCGATATGCCGTATCAGCCGGTCGCCGAAATCGAAACCGTAGGTCTCGTTGATGACGCCGAACCGGTCCACGTCGATGTAACACACCAGCAGGCGGTAACAGCCGTGCACGGCCTGGGCGAGTTCCACGGCGAGGTTTTTCTGCAGGACGTGGATGCGGGGCAGGTCGGAGACCGGGTCGTGCGTGGCCAGGTAGTCGCGGTTGCTGTCGTTGCCGTCGTCATGGCGGATACCGACCAGTGTGCACAGGCCGTGTGTGGGCTGACCGTGTTCATCCTCGATGATGTGCAGGCTCAAGGTGCAACGAAGGGATTCTTCGTTGCCGCGATCGAACACCTCATTGGCACCGGCCACTGCACACGGCATGCGCAAGCCCTCCAGAAACGAGGAAGAGGCTGGATGGGTGCCAAGAACCTGCTGCCACGCGCGTCCCAGCAACGAAGATCTGGGGATGCCGAGCAGTTGTATCGCGGCCTCATTGGCATCGACAATGGGAAACGCGTCACCGTCAAGCGCGATCAACAACTGCGCGGTCGGATTGCCGGCAAAACAGCGTCGAAACAGTTGATCGTGCAGACGAGCAGCAGGTTCGGGAGCGTGCGGGTTCATTGCGAAGGCAGCCGTGATGCGATGTGTCCTGCAGAGCGGTAATGGCCCCCTGCGGGTATGCACAGTGTTGGCCATCTTGATCGATACGGCAACACTGGCGCATGGGAGGACGTCATCATGCACAATGCGAGCATGTCGACAGTGAAATCCCAGGATCGCCCCTGCTCATGAATGGCCCGGAGGAACTCCTGCCTCTTCTGGCTGCGCTGCGGAGCCAGCAAGCCGGGCCAGCGCGTGCCGCTTTGGTCACCCTCACGCAGACCCGCGGTCCCACGTTCCGTCGCACCGGCACCCGCATGCTTGTACGTGCCGATGGGAGCAGTGTCTGCGCATTGTCGGGTGGTTGTCCTCAACACGATATCGTGACTCGCGCCATGGAAGTGATCGCCGATGGGCAGGCCAGGCAGGTGCGTTACGATCATGACTCGGGACTGGACGTGTTGATGGAAATGGGCTGTGGCGGCACCCTGGAGGTGCTGATCGAGCCCGTGGATGGAACCCGTGAACCGGCCTGGGTGACAGCCCTGGCAAACTGCCTGGAACGGCGTCGGCCTGGCCGCATGGCCACGGTGTATGCGCGTGACGACAAGGTACTGCCGCCGCGCCATGCGCTCTGGTGCGAAGACAGCCTGCTTTACGACGGCATCGACGACAAGACGCTGCTGGAAGCGATACGCGAGCATGCGGATGCCCCCTCCGGACAGGCCTTCAGTACCGTGATCGACAATGCGCGCGGACGCTTCTCGGTGCTTGTCGATCCGCTGATCCCCCCTCCCGCGCTGGTGGTGATTGGCAGCAGTGCCACGGCACGGGCGCTGCTTTCCCCGGCGCTTGGTCTGGGCTGGGTCGTTCATCTGGTCGACTTCGATGCCGATCGCCTGCGTGATGTTCCGGTGCCGGAGGGTACCCGCAAGCTCGTGTCGCATCCGGACGGACTGGTTGCATCCCTGGCACCGGATGCTGCGACTTCGGTGGTCGTGATGACCCACAATCTGGAAAAAGATGCCGAATATCTGGCCGCATTGCAGGGCATCCCGCTGACTTATCTTGGGCTGCTGGGCGCACGCGCTCGCGTGCGCCGTGTGCTGGCGCGCGCAGGGATCGAGGAAGCTGCTGTCCACGGCCCCGTCGGACTCGACATCGGCTCGGAAAGTCCTGCCGAGATCGCCCTGTCGATTCTCGCCGAGATCCTCGCCACGATCCGCCGGCGCCCGGGCGGACCGTTGCGCACAACGACGGGATCGTTCAATTGAATCCGCAGGCCGCCACCGGGGCAGGGCCGATCATCGCGCTGATGGCCGCAGGGGAAAGCCGCCGTTTCGGGGGCATCAAGCAACTGGCGGCAATCCACGGGCAGCCGATGTGCCGGTACCTGGCGTTACGGCTCCTGAGCCTGTCGTGTCCGCTGGTGGTGGTGACCGGTGCCCACGCCGGGGCCGTCGAACAGTCGCTGATCGATCTGCCGCTGCAGATCGTGCGAAACGACGACTGGCCACGTGGGCTGGGCAGCTCGATCGCCCGGGCGGCCCGTCATGTGCTCGAAGTCCATGCGCATGCGACAGGCCTTCTGGTATGTCTTGCCGACCAGCCATTGACCGCACCCGGACATCTGCAGCGCATGCTTGCACGTCATCGTGAACACGCGCATTCCATAATCGCCACGGGCCATGACGGCAGGACCGGACCGCCCGTGCTGTTTCCGCGCGACATGCTGGCCGAATTGGCCACATGGCAAGATGCCCGTGGCGCCCATGCACTGCTGGAACGCGAATCCGGGCGGGTCGAGGCATTGGACGCGCCGGAATCTCCGGATGTGGATACCCGCGAGGACCTGATGCGTGCAGTGTCGCTTCTCGATGATGCCCGCCATGGGCGGTTCCTTCCGTAAGGTGGATGGCACATCGCCGTCGATCGGTTTACATTGAAGTGCGAATCGTCAAAACCTCGAGGGCCGTGCGATGGAACTGGAAATCAACGGCAAGAGCTATCCGGTCGAGTCCGATGCCGACACACCACTGCTTTGGGTCCTGCGTGACGAACTGGGTCTGACCGGAACCAAGTACGGCTGCGGGATTGCCCAGTGCGGTGCCTGTTCGGTGCTGCTCGACGGCCGGGTGATCCGCTCCTGTGTCACCCCGGTGGCCGGCGTGGCGGGGCGGAAGATCACCACGATCGAAGGCGTCGAGGATGATCCTGCAGGACGGCGGGTGGTCGCCGCCTGGGTAGCCCATCAGGTGCCACAGTGCGGGTACTGCCAGTCCGGCCAGGTCATGGCCGCGACGTCGCTGCTCAAGCAGTCGCCGCAACCGGGCGATGACGAGATCGCCGCGGTCATGACCAACCTGTGCCGTTGCGGCACCTACAACGCGATTCATGCGACCGTCCGGGATCTTGTGAACGGCGGTCCTTCGCCCGAGGCCGAGAAGGCACGAGCCGAGGCGGCCCGGGCGAGCAACCGCGATGGGGGTGCCCACGCATGAACAATCCAGAAGAGATCGCCACCACACGCGAATTCTTTCCGTCCGGCGAACTCCCGGTCAATCTTTCGCGGCGCCGGTTCCTGCTGGCTTCGGCCGGCGTTTCCGCGGGCGCCTTCGTGCTGGGCCTCGGTCTTCCCCTCGGCAAGGCGCGCGCCTCGGGTGCATCGGAAGCCATGGCACCGGGAACCCGGGTTCCGGCCTTTCTCGAAATCCGGCCCGACAACCGCATCCGCTTTTACAGTCCATTCAACGAGGGTGGGCAGGGCGTATTCACCGCCATGGCCCAGATCGTCGGCGAAGAGATGGATGCCGATCCGGCAAGCTTCATCGTGGACAACGCCCCAACCGGACACCAGTTCCAGGTCGTGAACGGACGCATGCGCATCACCGGCGGCAGCATGTCGGTGCGCTCCAGCTACATGACGATGCGCAGACTCGGTGCACTGGCGCGCAGCATGTTGCTGCAGGCCGCCTCCAAGCGGTTGGGTGTTGCGGTCGACAAGCTCGATACCGAGCCGGGAAGGGTGGTGCATGCCGCCTCGGGAAAGAGCTTGACCTATGGCGAACTCGCGCCACAGGCGCTGGATCTTCCGGTTCCCGCTCCTGACAGCGTGAAGCTCAAGAATCCCGCGCAGTTCCGCTGGATCGGCAAGCCGGTCAAGCGCGTGGACGCCTACGCCAAATCGACGGGCAGGGCGCAGTACACCATCGACATCCGTGTCGAGGGCATGCTGCATGCAGCGGTACAGCACGCGCCGCGACTGGGCATGACGGTTGGCACGTTCCGCAACGAGGCTCAGCTGAAAGCCATGAAGGGCGTGCATTCGGTGCACCGTTTGCCCGGTGCTGTCGCGGTCGTCGCCGAACGATGGTGGGTGGCCCGCAAGGCAGTCGATGCCGCGCAAGTGGACTGGAAGGAAGCCGCGGCCGATGCTTCGGCGCGCGTCATGCCGGCCGACTTTTCGACCCAGGCTTACCGGGAACAGCTTCTTCGTGCCAAAGGTGAGGGCGAAACGGCAGAATCGGCAGGCCGTCCCGGCAAGGCACTGGACAACGCGCATACCGTGGTCGATGCCACGTACTGGAGCCAGTACCTGCATCACGCGCAACTGGAGCCACCCTCGACTCTGGCCCGGTTCCATGCCGACGGTTCGCTGGAAGTATGGGTGCCCAACCAGGCACCCGACATGTTCCAGGCCGACATCGCGAAGAAAACCGGGCTCGATCCGGACCGGATCACCGTGCATTCACCCATGCTCGGCGGTTTCTTCGGCCGCCATTTCCTCTACGGACCGGGCGTTCCCTACATGCAGGCGATCGAACTCGCCAGGGCCACGGGACGGCCTGTGAAATTGATCTGGAGTCGGGAACAGGAATTCCTGCGCGATCCGATGCGCCCCATGTCGGTGGTGCGCTTTCGCGGCGGACTTGACGCACGGGGTCTGCCGGTGGCCCTGGAAGCGGTCGCGGTCACCGAAGGTGCCAGTGAGGGCGTGGCCAACAAACGCCGCGGCAAGGTCGATTCCAGTGCGGTGGAAGGTCTTGCCGGCAAGGCCTACGCCATTCCCAACCGGCGTATTGCGCAGTTGTACATGAAGACCCCGGCGACACTTGCCTACTGGCGCTCGGTCGGCCACTCCATGAACGACTTCTTTTACGAGACGTTTCTCGATGAACTGGCCGACAAGGGCGGGCAGGACCCCTTCGAACTGCGGCTGCGGCTGCTTGAGGGCAATGCACGCCTGACGCACCTGTTGCGCGAACTGGCCGATCTTGCCGGGGACTGGAAACGAGGCCCGTTCACCGCGCCTGACGGTTCACGCCGTGCACGCGGCGTGGCCATGGCATCGCCGTTCGGCAGCCAGGCGGCGGCGATGGCCGAGGTCTCCATCGAGAACGGTCAGGTACGCGTCCACGATGTCTGGCAGGCCATTGACCCGGGCAGCATTGTCAATCCCGCCATCATCGAGGCGCAGGTCGCCAGTGCCGTATCGCTGGGGCTGTCCGAAACGCTGCTCGAGGAGACCGTCTACGAGCATGGCATGCCCGTGGCCCGCAATTTCGACAAGTACAGGATCCTGCCGCCTGATCGCATGCCGCGCGTCCATGTGCGCATTGTCGAGAGCGGCGCGAAGATGGGCGGCATCGGCGAACCGCCGCTACCGGCAACGCCACCCGCCGTGGTCAATGCCGTTTCCCACCTGATCGGCAGGCGCATCCGCAGCATCCCGTTGTCACAACACGAGTTCAAGACCTGAAGCGTGTGCCGCAGGCGTCAGCGTACAGCGGGAAGTGCATCAGGCGGCACGCCTGCATGCTCATGATAAATTGCGCATAATGTATATTATGTAAAATAGAGTACGTTCCTGTCATGCCAGTTCGGGGATGGCTTATGCCGACGCAGCATAATTTTTCGAGATCACACGAGTAACTACATGTATTCAGATGAAATATGTGCAAGAGCTCGCACTTCGCTTTCACATTTCATCTTGGATCAACCCTCGCATGAAACCAATCATGGAGGCTTGGGGTTGGGGGTATTAAGCTATGTAGCGTTTTGTTCAATACGGCGGGCCGGCATGTGCGTGGCGCGTCCACTCGAGGATTGACCGTTCATGCCCACGCCCCGTAATCCTGCCGACCGCCACACACATGACGATCGGCAAACCCGCCGTACCTGGATCGGACTGCTTTTGCTGGCCCTCGTCCTCGGGTTTGCCTTCCAGGGCACGCGTGCGCTGTGGAACACGGACGAGGGCCGCTATACCGGCGGCGCGCTGCAGATGCTCGATTCGGGAAACTATCTTGCGCCGGCCTACAGCGACGATCGCAGCAACTTCACCAAGCCGCCGATGACCTACTGGGCGATTGCGGCATCCGTGGAGGTCTTCGGTCGCAATACCTGGGCTGTTCGTGCTCCCAATGCATTGGCCTTCGTGTTGACCGTACTGCTGGTGCTGGCCATGGCGCGTGTGTTGATGCCGGATCGCGCGTGGCTCCCACCGCTCATCTATGCCACGTTTCTCGGGCCGTTCTTTGCCGCCAACGTGGCCAGCACGGATACCTTACTCACCCTGTTCGAGGCTCTGGCGATGTACGGCCTGATCCGGGCATACTTCGGATCGCCATCGTTGCCCATGGCGCCCCGCAAGGGGATCGCCCTGATGTGGCTGGGCTTCGGACTTGCCTTTGTCACCAAGGGCCCGCCGGGTCTGCTGCCCTTGCTGGGCGCCTTGCCATTCATTGCAAGACAGGGAGGATGGGCAGGTGTCAGGCGTTTGTTCTGGCTCCCGGGTCTGGCCATTTTCCTCGTGACCGGCCTGCTCTGGTATGCCGTGGTGATGGCTCGATATCCGGGTTTGCTCGATTACTACCTCAAGGACGAGGTGTACGATCGCATCTTCACCGGCATCCACAACCGCAACCCGCAGTGGTATGGATGGATACGCGCCTACGGTCCGGTGTTTCTGGTCGGTACCCTGCCCTGGTGGGTGCCGCTGGGCAGGGGCCTGCTTGGCTTGTTGTCTGTCGACCGCTGGAAACAGGCGTGGAGGCAGGCCTCCCCTTCCCTGTTCCTGCTGCTGTGGTTCCTGATTCCGCTGCTCGTGTTCTGCGTGGCCAAGTCGCGCCTGTCGGTCTATGTGCTGCCGCTGTTCGTGCCGCTGGCCCTGATGCTGGCGCGCAGCGTGCGCCCCGCGTTCAATCTTGCCTCCTGGCAGCAGAAAATGGTGCTGGCGCTTTGGATCGTGGTCATGCTGGTGATCAAGGCCGGCGTGTCTTATCTGGGTGACCCACGTGCCGATGACCAGGTTCGTGCGGCAGAACTTGGCGCACTGGTCAATCCGCAATCCTACAAGGCCCTGAGCTTCGTGCAGGACACTTCGCATGGCGTGAAGATCGAGGAACACACTCCCTGGGGATTGCGCCTGTACATGAACATGCCGGTGTATGGCATTGCCTGGAACGGTGATGCGGCTATCGGGCAGGCCTGTACCGAACTGCGTCGTCATGGCAGCGTGCTGTTCGTACTCGATCGCGAGATCAACGTCGCGACCTTCCGTCAGGACCTGGCAGATTGCCCGCAGGTCAGCTCCAGTGCCGAAGGCACCTGGCGTCGGCGCGGGGTGGTCCGTGCCTGGCAAACCGGCCATTCTGGTGTCCTGCCGTCTGACAACGGGCAAGCTGATACGCCATGATTCGCATCAAACGGGCCGACCGCCTGATTGCCACCAGCGTGATCGGTTCAATCCTCATCGTCTGGCTGGTGCTGACCGGCTTTGATGCCCTCAACCAGCTGGTACGGCAATTGTCGCGCGTGGGTGAACACGGTTACACCGTCACCGACGCCCTGCTGTTCATCGTCCTGACCCTGCCCCGCCGCCTCTACCAGCATTTTGGCAGCGCAGCGCTGATCGGCGGCCTGCTCGGGCTTGGCGGCCTGGCGGCATCGGGGGAACTGACGGCGCTGCGTGCTGCCGGCATGTCGAAATTCCGCATCGTGCTTTCGGTCGTCCTGGCGACGGGTGCGCTCGCGCTGCTGGTGATGCTGATGGGCGAGACACTCGGGCCGGTGGGCGACCAGCGGGCCAATGCGCTGCAATTGCAGTCGCGTTCGGGACGGATCGCACTGAGTTACGGCAGCGGGCTGTGGGTGAAGGAGGGGCCGCAGTTCATCAATGCCCGGTACGCCGTGGCGATTCGGAATCCGAACGGTGCCGATTCGATCCGTCTGCTGGATGTCCGTGAATACACCATTGCCGATGACGGTCAGCTCACCCGTTTCCTGCGTGCCCGCGATGCCACCAGGGACAAGGGCAGCTGGACTCTTCATCAGGTCAGGGACAGTCGTGTCGACGACCAGCGTGTGCAGACCTCGACGGTGGACTCCATGCCCTGGCACACCGACCTGGATCCCGAAGTCCTCAAGCAGTCGCTGGTGCATCCGGAGTACCTGTCGATGCCGGACCTGCTTCGCAACATGCATTACCTGTCCGCCAACGGGCTCAATTCGGCGCCGTATGCCAATGCCTTCTGGGGACATGCCCTGTTCCCGCTCAATGTACTGGCGCTGGTCTTCTGTGCCATGCCCTTTGCCTTTGGCAGCGTGCGTTCGGGGGGGCTGGGCCGGCGCATTTTCATCGGCATGCTGCTGGCCATCGGCTGGTATTTCCTGCAGCGCGTGATCACCAACATGGGCATGGTCTACGGCGTACCGGCCCTGCTTGCCAATCTGATTCCGTCGTTGTTCCTGATCGCGCTTGCCAGCGTGTATTTCCGCCGCCAGCATTGAGGATCATCCGGGCTCGTGGCGCGCTATGCGGATACCGGCCGATTCCAGGTGCCGACGCAGCGTTTGCGCCAGCGTGCCGGCATCGTCACGGTCGCCGTGGATACACAGGGTATCGGCCTTGAGGGAAAGCATTTTTCCGGTGCCGGTGACAACGCCCTGCCCCTGTGCCAGGCGCACGGCCTGTGAAGTCACTGCCTCCATGCCGTGAAGACTGGCGCCAGGTTCGCTACGCGGCATGAGCGTGCCGTCATCGCGGTAGGTGCGATCGGCAAAGACTTCGTGACATACCTCCAGCCCCATGGATGCGGCCATCCTGAGCCACGGGCCCTGGGAGCGGCCAAACACATACAGACGGGCGTCCACATCGCGGATGGCGCGTGCCGTGGCTTCGGCGAGTGCGGAGTCTTCATCGAGCATGTGATAGAGCGCCCCGTGCGGCTTGACGTGCCGCAGGCGTGCGCCCTGCGTGTGTGCCACGGCGGCAAGCGCGCCGATCTGCACCACGGTGATGTCATAGGCGGCCTGAGGGTCAAGCGCCATCCTGCGCCTGCCGAACCCTGCAAGGTCAGGCAGGCCCACGTGCGCACCGATGGCCACGTCGGCAGCAACTGCGGCGGCGACTGTCCGACGCATCACCGACGCATCACCGGCATGAAAGCCGCAGGCAATGTTGGCCGAGCTTATGCAGGGCATGACGGCCTCGTCAGCACCCATGTTCCAGGCGCCGAACGATTCGCCCATGTCGCAATTGAGGTCGATGCGATGCATGAATCTCAGTCCAGTCGGGCAGCGATGCGCATGCACAGATCATCAAGCGAACGCTGTTGAACGGCAAGGGCGCGGCGCGCATCGTCCAGTTCCGTCCACACAAAGCGCAGACTTTGCCCGGGGCGGCATTGCGCCAGGCGTGGCAGGTCGGCTGCGGCCAGCTGGGCAATGCGTGGATAGCCTCCGGTTACCGGATGTTCGCACCCAAGGACAATCGGCTGTCCGTTCGCGGGCAGTTGCATTACGCCCGCGACGACGCCTTCACTGATGCACTCGCACCGATGCGCAAGCTGCAGCGGATGATCGCTTTCAAGGCGCACTCCGGTACGGTTGCTGCGGCTGGATACATGAAAGACCTCCTCCGCCAGCCGCATCCGGTCCGAAGCGCGCAGGTCCCGGGTATGCCGCGCGGGCATCAGTCGCAGCGGTGCGTTTTCGGAGGGGCTTTGAAACCATGGCCGCGGGTCGAGTGACCAGGACCGGTTGATCTTCAGGGAACGGCGTGTCCGCCCGGTCGGCAGTCGATCTCCCGGCTGCAGGGCCCGTCCGGACAGCGGCCCCAGTCCTGCATTGAGGTCGGTGCTGGTACTGCCAAGACAGGGTGTGATGTCAAAACCACCCTCGACGGACAGATAGCTGCGGCAACCCTCGGATACGGCGCCGAGAGTGATGATATCGCCGGTGGTGCACCGCACCGGACGCCACATGGGCATGGCCTCACCGTTACGGCGAGCCATCGGCAACGGTGCGCCGGTCAGCGCCAGTGTCAGGTCGGCGTGCAGGCGAATGCGCGGGCCCTGCAGGGTGATTTCCAGCGCACAGGTCCCGGCATCGTTGCCGACAAGCGCGTTGGCCAGCCGCCAGGCCGGCAGGTCGGCAGCGCCGGAACGACCAATGCCCAGGTGTGCAAGGCCGGGGCGACCGACGTCCTGGAGACTGCTTTGCAAGCCCGGCTCGATGATTTCGATCATGTGCCCTGCCCGTCTTGCATGTGCACCATCCGTGTCTTGTCGACAGGAAAGAACCGCACACGGTCCCCTGGCAAGAGACGGCATGGATGCCGTGGATCGGAGGGGTCGAACATGCGCAAGGGCGTGCGTCCGATCAATTGCCATCCACCGGGCAAGGCCGTGGGATAGATTCCGGTCTGCTCACCGCCAATGGCCACCGACCCGGCCGGTACACATGTGCGTGGGTCGTCCCGACGCGGTACGGCCAGCACCGGATCCAGACCGAGGAGATAGGCGAAGCCGGGCGCGAACCCGAGCATGGCCACGCGGTATTCCGGTGCATGATGTCGTCGCACCACCTCTTCGATATCCAGCCCCGTGACGGCAGCGACTGCTTGCAGGTCGGGGGCGCAGTCGGCTTCGTAACACACCGGGATGCGGTGTTGTCTGGATGGGGCAAGGTTCGAAGCACAGGATGCTTCGTCGTTTTCGATCAGTGAGGCGACGGCTCGGGCCATCGACTCGATCGTGGCTCCGGCCGACTGCAAGGCGCCCGCGTCGAAGCGAACAAGCAGGCTGGCATAGGCTGGGACGAGATCTTCCAGGGCCGGTAGAGAAGCGCTGCGAAGCCGGTCTGCAAGTTGGTGCACCCGCGCGTTGACGGGCATGCTGATCGACTCGCCGAGTCGTACCAGCAACGCCTGTTCGCTCAGAAATTCCAGATCCGCCTGCATGCCCGCATGGTACTACTGCACTGGCACGCTGACCGACGCAGACATCATCTGCGCCCACGGAAAAAAGTCTGCAGCATGGCCGCGGACTCTTCGGCCATCAGGCCGGATGCAACCTCGATCCGATGGTTGTGCCGGTCCGAGACCAGGGTGTCGAACACGCTGCCTGCCGCTCCGGTCTTGGGGTCGCGGGCAGCGTAGACCACTCTTGCGATGCGTGCATGCACCATGGCCATTGCGCACATCGCGCAAGGTTCCAGCGTCACGTACAGCGTACTGCCGGGGAACCGGTAGTTGCCCAGGTGTTTGCCTGCCGCACGCAAGGCGACGATCTCGGCGTGCGCCGTCGGATCGTGCAGGGTGATGTTGCGATTCCAGCCCTGCCCCAGCACGACCTCGTCCTTGACCAGCACGGCGCCGACCGGAACCTCGTTTTCGGCATCACGCGCATGCGCGGCAAGATCCAGGGCCTGGCGCATCCAGCGAGCCTCGCGTTCGTCGAAGACCGCAGAGGTGTTCAGGGACATGCCGCATCTTCCGGGCAGCGGGCCGGTGGCTCTGCGTCATGCAGACGTGTGAAATGGGAAACAAGCGAATAAAGATGGACAAACAACATGATGAAATTCGTGTAAATATATGATTATTAGTGTTTATTCAATAGAAAATTGGAGCGAAAGTGAGCCGGTCGAATTGCCATCGAATACGCCCTGACCGGTGCAAATGCTTCTGAAGCGCATGCACACGGAAGAATGCCTTGCCGTGAATGATAAGGGATGCAGCCATGCTATCGGCGATCTTGGGGCTCGCCTGTCACACACGCATCGTGGCGTGCAGGGCGCGCAAGGCATCCAGTCCGATCCGTGGCCCCCGTGCTCCGGGCCAGTCGGGTGCCGTATCCAGATCGTCGACCACGGCAGCAGCACCTGGAAACGCAGCTCGGCGGAAATAGGCACTGCGGGTGACCAGACAGGCCAGGTGTGCGTGACGGGCAGCCGCCAGACCGGCCGGCGAGTCCTCGACTGCAAGGGCCTCGGAAGCATCGATGCCCAGACGGTGCAATGCGACGTGGTATACCTGAGGATCGGGTTTCTTGTTCGGAGCATCCTCGGCACAGGCAATGGCATCGAAACGCGTTTCCCAGCCCTTGCCGAACAGGCGCGGAAACAGCGCGTCGAGATTGCCGCGCCCGGTTGTCGTGGCGATGGCCAGCCTGACCCCCTCGTTGACACTGGCTTCGGGCAGCCGCAACACCCCGCGACGTGCAGATATTCCGCCCTGTTCCACCACATCGGCATAGGCCCGGTTCTTGCGTCGATGCAATGCAGCGGCCAGCGCATCGCGTTCGCTTGTCTCGACTGGAGCATCGTCCCGTGTATCGATGTAGGCTCGAATGCGTTCCCGCCCGCCGGAAATGCGCAGCCAGCGGCCATACGTCGGCACGTCCCAGTGCCAGTCGAGTCCTTGCGCTGCAAAGGCCCGGTTGAAGGCCACGCGATGGCCGTCACGCTCGGTCTCGGCCAGGGTACCGTCGACATCGAAGATCAGTGCGCGCAAGGCCTTCGTCTTGCTCATGGTTCCTTCCATTTGATCGAGCAACCCAGCGACGGGTACTGGGGTTCGGCAGGCGATCGACCCTGGGCGATACGACGCATGGCGTCAAGCAATTCGCGTGGGGCATCTTCGACAGGCTCCTTTCTGCCCGCATCGAGTCGGCCGCGATAGCGTAGATGCAATTGCGCGTCATAGCCGAAGAAATCAGGTGTGCACACGGCGTCGTATGCGCGGGCAACATCCTGCATCTCGTCATGAAGATAGGGCAATGGCCAGTCCCTTGCGGCTTCGACCATCCTGTCGTAACTGTCTTCGGGATAGGCCCGGGCATCGTTCGGGTTGATGGCAATGAACCGGACGCCGTGGTCGAGCAACGTCCTTGCATCGTCCAGCATCCGCGGCAACACGGCCTGCACATAGGGGCAATGGTTGCAGATGAATGCAATCACCGTGCCCCGCTCGCCTCGCAGTTCCTGAAGACTGTGCATCTTCCCGTCCGTGCCGCGCAGGGTGAAGGAGGGGGCCGCGGTGCCCAGCGGAACGGGTGTGCTCTCGACTGCCATGGGGTGCTCCTCAGCGATATTTTTCGGCCATGGACTCCATGGTAACCGGACGAATCGTCGCCGCGTGTCCGGCGCACCCGAAGGCCTCGAATCGCTGCTTGCAGATGTCCCTGGCCGCTTCGCGTGCGGCCGCCATGGCCTTGCGTGGATCGAAATCGGATGCCTTCTGCGCCAAGTGCCGGCGCATGGCGCCGCTCATCGCCAGGCGGATGTCGGTATCGATGTTCACCTTGCGCACGCCGCTGCGTATGCCGCGGGCAATCTCCTCCACCGGCACGCCATAGGTTTCCTTGATTTCGCCACCGAATTCGCGGATGACGGCCAGCCATTCCTGGGGCACGCTGGAGCTGCCGTGCATCACCAGATGCGTGTTCGGCACGGCGGCGTGGATCCGCGCAATGCGTTCGATATCGAGGATATCCCCGGTGGGTTGACGGGTGAACTTGTAGGCGCCGTGACTGGTGCCGATGGCGATGGCCAGCGCGTCCACGCCGGTCTGCGCCACGAAATCCTTCGCCTGCTCGGGATCGGTCAACAGCATGTCGTGACTGAGCTTGCCTTCGGCACCGACGCCGTCTTCTTCGCCCGCCTCGCCGGTTTCCAGGGACCCCAGACAGCCGAGTTCGCCCTCGACCGAAACGCCGACCCAGTGCGCGAAACGGCAGACTTCCCGTGTGACCTCGACGTTGTATTCGTACGAGGATGGCGTTTTGGCATCTTCCTTGAGCGAGCCGTCCATCATCACGCTGGTGAACCCGGATCTGATCGATGTCTGGCATACCGAGGGCGATGCGCCATGATCCTGATGAAGGACCACCGGGATGTCGGGATGCGCTTCCACCGCGGCCTGGACCATGCGACGCAGATAGGCCTCGCCGGCATAACTTCGTGCGCCGGCGGAAGCCTGCAGGATGACCGGTGCGTCGACTTCCTGGGCTGCTTCCATGATGGCCTGGATCTGTTCCATGTTGTTGATGTTGAAGGCTGGCACGCCATAGTCGTGTTCGGCGCCGTGATCCAGCAGCTGGCGAAGGGAAATGAGGGCCATGGGCAGTCTCCTTTGAAAATACGGATCAGTCGGGCATTGCGCGGCGAACCGGCTCGCCCCGACTGTCAGCGCGGTTATCGAGTACCGAATCGACCAGTGCCGTGAAGCTTTCGAACAGCCGCGAAGGATGTTCGCGTGCGATGGGGGTACCTGCGTTGTAGCCCCAGGGCACGGCCCAGTCGGCTATCCCGGCATTGCGTGCAGCGGCCAGATCGGTGGCCGAATCGCCCACATGCACGGCCTGCTCCGGTGTGACGCCGAATTTCGCAAGCACATGTTCGAGTACCCGTCCGTCGGGTTTTTTCCAGGCCAGGCTGTCTCCACCTACCAGCAACTGAAAGGCATCGCGCAGACCGCAGGCTTCGAGCACACGCTCGGCATGACGCTGTTCCTTGTTGGTGACGCAGGCCAACGCCACGCCGTGGTCGCGCAGCCTTTGCATGGCCTCGCTGCACCCCGGATAAGGGCTTCCGGTGGTGCCTGCCGTTGCGGCATAGTGCTGTTCGAACCGATGCAGGACGGTTTCGGTATCGAGCGTGCTTGCCGGATCAACATGCGTCAGCAGACGTCGCATGAGCACATGTGAACCACCACCGATCAAGGCTTCGATTTCCGCCAATGGGCGTGGATCGATATCGAAGTCACGCAAGGTCCGGTTGACCGCCTCGGCAATCTCGCCACCGGTTTCCACCAGGGTGCCGTCGAGGTCGAAACTGATCATGCTGATCATGCTCCGTACACCTCCCGAATCCGTTCGGCTATCGCGACCGGAGTCAGGCCGAAGTGTTCGAATACCTGGGGGCCGGGTGCCGACTCGCCGAAACGGTCGACGCCGATGGCTGCCGTGCAGCCATACGGACCCCAGGTACGCGTGACACCGGCCTCGATGCCGACCCGCGGCAAGCCGCCGAGGACTTTTTCGCGGTAGTTCGCCGGTTGCCGGTCGAAACGCGTGGCGCAGGGCATGGACACCACACGAACGGTGATGCCCTCTTTGGCCAGAAGCCTCGTCGCTTCCATCGCCAGACTGACCTCGGAGCCGCTTGCCAGCACCGTCACATGCGCATGGTCGGGATCGTGCAATACGTAAGCGCCACGCGCGATGGCTGCCCGTTTTGCGTTCCCGTGAGCTTGCGCAGGCAAGGCCTGGCGGGACAACAGCAAGGCCGACGGCCTGTCGGGCGAGCTCAGGGCCTCGCTCCAGGCAACCGCGGTCTCGACCAGATCGCACGGACGCCAGACATCAAGATGGGGTATCAGGCGCAGGCTCGCGGCATGCTCGATGGGCTGGTGCGTGGGTCCGTCCTCGCCGAGGCCGATCGAATCATGCGTGAAGACATGGATCACGCGCACACGCATCAGGGCGGCCATGCGGATGGCGTTGCGGCTGTAGTCGCTGAAGGTGAGGAAGGTGCCGCCGTAGGGTATGAAACCGCCATGCAGGGCCAGGCCGTTCATGATGGCAGCCATCCCGAACTCGCGCACGCCGTAATGGATGTGACGCGCGCCGGCGTCCGGGAAGTCGGTCAGATTGGATCCGGTCAGGTCCGCGCTTCCACCCAGCATTTCCTCCAGTTGCGGCGCCAGCTCAGCCAGTACCATGTGTGAAGCCTTGCGCGTGGCCAGTGCCTGTGTGTCGGCAAGTGCATGGTTGAGCAATGTGTCCGTGATTGAAGTCCAGGAGTCGGGCAAGGTGCCCGCCATGCGCCGCTCGAAGCTGTCCGCCAGCGCGGGGAACGTGTCGCGGTAGGCGTCCAGACGTTTCCGCCATGCCTTTTCATCCCGGGTACCGCGCTCGCGCGCGTCCCACTCCGCCCGCACGGATTCGGGAACTTCGAAGGGCGCATGTGGCCAGCCCAGCGCCGTACGGACAGCCTCGATTTCCTCCTCGCCCAGCGGTTCGCCATGGGCCCGGGCAGTGCCTGCACGGTGTGGGGCGCCGGCTCCGATGGTGGTGCGGCACACGATCAGCGTGGGCTTGTCGCGGCTCTTGCGCGCGGTGGCGATAGCTGTCTCCACGGCACCGATGTCATGCCCGTCCACGGGACCGATGACCTGCCATCCACAGGCACGAAACCGCATTGCCGTATCGTCGCGGAACCAGCCTTCCACCGCGCCGTCGATGCTGATGCCGTTGTCGTCGTACAGCGCAATCAACTTGTTGAGTCCCCAGACGCCGGCCAGGGACAGGGCCTCGTGACTGATGCCCTCCATGAGGCAGCCGTCACCCAGGAATACATAGGTATGGTGATCGACGATGTCATGGCCTGGGCGGTTGAACTCGAGGGCCAGCCGTTTTTCGGCCAGCGCCATGCCGACCGCATTGGTGATGCCCTGCCCCAGCGGACCGGTCGTGGTTTCCACGCCGGGGGTCAGTCCGTATTCGGGGTGCCCGGGCGTCTTGCTGTGCAACTGGCGGAACTGTGCAATGTCCTCGATGGACACGTCGTACCCGCTCAGGTGCAACAGCGCATACAGCAGCATCGAGGCATGCCCGTTGCTGAGCACGAAGCGGTCGCGGTCGGGCCATTGCGGGTTCGCCGGGTTGTGCTTCAAATGCGAGCACCACAGTGCAACGGCCATTTCCGCCATGCCCATCGGCGCACCGGGATGGCCCGATCGGGCTTTCTGTACCGCATCCATGGCCAGAGCCCGCAGCACGGTGGCCCGTACATCGTGTGAAGGCTGCCCGCGGCGCACGGGGTCATGGCTTGCGCCGGCCATCAGTTCGCTCCCAGCGCGCGCTTGCGGCGTTCCATCATGCGCCAGATGAACGGGGTCAGGATCAGTTGCATGGCCAGTTCCATCTTCCCGCCGGGTACCACGATGGTATTGGCACGCGACATCCACGAATCGTGGATCATGTTGAGCAGGTACTGGAAATCGATTCCCTTGGGGTTGCGAAAGCGGATGATGCATGCGCTTTCATCGGCGGTGGGGATGTCGCGCGCGATGAAGGGGTTGGATGTGTCGACCACCGGTACGCGCTGGAAATTCACGTCGGTGCGGGAAAATTGCGGACAGATGTAATGCACGTAATCGGGCATCCGCCGGAGGATGGTGTCAGTGACCGCTTCGGCGGTATAGCCGCGCACATGCTTGTCGCGCCACAGTTTCTGGATCCATTCCAGATTGATCACCGGCACCACGCCGATCAGCAGGTCCGGATGCTGAGCCACGTCGACCTCGGGCGTGGTGACCGCACCATGCAAACCTTCATAGAACAGCAGTTCGGTATCGGGCGGCAGGTCCTCCCAGGGCGTGAAAGTGCCCGGTTCCTGCTTGTAGGGTGCGGCTTCCGTGGGGTCATGCAGGTATTTGCGCACCTTGCCCGAACCGGATGCGGCATAGCTTCGGAACAGTTCCTCGAGCTCCTCGAAGAGATTGTTTTCCGGCCCGAAATGGCTGAAGTTGTGGTTTCCGGCTGCTTCGGCTTCGGCCTGGCGCTTGCGCATCTCCTTGCGATCGAATCGATGGAAACTGTCGCCTTCGATGATGGCTGCGCGGATCTTCTCGCGGCGGAAGATGTTCTGGAACGTGCGCGTGACCGAAGTGGTTCCGGAGCCGGACGATCCGGTGATGGCAATGATGGGGTGACGTTCAGACATGGCGGTCAGGTCCTTGATGGAGAGGTTCTGCAGCGCGGTCAGTCGCGGAAAAGGCCACGTTCGACGAACAGGGGAATGGGTGCGTCACGGGATGTGCCTTCGCGGTGGTAGCGTTCGATGCGTTCAACCTCGTTCTTCGAGCCGAAGATCAGGCCGATGCGCTGGTGCAGGGCTTCGGGCATCACGTCCAGCATCGCCTGCCTTCCGGTGCTGGCCCGGGCACCGGCCTGCTCCATGACGAATCCGATCGGATTAGCCTCATAGAGCAGGCGCAGGCGACCGGGATTTCCCGGATTACGAGTGTCGCGCGGATACATGAAGACTCCGCCGCGCATCAGGATGCGATGCGCTTCGGCCACCATGCTGGCGATCCATCGCATGTTGAAATCCTTGCCGCGCGGACCGGTCCTTCCTGCCAGGCATTCGTCCACGTAACGTTTGACGGGAGGCTCCCAGAAACGTGCATTGGAAGTATTGATGGCAAATTCCTGCGCATCCTCGGCAACCCGCAAATCCGGGTGTGTGAGCTTGTATTCGCCCAGGGAGGGATCGAGGGTGAAACCGACAACGCCGTTGCCCACGGTGAGCACGAGCATGGTCGCCGGACCATAGAGCGCATATCCGGCCGCCACCTGCCTTGCACCGGGCTGCAGGAAATCGGCCTCGGTGACATCACGCCCGCTTGACACCACATCATCCGGCGCACGCAGGATCGAGAAAATGCTGCCGACGGTGACATCGACATCGAGGTTGCTCGACCCGTCCAGTGGATCGAATACCAGCAGGTACTTGCCGCGCGGATATTCACCCGGAATCTGGTAGGGATCGATCATTTCCTCCGACACCATGCCGGCAAGGTGCCCTGACCATTCGGCCAGCGACACGAAGATTTCGTTGCTGACCACATCCAGCCGTTTCTGGACTTCACCCTGTACATTCACTTCACCGCCACGCCGCATGCCTGCATCTTCGCCGAGCTTGCCGTAGGCCACCTGGCGCGCGATGGCCTTGCAGGCGATCGACACATCCAGGATCAGCGCATTGAGCTCGCCGCTGGCCGACGGGAAGCGGCGGCGCTGCTCGATGAGATACTGCGTAAGGGTCGGGCGCTTGGACAGTGGCATGGCAGTCTCTTATTGGCTGTCGTGGAAGCGGGGGATCGGCGCCAGGGATCCAGCCCGGTCATTCATGCGAGTGCTCGCCTGGGGCATTCCGGCGCACTCAGTGCTTCGACCCTTCGGCAAACACGCGACTGGCCAGCAGGTCCTGCGGCAGCAGCGTTGTCAGGTCCTCGCGGTCGAGTTCCCTGTCAGGGGCGGCAAACAGGCGGCTGGCCTGGCGCAGCCGGGCACGGTCGAGCGCATTGCGCACGCTGCGTGCGTTGGCAAAATGGGGTTGCTCGATGCGGCGCTCCAGGTAGCGGTGAAAGACTTCGGCAGCGCCATCTCCGAAGCGGTAATGGCGTTGTGCAAGCATGCGTTCTGCAATCCTGTGCAGTTCGTCCACGCTGTAGTCGGGAAAATCGAGATGATGCGCAATGCGTGAGCTCATTCCCGGATTGGACTTGAAGAAGGTATCCATGCGGTCCTTGTAGCCGGCAAGGATCACCACCAGGTCGTCGCGCTGGTTTTCCATCACCTGCAGCAGGATCTCGATGGCCTCCTGCCCGTAATCGCGTTCGTTTTCCGGGCGGTACAGGTAGTAGGCCTCGTCGATGAACAGCACGCCGCCCATGGCTTTTTTCAAGACCTCCTTGGTCTTGGGCGCGGTATGGCCGATGTATTGCCCCACCAGGTCGTCGCGCGTGACGGCCACCAGATGCCCCTTGCGCACGTAACCCAGGCGGTGCAGGATCTCGGCCATGCGCAGCGCCACCGTGGTCTTGCCAGTCCCCGGGTTGCCGGTGAAGCTCATGTGCAAGCTCGGCGTTTCCGCCGCAAGGCCGACATTCATGCGCAGCTTGTCGATCACCAGCAGGGCCGCGATGTCGCGAATGCGCTGCTTGACCGGAACCAGGCCGACCAGGTCGCGATCCAGTTCCTCGAACACGGACTCCACCTGGCTCTCGGCCAGTACCTGCGCCACCGTGCGTGCGTTGCCGAGTGATGGCTGGTCGACGGCAGCAGGGGCAACTTCCGCAGGTTCGGGGGACGCCGTTGCCTGGCCGGGAATGCGGTATTCGGGTGCCGCCATGTCAGTGCCCTCCGGCAAGTTCGCGGCGCATGGCCGAAATCACGGTGCCGTAGTCGTCCTGCCCGAAAATCGCGCTTCCCGCCACGAAGGTGTCGGCTCCGGCATCGGCTGCGCTGCGGATGTTGTCGACCTTGATGCCGCCGTCCACTTCCAGGCGAATTTCCCGGCCGCTGGCGTCGATGACGTGCCGGATCTTTTCGATCTTGCGCAAGGCCGTATCGATGAAACGCTGACCGCCAAATCCCGGGTTGACCGACATGACGAGCACCAGGTCGAGGCGCTCGAGTTCCCATTCCAGGACGTCCAGTGGCGTGGCCGGGTTGAACACCATGCCGGCCTTGCAACCGGCTTCGTGGATCGATTGCAGGGTCCGGTCGATGTGCCGGCTGGCCTCGGGATGAAAGCTGACGAGATCGGCACCGGCCTGGGCAAACGCGACAGCCAGTGCATCGACCGGTTCGACCATCAGGTGCACGTCGAGTGTGGCCGGAGCGCCATCGGGTTTGCGACAGTACGGCTTGAGCGCCTGCGCCACCATCGGACCCATGGTGAGGTTAGGCACGTAGTGATTGTCCATCACATCGAAATGTACCCAGTCCGCGCCGGCCGCCAGCACGGCCCGGACCTCTTCGCCCAGGCGGGCGAAGTCGGCCGAAAGGATCGAGGGGGCGATGACAGGGCTGAGTTTCATGCGTGATCTTCATCCGACGTGAACGGCGTACTGCAGGCCCCATACACGCCAATGGCGTATCCGGACTCGCACGTCCGTGCCCGCAAACGGGTGAACGCAGCTTTCAATAGCGTTCACCTTCCGGTTTATCGCCGGCGTAGGAACGTACCGTGTAGCGCATGTTGCGACCGTCGCTTTCCTGCCGGAGCAGGCCGAAGCCGGGTTCGTTTTCCGGTCGGTTGACGATGAAATTCATCGCGATGGACTCGATGCTGCGTGTGGCATCGAAGGCCACCAGACGGATGTAGTGGCGAGGGAACGTCTTGCGGCAGTTGTTGACTTCCATCAGGATGCCGGCTGCATCGCGCAGGTCGAACATGGGCATGCCGAACATTTCCCAGAACGTGTTGCGTGGATGCGGATCGTCGGTATATTCGACGCTCCACGAATAACCCTTGTCGAGACCGTATTGGATCTGCGCGCTGATTTCGGCATCGTTGAGGTCGGGTAGAAAGCTGAACTGGCCCTGGGTGATACGGCCAACGGGATTGGTCATCATGGTGTCTTCTCCTCAGGCGACGTCGGGGGTCACTGCAAAATCGCTGGTGTCGGTGCTGGCGTAGTTGAAGGTGACGTCCTTCCATACATCCAGCGCCTGCTTGAGCGGCGTGCAAGACTTGGCGGCCTGCTGCAGGATGTCGAGGCCCTCGTTGACGATGTCCCTGCCCTCGTTGCGCGCCTTGACCATGGTCTCGAGCGCAACCCGGTTGGCCACGGCACCCGCCTGGATGCCGGCCGGGTGACCGATGGTTCCACCACCGAACTGCAGGATCACGTCGTCTCCAAACAGGTCGAGCAACTGGTGCATCTGCCCGGCGTGAATGCCCCCCGAGGCCACGGGCATGACCTTCTTGAGGTCGGCCCAGTCCTGGTCGAAGAAGATGCCGCGCGGAAGGTCGGTTCGCGTGTAGCTGTCGCGGCATACGTTGTAGTAGCCCTGCACGGTCAGCGGATCGCCTTCGAGCTTGCCCACGGCAGTACCGGCATGGATGTGATCGACGCCTGCCAGGCGCATCCACTTGGCAATCACGCGGAAGCTCACGCCATGGGTCTTCTGGCGTGTGTAGGTGCCGTGACCGGCGCGGTGCAAGTGCAAAACCATGTCGTTCCTGCGTGCCCAGTTGCTCATCGACTGGATCGCCGTGTAGCCCACCACCAGATCGATCATGACGACCACACTGCCCAGTTCCCGGGCGAAATCGGCGCGCTCGTACATGTCTTCCATGGTGGCGGCTGTGACGTTCAGGTAGCAGCCCTTGACCTCGCCGGTCGCGGCGCTGGCCTTGTTCACGGCATCCATCACGTACAGGAAGCGGTCACGCCAGTGCATGAAGGGCTGCGAATTGATGTTCTCGTCGTCCTTCATGAAATCGAGACCACCCTTCAGGCCTTCGTAGATCACGCGGCCATAATTGCGTCCTGAAAGCCCCAGCTTGGGCTTGGTCGTGGCCCCCAGCAGCGGACGGCCGAACTTGTCCAGGCGTTCGCGTTCGACGATCAGGCCCGTCGGCGGGCCCTTGAAGGTCTTCACGTACGCCACCGGGATGCGGATGTCTTCAAGGCGCAAGGCCTTGAGCGGCTTGAAACCGAATACGTTGCCGATGATGCTGGCCGTCAGGTTGGCGATCGAGCCTTCCTCGAACAGGATCAGGTCGTAGGCGATCCACGCAAAGAACTGCCCCGGCGCCCCGGGTACCGGCTCGACCTTGTAGGCCTTGGCGCGATAACTGTCGCAGGCCGTCAGGCGGTCGGTCCAGACCACGGTCCAGGTGGCCGTGCTGGATTCACCGGCCACGGCTGCTGCGGCTTCAACCGGGTCGACGCCGTCCTGCGGCGATATGCGAAACAGACACAGGACATCGGTGTCCTTGGGCTCGTACTCGGGCTGCCAGTAGCCCATCTGGCGGTATTTGAGAACCCCTGCCGAATAGCGTTTCCTGGCGTTGGCGGTGATATCGGTGGCTTCGGCATGAATTTCGGTGGCGCTCATGGCGGTTCCTCGGCGGTCTGCTGTCGGGGATCCACTCTTTTGCATCTCACAAAATAAGTAAAGTCAGATTATCTTTTCTTCCAATTCATGAAATACTTAATCAATGAAGCTCAGTTTCCGCCAATTGCGCGTGTTCGTCGAAGTGGCAAGGCGTGGCAGCGTGCAGGCCGCCGCCGCGGCGCTGCACATCACACCGCCCGCAGTCTCCATGCAAATCAGGGAGTTGGAGCATCAGGTCGGGATGCGTCTGTTCGACCGCGAGAACCGGAGACTGAGCATGTCAACGGCCGGCGAATACTTTCTGGTGCATGCACGCAAGATGCTGACCGCCCGGCAGGAGGCCGAGGACGCAATGGCCCGCCTGCAACACCTGGATCGTGGTCAACTGACCCTGGGTTTTGTCAGTACTGCCAGGCACTTCCTGTTGCGCCTGCTGTCACGGTTCCACCACGAACACCCCGCGATCGAACTGCGACTGCGTGTCGCAGCCAACCGCGAACAACTGGTGGCCCTGTTGCATGGCGGTGAGATCGACCTGGCCGTTATGGGTCGTCCTCCGCGCGAACTCGATACACGGGCCGAAGCCTTTGCCGCCCATCCTCTGGTATTTGTTGCGCCGGCGGGTCATCCGCTCACCCATGAGCTGCACCTGCTCCCTGAAACGCTCGAATCGCATCGCCTGCTGATCCGTGAAACCGGATCCGGTACGCGTGCCGCCATGGAAGCGTATTTCGCCGCGCACCACACCTCGCCCCGTCCTGCCATGGAAATCGAAAGCAACGAGACACTCAAGCAGGCGGTGATCGCCGGACTGGGCATCGGCATGCTGTCCTTGCATACCATCGGTCTGGAGATTCGTGGAGGACTGTTGCATGTGCTCGATGTCATCGATACACCGGTCATGCGCAGCTGGTTCGTCGCCCACTTGCAGGCGCGTCTGCTTTCACCCGCAGCCGAGGCCTTTCGCTATTTCATCCTCGAGCATGGCGAGATCTATCTGGCCGCCCACGATGCCGCATTGCTGCAAGGAGACAGCGACGAGGTATGAACGCTCCGTGCCCTCAGCCGACCCATAGTCACCGTTGCAACCGAACCGTGCGCCCATCAAGGCCGACCGCCGGCAGCCCACGGTGCAGCCACTCATTCATCCCGCCCTGAAACTCGCGAACGCCCTTCAGGCCCAGTATGCGAGTCAGCACAAACCATGCACCGGAAGCGTATTGGCCGGTGTTGCAGTAGACGATGGAGGGCGAAAGCTTGCCGATGCCCTGCTCGTTGAGCACCGATCGGTATTCGTCTGCCGTCAGGTAGTGCCAGGAGCCGTCGGGCGCCTGCTTGTACAGAAGTTCGGTAGGCAGTGAACGTGCGCCAGCCAATCGCCCGGACACCGGTATCACCGGGGTATGGTACAAGGCGGCGAACTGGGCCAGCGGCCGCGCATCGATCAGGCGTCCGTGGGAGCGTTGCGCCTGTTTCACCTGGGCAATGTCGGCAAGCAATTCCTTGCGTGGCGAGGAAGCTTTCCACGTGCCCTGCTCAAGGGGAGCTATGGCATCGGTATCCACCGGGTAGCCTGCCTCGATCCAGGCGTGCATGCCGCCATTGAGAATGGCGATCTGGTCCGCGGGCTGACCAAACACCTGCAGTTCGAAAGCCAGCAGCGCGGCTTCTTGCAGCGAGATGACCTGATCGCCGGTCGGCACCAGCACGATGGGCTTGTCCGGCTGCAACTGCGATGCCTGCATGATGCCCTGGAAGTCCTTCGCAGACGGCAACATGAAACGCACCGTATGGCCCGCGATCTGACGGGGTTCGCGCAGGGCAGCGACATTGACCGAAAGTGCATCGGGTATATGGCCGCCCGATTGCACCAGGACCTTGCGTCCACCGGCCTGGATATAGCGCGGCGGTTCGGTCAGCGAATTGAGGTCGTCGCGCAGATCGACAATCTGCACTTCATCGGCATGCGCATGCAGCCACTGGGGGGTCACCAGTGGACCCGGCAATACGGTGGCGGCTTGCGCCGATCCAGCCCAGAACAGCAGCAACAGACCCAGTCCTACCCCATGTACCCGGAACAAGCTACGACAAATACGCATGACCGACCTCCCTCGGCACGATGAAGCACATGCTACACGGCCGACCTGGCCAAGAGTATGCATCACCTTGCCCATCGTAGCCTATTCCACCAGCCAGGTCCCGTTACGGACCCGGACGGCAATCCATGAGCAACTGGCCGCGGGCGGACGAATTACGGACAGTCTGACTGTAGCGGCAGGCGTCTTGCGTGTCCGCTTTGGGGGTTCAGACCAACCTCAAAGGCAAGGGGGTTTTCAGCTCACTCCCACTCGATTGTAAACGAGCCATTTTTACGATTTAATATCAATGGCTTACTTGTTGGTTCAGGTGGTAATACCATGAAAAATGCCGTGTTCAGAATATGCTGCAAATCACCTGGTAAATTACCGCGAGAACACCGTCACGCCGCACACTTACAGGATTGATTGACTTACTGGACCTCTAGGCATATGCTTTGACATATGCCATATCATCCGGAGGATATTCGAATGTCAACTTCTGAACGCCATGTACGCCTCTTTCGCAACGGGCGCAACCAGGCACTACGCATCCCTCGCGAGTTCGAGCTGGAGGGTGAGGAAGCCCTCATCCACAAGGAAGGTGACCGGCTGATCGTGGAGCCAATCCGTAAAGGCAGGTTGCTGGCGCTGCTAGCCTCTCTGGTTCCCTTGACTGAACCCTTCCCCGATATCGATGATGACCTGCCTCCACTGGATGACGTGCTGCTATGAGCGCATCACTGGCGTATCTACTGGATACCAACATCCTGTCCGATCTTGTCCGCAATCCGCAAGGCGTAGTGGCCGCACAGATCACCAAAGCAGGCGAGGATACTGTCTGCACCAGCATCATTGTAGCCGCAGAACTCCGCTATGGCGCAATCAAGTCAAACTCTGCAAAACTTGCAGAACGCATTGACCTGATCCTCTCGGCACTGGAAATCCTGCCACTGGAAACACCCGCCGACCACCAGTACGCATCATTACGCCATCATCTCACACGTCAGGGAACACCGATTGGGCCAAATGATCTACTGATTGCCGCACATGCTCTCGCAAACAACCTTACGGTAGTGACCGCCAATGTCGGTGAATTCTCTCGGGTTCCCGGACTGAAAGTAGAGAACTGGTTACAGAACTAGCCATCGACGTCAGACTTGACCGTGGGGATTAATACTCGTTACTTCTGCAGCATCTGATTCGTTAACACTATTTCCGGGAAAACCGAGTCCACACTCGATTCGCTGCAAAATATATCTGTATCGTTAATACCTGCTGTTGCTAGCCAGTGCCAGATATGACCTGTCAGTTCAGGTCACTCCCACTCTATTGTAAATAAGCCTTTTTTATCTTTTATATTCAATGACTTATTTTCCTGATAAATGAGAATACCATGAAAAATACCATGCTCAGAAAATCCTTCAAAATGCTCGAAAAAAATTGCAGTTTGAACACTGATACACAGCACCTTAGGCAACCTTCCGGGCTTTGACTTCCAGGTGAATGCCCTCCTGCTCCTGCAGGTATTGGATCACCTGGAACAGGTTGCTCGCCTGGGGATTACCTTTTGGCCCGAACATGCGCATGAGACTCTTGCTCGATTTATCGAAGACCCGTGACATTCCCTCGAACCCGATCGTCGCATTGATATAGTCGCGCAGCACTGCTTTGCCGGTATCGACGTCACCGGCGAGCAGGCATTCGACCCCTTCTTGTAACAGAGCCTTGCGAAACGCCGGATCCCTTTGGGCGCGAGCCTGTATGGTGTCCTTAAAATCTTTCGTCAGAGCCATCATTGCATCTCCGGCAATAGCATAACGAGGTACCCCGCTGCCATCAGCCCCTAATGGTAGCATTGATGTTACCTTTTGTAATGCACAACTGGGTCCAGTAGCTCAGGGGGCGGAAACTCATGACTCAATGCGCTCAACCCAGACGTACTTGCCAGGATCTAATGTTTGCTCACCATCCCACCGATATGCCACCAGCTTGCCTCCGGGCTTCGCTACGCTGTAATCGAGACAAGCGATATTCGGCGCCAAGGGTACTGGCTCGCCCTCCATCCAGTAATGACCAAGAATGACCGGTGGTGCTTCGTGTGAATACTCAACCATATGGTCACCTTCGATCTGGTCATCGGGTATGTGGGTTCGAGCACTCTCTGGCCCCATGAACGCATCTTTGTAACTGGTTGCCTCCCGGTCCCACCAGCGCACCCGGATGTTGTGGCGCACGTTCCCGTCCTTGTCCTTGAAACTGGCGCCAGGCTTCAATGGAATTTCCTTACCCTTCAAGATCGTTTCGACTGCCCGGAACTGCCATGTACCACTACGGCAAGACTCTCGGAGAAGCTTCTCGCTCAGATAGCATTCCCCGTCCTGATACTTCAGGATTTCCGCGATCTCATGTTTATCCCAACAAGCATGAATGACTCTCAAATTGCCAAGATCCAGCCAGAGTGGCAAGGTCTTGAACCAGTTAATGGTATCTTCATAAGCAGCGGGGGAGCCTTGGTAGGCATCGAGGAATGCTTGATGCTGTCCTGTATTCTTCTCAGAATGCGGCCTGAGGTAACCTTCTCCTTCGTGGTCGGCGGTGTAATACGCAATTGCATTGAACTCATGGTTACCCATCACGGCAAGTGCGTTTCCAGAGTCGATCATCGCTCTCGCGATATCGATCACCTCACGTTGGAAATTACCGCGATCGATAAAATCACCCAGGAAGATTACTTTGCGCGAAGGGTGACGATAAATGCCGGACTGGTTCTCATACCCAAGCTTGGTCAGAATCGATTCCAGGCTTTGGCTATGCCCGTGTATATCGCCAATGATGTCATATCCCATTACATACTTACTCACTTGGAAATAAGACTACTACTGTTAAATTCATACAGGCATCTCCAGAACATCCAGACATAACGCTTACCTTCGCACATCTCCTCATACATTCGCTTAGCAATTGATTCATCATGTCCAGTTGGATTTCCCTGACTCGGTCATACGCACTCTAGGACATGAAGCCACTACCACCACAAGCGTCACACGTCCTATGCAATCCACCCGTGCCCCTACATCGCGAGCACATCACGCTGTTAGATGTATTGCCAGGACTATTGGAACCGCCATCTTCAGCGGCTACGTCATCCACATCATCTTCCTTGATGATTTCGCCAATATCGAAGGGGTCAAATGATAGTCCGTATGCAACGGATACCCGGTCATAATCATCTTCGCGTAGCCCGTTCGCTTCTAATTGATCTGGCTTTGGTAGCTTCATGGGTTTGACAGGGAAACCGGAAAACTCCCCGTTTTTAGACAAAAATATCTCCGTATAGAAATCGCAACCAGCACCACCTCCGCAAAGAAATACTGGCACACCATCCTCCCATCGTCGCGAGAGTGGATACCGACGGCTCTTGGTATACCGTAATAGACTACCCACCGCCTTAATCACTCGCTGCATGAAGGATGAGTCATTCCGCTGGAGGGTGGCGACATCAATCCCAAGTAGCGAAGCGAATTCTGTTTTGTTAGGGACAGGCGAAAACGGGGCAAGCTCCTTCTCTTCCTTGAGCCCTCGTCCCTCAATACGTGACCTAACAAGAAAGCGCGTACCCAAGCGCTCAACCGCTTTGGCGAAAATTGGAAACTTGTCCTCCCCCTCTACTTCATGGACATTAAAAATCGTTGCATCCAGCGTCCCTGCTCCCACGTCGACCAGTAAGTGCAAGTCTGACTGACGTAAGGGAGACCTGACATACCCAGTCACTTGCGCTACAAATTCCGGAAAGAGCGATACCGCCTCCCAGTGCAAATCACGCTCAGAAGCACCCAATTTCTCTTGAGTGCTGCTCTTCTGCCAAGCTTCCTTAATGCTTTGCTCAGACACTTCTCCCTCAGACGCACTTGCGAACCAAGCAGCTGCAATCATTCGCTTGTATGAAGTCGCCAGTCTTGTATCGTGATAACTACTGGTGGGCAGTCCTACATTGACCAACCAATCAATGTAATTGGCACCGTATACGCCTTTTTTGTTGTCAAATATGAAGGCTCGTACCCGTCGTAGCACTAAAGCAAGATAAGTAGTCGCCCTTGAACAATCCAATTCTTGTGCCGCCTATTCTTACGCAGTCCATGTCCATGCGGTATGGCGGGTCGCAGCCGCATGGCGATGTTGCGCCCCTGCGGC